>CAYJXJ010000001.1:0-16801 GCA_964374095.1 uncultured Elusimicrobia bacterium
TCGAGCCAAGCGCGTGATGGGCATATTGGCCGAAGCCAAAGGAGGGCAGGCGTGATCGCGGTAGACTCGAACATCTTCATGCGCTGGCTGCTGAACGACGACAAAGACCAGGCGGATGCCATCGCCGCCCTAGTCAGAAAGTTCGAGAAAGGCGGGGAACGCCTATGGGCCTCGGATACGGTGATCGCGGAGGTCGTCTGGGTCCTGGAGAGCGTCTATGCCGTCTCCCCCAAGGATGTCTCGCAATATATCGAAAGCCTCTTGGACGTTCAGACCTTCGAGTTCGAGAATCGCGAACGTCTCTTGCGGGCCGTGGAACTCTACAGAGCGCATCAGGTGGACTTTATCGATTGCTACATCGTCGCCTCGGCCAAGGACAAAGGAATCGCGACGGTCGTCTCTTATGATCGAGACTTCAGAAAGATGCCGATCAAGGCGATCCGCCCCTGAATAGCATCGAAAAGGTCGGGGCGCTCGACGGACACCTATAGGAGGCCACGCCGCTTCATGTCGGCAAGCGCCGCCTGGCAGGGACGCGTGGGTTGGCGCTAGCGGCCGGCGAGCAGGGAACCGTCTTTGCTCAGGGCGTGGAGGCGCTTGCGGGCGGCCTCGAAGTCGACGCCGCCGCGGGGGGCGCGCTTCAAGACCTCGCCGTAGAGGCGCATGGAGCGGCGGGGCCGGCCGCCCAACTCGTAGAGCATCCCCAGGCGCAGGAGGCCGTGCAGGCGGTGCGGGTCGTTGAGCGGGGAGATCGTCAGCAGCCGCTCGTAGGTCCGCCGCGCCGCCGGCAGGCGGCGCAGGCCTTCCTGGCAGCGTCCGAGGCCGATGATGGATTGGGCCGTGGCTTCGGCGCGCGCGTAGGCCGTGGCGGCCGGTCCCCACCGCTTGAAGTCCTCGCGCAGTTGGCCGGTCTTGAGCCAGGCCCAGGGAGCCTGCGAATGCAGGGGGAATCGTTCCAGCAGATTTTCCAGCGCCGCGAGCGCCGCGGCGGGCCGGGCGCCCTTGACGCGGGCCAGGGCCGCGTTGTAGGCGGCGTCCTGGGCCAGGCGGTCCTTGCCCCCGATCTGAAGGTAGATTTGCGCGGCCTCTTCCAGGCGTCCGCCCTCGTGCAGGGCCAGGGCGCGGCTGAATTTGGCGTCCCGGGCGCGCGGGGAGTCCGGATTGCGCTCCAAGAAATCGGCATAGGCCCGCTCGGCCGAGGCGAAGTCCTTGCCCTTGCGCAGGCACTCGGCCCGCAGCCAAAGACCCTCGGAGACCTTGGGCGAGCCCGGATGCTGGGCCGCGAACTTGGAGAAGGAGTCGGCCGCGGCGGCGCAGTCTCCGGCCTGGTAGGCCGAGACCGCGATCTCCCAGCGCATGTGGGCGACCACCGGGTGGTCGGGGAAGAGTTCGGCCGCTTTCGCCAGGTCCGGGCTCCGGCGGTCGCCCTGCCAATACGAGGTCATGAGCAGGTTGCCCACTTCCTTTCTGCGGGCATCGTTGGGAAAGCGTTCGAGGTGTTTCCAATAGAGGGGGATGGCTTGGCGGTACCTCTTGTTGTTGTAGTGCTCTTGGGCCTCCAGCAGGAGGGCCTCGCGCTGGGCCGCCACGCCCCCCTCGCCCATGCGCTGGTAGTGGACCACGGCCCCGCCGGAATCGCCGGTCTCGCTGGCGATCTGGGCCAATTGCAGGTGAGCTTCAGCGACGAGAGCGGAATCGGGAGCCTTGGCCAGCAATTCCTCAAAAGTTTTGGCCGCTTCGCGGCTTCGGCCCGCCCGCCGCAGGGCCAGCCCCTTTTGGAGCCAGGCATGGGTCCGGCGGGGGTGATCGCCGGCCGCCGCGAAGGACCCGAAGGCGGCGGCGGCCGCATCGAACCTCCTGAGCCTCAGAAGAACCTGACCGCGGGCCCATTCCAGGTCCCGGGAGAGAGCGTGGATCCGCCACCGGCGCGAGAGCGCGCGGGAGCGCTCCAAGAGGGACTGGGCCGCTTTGGGATCACCCCGACGATCCGCATCCACGGCGAGGGCGGCCCAGGAGTAGGCGGTCAGCGGCGATTCAGGGGCGGCGGCCGCGGATTTCGCGAAGAGGGTTGAGGCCTCCGGGCCGCGCCCGTGGAGGCCGGCGCAGGCGGCGCGCCACACTTGGGCCAGGCCCAGCCAGCGGTCTCCCGACTTGGCCGGGTCGATGGCGGGCACGGCCTGCCGGACTTGACCGCAGTCTTTGGCCGCGAAGGCGGCGCCGGCCCAGAGATAGGCGGCCCGTGAGCGCAGGTGCGGGGGGCCCTGGCGAGCGAGTTCGGAGAGCGGGGCGATGGCCCGCGCCGGCTGGAGTTCCAGGAGCACGATCGCCTCGAGCAGGCGGGCCTCGGGGACCAGGCGGTGGCCGGGATGCCGGGAGAGAAAGTCCCGCGTTTCGCCGCGGGCTTCCCGCCAGGCTCCGGATTTGACCAAGGACTGGATGCGGCCGAGGCCGGCCTCCGCGGTGAGGCTGGAATCGGCGAGCTCGGCGACCGGCGCCCCCAGCGGACCGCCGGTCTCCTCCCCATCGAGGAAAGCCAGGAGACTGCGCGCCTTCTCGGCGAAATCGCTGTCCGGATAGCGGTGGATCAAAATTTCGAGATGATGGCGGGCCTGATCGCGCCGGCCCTGGGAGGCGGCCAGTTGGGCCAGGCGGTAGAGGTCGAGCCCCATCACGGGTGAGTCGGGGGCGCGCATGTGGACGCTGGAGTTGAGCGAATCCTTGAACGTTCGTCCCGCTTCCGAGTAGTCTCCGGCCTGGTACTTGAGTTCGCCTAGGAAGGCGGCGCCTTCCAGCGTGATCGAGTTCCAAGTCTCGCCTTTGACTTCCTTAAGACCCTTGCGGGGGGCGGCGTTCACCGCGGTCAGGGAGAGCGCCAACAGGCCTGCGCTGATCGCGGTCTTCATCCCATTGTGAACCGAAACGTCACCAGACCCCACGTATCCGGGACCTTGGCTAGAGCGGCCGCCAAGGCCTCGAAACGCCACTTCGCCAGGGCCGTCAGGGCCAGCGTGTCGAGCTCCGGGAAGCCGGAAGTCAGCTTGATCAGGGCGCCCTTGACCGTGCCGTCGGCCAGGACTTGGAATTTGATCCGAACCGCGAGATTGAGTCCCCGGGAGGAGACCCAGTCGGGGCTGCGGGGGATTTGCCGCGCCAGAAGCCGGCGGTTGCCGACGGGTCCCTCGATCGACCAGCTGAGGCCCCCGGCCACGCGCTTGTCGCCGCCGCCCGAAACCGGCCGGTCCCGAAGGTCCTCGCCGGCGGACCCACCTGAATCGGAAGCCGTCGGCATGTCCATGTCCTGCCGGGCTTTCGCGGTTCCCGCGGGAGCGGCCGCGCCGTCATCCAAAAATTCTCCGGGTCCCGTCAAAGCGGCGAGCTCGCGCGAAAGTTCGACGCGGCGGCGGGCTTGGCGGACGCGCTGCTCGGCCGCCGCGCGGGCCTTTTCGGCGCGAAGGGCCGCGATTTCAAGCGCCTTCTCGCGGTCGGCGGCGCGCGCCGCCAGGCGCCGGGCGCGAGCCTGGGGATCCGCCTTGCGGGCGGCTTTCACCGCCGCGGGCTTAGGCTCGCCCTTTTTGATCTTGGCCGGTGTCACGGGGCCCGGACCCGGGTCCGGGAGCTTGTCGTTGTTGGAGCCGTCGCCGGCGGGGACCGGGGCGAGATTCGGGGAGGGGACCATGGCGACCAACTCCACGGGGATCAGCTTCTCTGCCGCCGGGCGGCCGCGCAGGATCACGGGGTTGGCCGCGAGGATGACGGCATGGGTGAGGACCGCGGCCGCGACCCAGGGCAGGTCGTCCTGCCAGGTGCGCTCCTCCAATTCCTCCATACCTGTAGGATATCCTTCCGGGAGGCCTCGGGGCAGGGCCGGGGGTCCCAAATCCGGACGCCGATTTCCAGGCCCGGGCCTAGGACCTTCGGCCCATGGCGTCCAACGCATCTCCTGATGGACGCCAGGACCTGGCGCCTGCCGGCGCCAGGCCCATGGCGGCCTGGCGGTCTCCGCACCGCCGTGACGCCAGGACCTGGCGCCTGCCGGCGCCAGGCCCATGGCGCGGGTTAGGCCCAGAAGAAATCGTTCTCGGCCCGTTCGAGGGTCGGATGCTTGGCGTCCCTGGGAGAGACCAAAGTTTCGGCGACGGGCCAGGATATTCCGATGGCCGGATCGCTCCAGAGGACGCCGCGGTCGTGGGGCTGGGAGAAGTACGAAGAGACCTTGTAGAGCACGTCGGCCTCCTCGCTGAGGACCTGGAAGCCGTGCGCGAAGCCCGGCGGGATCCAGAGCATGCGGTTGCCCTCGTCGGACATTTCCAGCCCCGCCCAGCGGCCGTAGCTCGGGGAGCCTTTGCGGATGTCGACGGCCACGTCGTAGATGCGACCGCGCAGGCAGCGGATGAGCTTTCCCTGCGCCGCGTCCTTCATCTGATAGTGAAGCCCCCGCAGAGCTCCGCGCGCCGACCGCGAGATGTTGTCCTGCACCAGCCGCGGCAGCCCGGCGGCGGTCAAGTCGGATTCGCGGTACCCTTCGAGGAAGAACCCGCGCGGGTCGGGGAAGAAGGGTCCTTCGATCACCAGGAGCCCCGCGAGCTGGAACGGAGAGGCTTTGAACCGGCTCACGCGGCGTGGGCCGGCGACTTTCGCCAGTATTCCTGCCCCTCGGCCGGGAGGGCGTAGACCGGGTCGTAATATTCGTAGCGTCGCGTGAGCGCTTCCGCATCGTCGGCCTCGATGCCGGTGCGGTAGTTCTTGGTCCAGTAGGAGATGCCGCGCACGCGGTCGTAGTCCACGCATTGATGCACCCAGCGTTTTCCCACGAACGGCACGTCGCAGAGCAGGCGGGGCGTGGCGAAGCCCGGCATGTAGCCCATGATGTCGTGCTGGAGGGCCTGGGCATCGGCCACTGAGATGCGCCAATGCTCGGAGTTGGGGATCATGTCGCACATGTAGAAGTAGTAGGGCATGATCCGGCCGTGGTCGAGGAGCGAGAAGCAAAGCTCCAGGAGGTCCTTGGACGTGGCGTTGACGCCCCGCAGGAGCACCCCTTGGTTGCGCACGTCCCGGAAGCCCATCTCGAGTATGTGGCGCACGGCGCGGGCGACCAAGGGCGTGACTTGGGCCGCGTGGTTGACGTGGGTATGCACCGCGACGTCGACCTGGCGTTCGCGGGCTTTGCGGGCGATGCGCTCCAGGCCGTGCAGGACATCGTCCTGGAGGAAGTGCTGGGGAAGGCCTTGGAGTCCCTTGGTGGCCAGGCGGATGTCGCGGATAGTGGGTATGTCCATCAGGCGCGAGACGAAGCTCTCGAGCTGGGCGATCGGCAGGTTGGCTATGTCGCCCCCCGAGACCACGACGTCGCGCACGGAGGGGGTCTTTCGCAGGTAGTCGAGTATGGCTGAGAGGCGGTCCTGGGGCTTGGCTTCGAATTTGAGCTTGCGCACCTGCGGCACGTCGTTGCCGACCAGGTCCATGCGGGTGCAGTGCCCGCAGTATTGCGGGCAGGTCTGCAGAAGCTCGGCCAGTACTTTCGTCGGATAGCGGTGGGTGAGCCCCTCCACCGCCCACATGTCGTGCTCATGGAGGCTGTCGCGGGAGGCTTTGGGGTGGTGCGGCCACTCCCGATGGCGGTCGCGCAGGGCCGGGAGCATGTAGCGGCGCACCGGGTCGTTCCAGAGGTCCCGCTCGTCCATGGTGTTGATCATCTGGGGCGGGACCAGGAGGGACATGGTCGCGCGCTCCCGCTGGTCGGCCGCGATGGACTCGGCGAGGTCGTGCGGGAGGAGCCGGCCCAGGACCGCCCCCAACTCTTTGAGATTCTTGACCGTATTGCGGCGCTGCCAGAGCGCGCTTTCCCAGTCCTTGGGGCTGACGTCGTGATAGCCCGGGAGCCTTTTCCAGTCCGGTTCCTTGAACTCGCGCTTGAGGGGATAGGAGAACGGTTGGCGCGACGGATCGGCCTTGACCTTGCGGGGAGGCATAGCCTGATTTTAGCAAACGGCAAACGGGGTCACATCCCGCCATCTGACAAATTCTTAGAATTTGTCAGATGGCGGGATGTGACCCCGTTTGCTAGACTAGGGCCGTGTCGCGCCAGATCGACTGCCAGAAGTGCAACCGCTCCCTCTCAAAGGACAAGCGCTATTTTCGCTGTTCCGGCTGCGAGGTTTACTTCTGCCCGAGCTGCATGGACCGCTTCTGCCTCTTCTGCAAGGCTCCAGTGAAGGAAATGGCCGCCTAGCCCGTGGAGATCCGCCAAGCCGCCGTCGTGGGCGGGGGCACGATGGGAAACGGCATCGCCCATGTCCTCGCCGTCGCCGGCCTGCCGGTCGTTTTGATCGAGGTTAAGCCGGAGCTGCGGGACAAGGCCCTGGCCGTGATACGGCAAAACCTCGACCGCCAGGTTTCCAAGTCCGTGGTCACCAAGGAGGTCGCGTCCCAGGCGTTGGGTCGCATCCGGGGGGAGGTGGGCTTGCCCGCCGCCGCCGGGGCCGATATCGTCATCGAGGCCGTCCCGGAGCGGCTCGAATTGAAATCCGAGGTGTTCCGGGCCTTGGACGCCGCCTGCGCCCCCGAGACGATCCTCGCGACCAACACCTCCTCGATATCGGTCACCCAGCTCGCGGCGGTCACGCGCCGGCCCGGCAAGGTCGTCGGCATGCACTTCATGAACCCGGTGCCGGTCATGAAGCTCGTCGAGATCATCCGGGGGCTGGAGACCTCCCAGGGCACGTTCCAGTCGGTCTGGGACCTCTCCCTGCGCATGGGCAAGACCCCGGCGGGGGCGCGGGACTATCCGGGCTTTATCTCCAACCGCATACTCCTGCCGATGATCAACGAAGCCTGCTACGCGTTGATGGAGGGGGTGGGCACGCGCGAGGACATCGACACGGTCATGAAGCTGGGCATGAACCATCCCATGGGCCCGCTCACCCTGGCCGATCTTATCGGGCTCGATGTCTGCCTCGATATCCTCGAGGTGCTCCAAAAGGGCTTGGGCGACCCCAAGTACCGGGCCTGTCCGCTCCTGCGCCAAATGGTCGCGGCGGGCCGCCTCGGGCGCAAGACCGGCAAGGGTTTCTATGACTACTGAGCTGACCGAGGATCAGCGGATGGTGGGGCAGTCGGCGCGGGACTTCGCCGAGAAGCGCCTGAAGCCCTTGGCCCAGGAGTTCGACGCGGCGGAGGAAATCCCCCGGTCCCTCTATATTGAAGCCGCGGAGCTCGGCTTCCTGGGCATGATGATGCCGGGGATTTACGGCGGCCTGGGGCTCGACTACACCTGCTATGTCGCGGCCATGGAGGAGCTGGCCCGCGGCTGTGCCGCCTTTCAAGTCGGCGTCACGGTCCATAATTCCCTGGTGGGCTCGGCCATCGTCAAGTTCGGAAACGAAGAACAAAAGTCCCGCGTCCTGACCAAGATGTCGCGCGGCGAGTGGATCGGCGCCTATTGCCTCTCCGAGCCGAGTTCGGGAACCGACGCGGGCTCGCTCAAGGCCCGCGCGGTCCGCGACGGCGGCTGCTACGTCCTCGACGGCGTCAAGGCCTGGGTGACCAACGGGGGCTTCGCCGACCTCTTCCTGGTATTCGTCTCGACCGCCCCGGATCGCGGCAACAAGGGCATCAGTTGCCTGCTGGTGGAGAAGGGCCTGCCGGGCCTGTCCCTGGGAAAAAAAGAGAAGAAGCTCGGCATCCGCGCCTCCGACACCCGGGAGATCATTTTCCAAAAGTGCCGGGTCCCGGCCTCGGCCTTGCTGGGCGTCGAAAACGAGGGCTTCAAGATCGCGCTCACCCAGCTCGATAACGGCCGCATCTCGATCGCGGCCCAGGCCGTGGGCATCGCCCAGGCCGCCTTCGAGGAAGCGGTCTCCTACGCCCGGGCCCGCATCCAGTTCGGCAAGCCCATCGCCGAGTTCCAAGCCATCCAGATCAAGCTCGCGGATATGGCCGTGGGCCTCGACGCCGCCCGCCTGCTGACCTACCGCGCGGCGGGGTTGATGGACCGGGGAGTGCGCTGCACGCGGGAGGCTTCGACCGCCAAGCTCTTCGCCTCCCAGATGGCCAACAAGACCGTATTCGACGCGCTCCAAATCCACGGCGGCAACGGCTTTATCCGGGAGTTTCCCGTCGAGCGCTACTTTAGGGACGCCCGCATCACCGAGATCTACGAAGGAACCTCGGAGATCCAGCGCCTCATCATCGCGCGCGAAGTCCTGGGCCGGGCGTAGCTGATTTCGGGCTGAGGCTGGAGGGCTTCGCCGCCGTGCCGCTCGACGCTCCCCTCGCGCCCTGAACCGGGGCCCCCGGCGCGGAACCGAATTTACTCCCAGCGCTGGGAGTAAATCCTATGCGCGCAGGTTGGTGCCTCCACCGCTGGCGGCGGGAGAATCCTACTCCTTGACGCGACGCGCGGTTCCTCGCCGATCACGGGGAAACCGAGCCTGCCAACGGGCTCCTGCCGGAGCCGCCAAGGACACTCAAACCCGGCGGCGGTCTGCGGGGCGCTAGTTCGCGCAGCCCAAAGCGCAGTTCGTCAGCACGGCGCCGATGATGATGCCGCCGATCACGCCGTCGGCGAAGTCCGAGTGGCTGTGCTGGCCGTGGTGCTCATGGCTGTGGTGGTGACCGCCGTGGCTGTGGCCGTTGTCGTGGTGGCCGTGGCGCGGGGGATCGCGGTGCTCGTGGCCGGCGTAGACGACCGTGCGGCCCACGAGCATGGCGCTGAAAACGGCGACGACGAAGGCGGTCAGGACGGCCCGGAAGGCACGCTTCATTTTCTCTCTCCCGCGGGTCCCAGTTCCCGCGCAGGTATTATAGCATGTCAGCGGGCTTTCCGGATAAGCCGGGAGAAATCCGGATCGCGGTCCCGGCCGGCGGCGCGGTCGTTGATCTGGAACCGCCGCCGCGCTTCGGCGAAGGGAAGATCGGTGGCGATGAGGCCCCGGTCGTAGGCCAGCCGGTCGGAGTAGGCCGGCAGCAGTATGCGCCAGTCCCAGGCCGGAGCTAGTGAAGGGGCGATCCGGCGCAGATGGCCTATGATATTCGAGAGGCAGGTGTTGGTCAGCGAGTTGTAGAACTCGGGGCGTTCGCCCAGGGCGTTGGCGCGGGCGAGCATATCGACGAGCATCGCTCGCGCGGCCTCCGGGGCGGCGCGGATCGGGTAGAGAAATACCTCGTGGCGGCGGTGATTGGCCCGCAGGCCGAGCAGGTCGGCCTCGTCGCCGACGATGTAGACCAGTTCGTAGTTGCGCCATAGGCCCTTGAAGGGGGAGAAGGTCTCCCCGTGGATCTTGCGGATTTCGGCCGAGATCGCCAGATACCGTCCGTCCGAGAAGCCGAAGGAGAGGAGGGCGTGAGCCGGGCCCGGCAGTCTTGAAAAGGGTTCCACCATGAACCAGACCGAATCCACCGTGCGCAGGTCGTAGGAGCGGACGTCGTAGGCGGGCTCCCAATCGGTCTCGGAGCGCCAGCGGAAATCCCGCACCCCGCGGACCGTCGCGTTGTCGGCCGTGATCGCGGCGCGCGGCAAAACGGAAAGTTCCGGAGCCCAGTTCCGGTTGAGGCTGGGGGAATGAGAGAGCGCCGACAGCGGGGATAGGGCCAGGTCGAGCCAGCGCGGGAGCGCGGCGGGGGTGGACTGCGACGCCGGGCGGCCCATCGGAAACGACCGGCCCTCCGGCGGGTAGACGCGCATGTCGTAGAGCGTGCCGTCGAAAAGCCAGAGCCGCTCGGGCGGCGCGGCGGCCGCGCCTTCGATAAGCATTACCGCATGATCCTTGGCGCCGCGTCGTGCCCGTAAGTCCGGAGGCACGACCAGGCGCAGCCGTCCCCCGGGTTCCCCCTGAAAGCTCAGACCCGCCAGGCGCCGGAAGGCATCCCGGTCATAATAGAAGAGAAAGCCGCTCAGCAGCCCTTGGCTCCGGAATCCGAGGATGTCGCCGGGCTCAAGCGCGGCTTCGACCGTCCCCAGTATGGCTTGATGGCGACCCGCCATGTCGAGCTGAAATCCCACCGCGCGGCGGTGCAGGGAGAGAATGGCGATCAGTCCTATTCCTAGTCCCACACGGAGCGTCCGGGGCGAGGGTTTGAGGAGGTCGAGCGAGCGCAGGGCTCCGTCGGCCGCGGCGATCAGGTAGAAAGGCGCCACCCACAAGAGTTGGCGCGGCGAGAAGTAGTAGCCCATGCCGAGGTTGAGAGCCGTCACGGCGCCGGTTCCGGCGAGGATCATCCCGTGGGACAGGCGCAGGAGCGGGTCCCGGTGGCTTCCGAGGGCGGTCAACGAGTATGCGTAGCCACCGAGATATAGGAGGGAGAGCGGCGTCCCCAGGTCCCAGGACCAAGCGCGTCCCGGCCCGGCTTCCGGGGCCTGTCCCAGCGCCAGGGGGGCGCGGAAGAGAAACTCCGCCGCGCCGGGAAGTCCGGGGACTCCGGAGAAATCGAAGGCGGCGGCGGCGAGGCCCGAAGCGGAGAAGGCAAACCACGGCAGGTAGGCCAGCCCGGCCCAGGCCCAGGCCTTGCGCACGGCCAGGCCGGCATCGCGCCCCCCCGCCCACCCGACGAAGGCCAGGTGAAGAATCGCGGTGGGCAGGGCGTAGGGATGGCTGTGGAGGAAGACCGCTCCCAGGAAGGCGTAGAGAGGCCACGATTTAGGCCGGGCCAGGAGGCGCAGCAGCGCCCCGGCGTGCAGGATGGAGAGCAAGACGAGGAGGGAATAGAAGTCGGCGCGGCGGGACCAATCCGCGTGCAGAAGGGAGACGCCGAGCAGACCCGCGGCGACGCGGGGCGCCATGCCCAATCCCCCGAAGCTTCCCAGCGACCACAGGGCGGGGACCGCCAGGACGCCCCAAAGAAACGAGGGGGTTCTAAGCCAGGCGGCGGAATCTCCCAGCCGCGCGGCCAGCCAGGTGGTGAGCGGATCGATGAGGGCGTGGTGCGGGTTGTGGCGGATCAGCCTCAAAAAGTCCGATGCCGTTTGGGGCTGCAGCGCCTCGAAGAACTGGAAATACTCGTCCTCGACCGGGAATACCGATCCCAGCCCCCAGGCCCGGAGGATCGCGGCGAGCGCCGTGAGGGCGGCCAGGGCCGAGATCGGGCTCCGCTGCAGCCTCCTCATGGCCGCGCTACTTGATGTGGAGGCGCCGCGGGTCGAGGGTCTCGCGGAGCAGGGTGATCTCGCGCGAGGTCGGGAGCTCGACGGCGCCCAGGCGCTCCCGGACCGTCAGCGGCCAGCCCACTCCCGCGCGGACCTTGGCCGGGTCGACTCCGGGGTAGAGGGCCGCCAGTTCCAACTCGCCGGAGGCGGGGTTGGGCTCGAGTAGGCCCATATCCGTGATCACCTTCACCGGCCCCGCCCCGGGCAGGCCCGGCCCGCCGCGCGTGGCGCCCGCGGGGCGGGTGCCGGGGCTCGTCACGAAGTCCACCTTCTCGGGGAAGGCGCGGGGCGAAAGCTTGGAGACGATCAGGGTCCGCCGCGCGTGAACCGCGATCTCGCAGGCGCCTCCGGACCCGGGCAGCCGCACCTTGGGCTTGCCGTAGGGCCCGATCACCGTGGTGTTGATGTTGCCGAAGCGGTCGACCTGGGCCCCGCCGAGAAAGCCGACCTGGATCTTGGCGTTCTGAAGGAGGAGCTGGAAGACGTCGGCCATGCCGCACACCATGAGCGAGCCCGTGACCAGCGCCGGATCGCCGATCGACGGCGGGACGCGGTCCGGCACGGCGCCGACCGCCCCCGACTCATAGATGAGGACGAGGTTCGGGGCGTGGGTGGCGCGGGCGAGGTTGCAGGCGAGGTTGGGCAGGCCGATGCCCACGAAGACCACCTCGCCGTCCTTGAGTTCGCGGCTGGCCTGCACGGCCATCATCTCGGAAAGCCTGTAGTCGACGGCGGGGCCGGCAGGCCCGCCGTGCCGGCCGCCATCAGGAGAGGCGTCGGCGGCCGGCGCTTGAGTAGCCATAGTCCACCCCGGCGCAGACCCGGGGCTTGGCGCGCAGGCGCTGGGCCAGGCCCGGCTGGCGGGCCATGTAGCCGGCGCGGTCCTTGACGCCGTGGACGAACTCGTCGAGATAGCCCTTGAGGCCGGCCTCCGTGCGTGAGAGGTTTTCCCAATTCACATAAAAATCATTGTCGCGGTCGTAGTAGCCTTGGGCGTAGGAGGGATGCGCCCCCCAGGGCTCCCGTACCACGGCGTCGACTTGAAATCCCGGGATGAGGGTGCGGTTGGGGTCGGAGCGGACCACGGACTGATCGACGATTTCCTCGACCACGGCGATGACGCGCCGGGAGGCGAAGGCGGCCTCCTTTTGGACTCCCATCAGCCCCCAGATCTGGACGTTTCCTTCGCGGTCGGCCCGCTGGGCGTGGATGATGCTCACGTCGGGACGCAGTGCCGGGACCGCGGCGAGCTCCTCGCCGGTGAAGGGACAGCGTACGGACTTGATGGCGGGGTTGGCGGCGGGGATGTCGGTGCCGCGGTAGTTGCGCAGAGGCCAGAAGGGGAGGTTCGCCGCCCCCGCCGAGAAACGCGCCACCATGCCGAAATGGGAGTACTCCGAAATCTCAAGCCGCGGCGGCTGGACTTCCATCGCGCGCCGGAAGGCGTGGAGCGAGCCCACGCCCGGATTGCCCGCCCAGGAAAAGACCAGCTTGCGGGCGCAGCCCGCCGCGATCATCTGGTCGTAGACCAGGTCCGGGGTGAGGCGGCAGAGAGTCAGGCCTTTGCGGCCCTGGCGGATGATCTCGTGGCCCGCGGCGAAGCAGATGAGGTGGGTGAAGCCCTCGATCACCACGGTGTCGCCGTCCTTGACGAAATCGGCGATGGCCTCGCTGAGGCTCGCGACCTTTGATTTCATCTCCCGAGCCCGGTCAGGCAGGCGTCCAAAATCTCCAAGCCCTTGTCGACATCGTAGGCCGTCAGGACCAAGGGCGGGGCCACGCGGATCACCGACTTGCCGCAGGAGAGCAGCAGGAGGCCCTTGCCGAAGGCAAGGGCCTCCAATTCACGAACCAGCTCGGGGTCGGGCTCTTTGGTATCACGGTTCCTGACAAACTCAACCCCTATCATTAACCCCACCCCGCGCACGTCCCCGATCGAGGGATGCCGCGTCTCCAGGGCTTTGAGGCCTTGCAACAGACGTTCCCCCATCTTGGCCGCGTTGACGCACAGTTTTTTCTGGACAAGATCGAGGGTGGCCAGGGCGGCGGCGCAGCACACCGGGTTGCCTCCGAAGGTGGTGCCGTGCGAGCCCGGCGGCCAGGTCATGATGCTCTCGCGCGCGATGATGGCTCCGATGGGCAGGCCCGAGCCGAGCCCCTTGGCGGTCAGCAGGATGTCGGGTTCCACTCCGAAGAGGTCCGCGGCCCACATCTTCCCGGTCCTCCCGACGCCGGTCTGGATCTCGTCGAAAACCAGCAGAATGCCGTGCTGGTCGCAAATCCGCCGCCACGACCGGAGGAACTCCGGTCGCGGCATGATGTATCCCCCTTCCCCTTGGAAGGGTTCCATGAATACCGCCGCAATCTGTTTGGGATCAATTTCCCGTTCAAAAAGCCGTTTTGCCGCCGCGATTCCATCAACACCCAAGTATGGATTGTCGAAAGGCAGGTGTGTCACCTCCGGCAGGAAGGGGCCGAAACCCGTCTTGTACTTAGCCTTGCTCGCGGTGAGGGTGAGCGCCCCGTAAGTCCGGCCGTGGAAAGCCCCTTCGAAGGCGATGAGATGCGAGCGCTTGGTGTGGAACCGCGCCAGCTTGATGGCTCCCTCGACGGCCTCGGCTCCCGAGTTGGTCAAAAAAACGCGCTTCTTGGCCTGCCCCGGGGCGAGCCTGCCCAGGCGTTCGCAGAGACGCGCCATCGGCTCGTAGTAGAAATCCGTCCCGCAGATGTGGAGGAAGCGCCCGGCCGCTTCTTTGACGGCCGCGACCACCTCGGGATGGTTGTAGCCGGTGGAGGACACCGCGATGCCGGCCATCCAGTCGATGTAGCGGTTGCCGTCGACGTCTTCGGCCATGGCCCCGCGCCCGCCCGCCATGACGAATGGGTATTCCTTGATGTAAGACGGCGAGCTCCAGTTCTTGTCGAGGTCGATGATTTGCCGCGCCCGAGGACCGGGCGGGGGAACCAGAATCCGGGGGTAGTCCGCCCGATGTCCTCGGGCGCTTGTCGTTGCCCTTCGTTTCAAGTATGTCCCCATGTGCCTACTCCATTATCGTGCGGCTCTGTTCGCGCATGAACTGGGCGACGTAATAAGGGCCGCAGCCCCCTTTGCCCGTGGAGCCCGATCCCTTCCAGCCGCAGAAGGCCTGGACGCCCGGCCACGCGCCGGTGGTAGCGCCCGTGCGGCGGTTGGCGTAGCAGACGCCGGATTCGATCTCGTCGAAGAACCGCTCGATCTCGGCGCGCTTGGCGGTGAAAATGCCGGCGGTGAGGCCGTACTCGGCTTTGTTGGACTCGGCGATGGCCTCGTCGAGGCCCGAGACGATGCCTACGGACAGGAAAGGAACGAAGAGCTCGCGACGGAACAACGGATGCGTCAACGGAAGCTTCGCGATGGTTGGCTCTACGTAGTGGCCCTTATTGAAGGGCGGCTCTTCGAGCCGCCGGCCACCGTGCAGGATTCTGCCGCCGCGGTTGGCTTCCTGCACGGCGGCGGCAAATGTGGCTACGGCCCGCGCGTTGACGACCGGGCCGAAGAAGACGTCTTTCTGCGACGGGTCGCCGATGCGGATGGCGGCGGTCTTCTCAAGCAGCTTCTTGAGGAAGGGCTCGGCCACGCGGCGGTCCACATAGACCCGCGAGCAGGCCGAGCACTTCTGGCCCTGCAGGCCGAAGGCCGATTTCATGATCCCCTCGGCGGCCATGTCGAGGTCCGCGGATTCGGTGACGATCGCGGGATTCTTCCCGCCCATTTCCATGAGGGTCGGCTTGGGCCAGTCCTTGGAGAACTCCTTGGCCATGCGCATCCCGACTTCCTTGGAGCCGGTGAACACGATCCCGTCGACCTGCCGGTGGCGCCAGAAGGAGTCGCCGATCTCCGATCCCCGGCCGGTCACGAATTGAAACGCCCCGGCGGGAATGCCGGCGTCGCGGTAGACTTCATAAAGGAGGACCCCCGTCCAGGGGGTGTCTTGCGCGGGCTTGTAAACCACGGTATTGCCCGCCACGAGGGCCGCGGAGGACATGCCGGTCGAGAGCGCCATGGGGAAGTTGAAGGGCGCGATGCAGGCGAATACCCCGAAGGGCCGCAGGACCGAGCAGGTCTTCTCGTTGGGCAGGAGTTTGCCCAGGGGTTTGACGTAGCCCTCGGCGTCCTCCATCTGCTTGCAATAATAGTCGATGAGGTCCGCGGATTCCTCCGCGTCGCCCATGGCCTCCATGCGGCTTTTCCCGACCTCCAGGCTCATGACCGCGCCGATCTCGAACTTGCGCTCGCGGATGATCTCGGCCGCCCGGCGCAGGGTCGCGACGCGCTCCCGCCAGGCCCGGCCCGCCCACGCCTTCTGGACTCTCGAGGCCCCGCGGATGGCGCGGTCCACGTGCTCGGGCGCGGCCGCGGCGAAGCGGCCCAGCACCATCGTGGTATCGGTGGGCGAGGTGTCGACGATGGGTTCGGCTTTGACCTTCACGGCCTTGCCGTCGATGTAGAGGGGGTGGGACGCGCCGATGCGCGAGCGCACCCGGCCCAGGGCCGCATCGAAGCGCCGGTGGAACTCGCCCATATCGATCGAGGTCGAGGTGTAGGTGATCTTGAAGGGGGCGGCGGGGGCGGTCGTGGTCATGTCATCCTCCGGTAATTGCCGGCGTCCTGTGGGACGCCTTTTAAGGTTTTGTCCAGCGCGGCTCGGAACTTGGCCGCCAGGGCGTCGAGTTCCGCTTCCGTGACGATGAAGGGGGGGGCGATCATCACGAGGTCGCCGTTTTCGCCGTCGGCGTGGCCGACGTTGGGCCAGAGCACGAGACCCTCCGCCAGCGCCGCGTCGACCAAGGTCTCGGCGAAGCGGGCGGCCCGGGGGAAGGGCCGCTTGGAGAGCTTGTCCGCGACGAACTCAACACCGTGAAGGAGGCCGAGGCCGCGGACGTCTCCCACGGCCGGCAAATCCTTGAGCGGCGCCAATTTCTCGGCCAAGACCCGGCCCATGGAGGCGGCGCGTTCGATCAGGCCGCGCGATTTCATCAGTCGCACCGCGGCCAAGCCCGCCGCGCACAGGGTCGGCAGGTGCGAGAAGGTCTGGGCGTGCTGGAGCGCGCCCGAGCCGCTCGCGATCGGGTCGATGACCGCCCGGGCGGCGCACACCGCCGACAGCGGCACGCAGCCGCCGCTCAAGCCCTTGCCCAGGACCAGGATATCGGGCACGAGCGCGAAGTGATCGCACCCCGTCCAGCGGCCGGTGCGCCCCGCGCCGCAGAGGATTTCATCGGCGATGAGAAGGACTTGGTGGCGGTCGCAGATTTCCCGCACCCGGCGGTGGTAGTCGGGGCGCGGGACGCAGGCGCCCGTCGAAGATCCGCCGATGGGCTCGATCAGAAAGGCCGCGACCGAATCGGGGCCTTCGCGCCGGATCGCCTCCTCGAGGGCGCTTCCCGAGCAGGCCGGGCAGTCGAGGCCGCGGCCTTCGCAGGGGCAGCGGTAGGCGTAGGGCGCCGGGACCATGGCGACCTTGACGAGCCACGGCTCGAAGAGCTTGCGGTAGCGGCCGCGCGCCGACGCCGAGAGCGCGAGCAGGGTGTTGCCGTGATAGCCCGGGGTCTGGGTGATGATCTTGTGCTTTCCGGGCTTGCCGGTCTCGACCCAGAATTGGCGGGCGAGCTTGAGCG
>CAYJXJ010000001.1:16811-58668 GCA_964374095.1 uncultured Elusimicrobia bacterium
GCTTGAGCGCGGCTTCGACCGCTTCCGACCCGGACCCTAAGAAGTAGGAGTGAGCGAGTCCCGGGGGATTCAAGCCCGCCAGTTCCGCCGCGAGGTCCTCGGCGGCCGCGGTGGTGAAGGCGGTGCCGTTGACGTAGGCGACCTTTCCGGCCTGGTCGGAAAGGGCGCGGGCCAGGTCCGGCTCGCCGTGGCCAAGGCTGGCCGCGAAAGCTCCCGAGCAGGCGTCGAGGTAGCGCTTCCCCGCGGCGTCGATGAGCCAGCAGCCCTCCCCGCGCTCAATGCGCGGATAGTCGCGCCGAAGGTTCCGGTAAAAGACGGCAGAATCGGGATAACGCATCGCGCTATTCTAGCAATATGGGGTCCGGCCGTCACTCTTCGCGGATCCGCGAAGAGTGAAGACCTGACCCCGATTTGTTATAAGGCAGGGTGCCGCCCTGGGTCCACGCCGCCATTGTCTACGCCTACCCCCCGGTCATCGCCGCCTCCCTCCTATGGTGGCTGGCCGCGCTGGCCGCCGCGGCCCCGTTGCTGGTGCGGGAGTGCCGCAGGCTGATCGGGGCTCGCCACGCCGCGGCGCTGGCCGCAATCCTGGCCGTGGGAGGGGGGCTGCGGGCCTGGGGGGTCCCTCGCCTCTACCGGAACGTCGCCTTCGAGCCCCAGCACCTGCGCATCGCCAACACGTTGGCGGAGCGGGGGGTCTTCAGCTTCCCCCTGGTCCGGGGAGAGGGGGATTTCGACGTCCACTCCCCCCCGATCTGGCCCGCGGGCTATCACCTCTTGATGGCCCTGGTCCGACTGGGCTGGGGCCCGGAGCCCGAGACGGCGTTCCGTTTCAACATCGCCCAGGGAACCCTGGCCATCCTCATCTTGTTCCTGGCGGCAACCCACATGTTTTCCGATCCCGTGGCCGGCTTGGCGAGCGCCGGGCTGCTTGCGATCCTGCCCCTCCACGTCCGCCTCTCGGCTTGCGCGGAGTACGGCATCAACGCCTTCCTGTGGGTCGTGGGGGCCTTGTTGACGCTCTCCCTGTACCGCGCCCGCCCTAGCGCGCGAACGTCGATGCTTTTCCTCGCCACGCTCAATTACGCGATCCATGGACGCTGCGAGCTGCTCGTGCTCGCGCCCCTCCTAGCGGCCGCGACCTGGGGAGGACATCACCGGCTCGCCGGCCAAGCCGCGGTCCGGGCCGGCCAAGCCGCCGTGGCCTTGGCCGCGGTGCCGGCGGCGCTCGTGGCGCTCCACAACCACGCGGACGGCCAACCGGGTTGGGACACTGCGCCCGCCGCCCTCGCCGGCAACTTCCTCAACTATTTCCCGGACAACCTGAGCTATTTCCTCAACCCGGCGTCCCCGAACCTGGCCCTCCTCCTGGCGTGCGTCGCCGCGGTCGTCGGCCGCGGCGCCCCGGCCCGGGCCTGGCGGGCGCTGCTCGGGGGCATGCTGCTCGTACTCCTGGCGGTCTACGGCGTTTTCGGCGCCTTTTCGACGCGCGATCCGACCTCCTATGCCCCCGAGCGCTACGCCCTCATCCCGTTCGCGCCCCTGCTGCTTTTGGCCGGTGTCGGGGCCCGCCGGCTCGCGGCCGGAACCCGCGCGCCCGCGGCCGGGATTCTCGCCGCCCTGTTCCTGGCCGCGGTCGGCGCGGACTTTCGCCGCGGCGAGCCCGCCCTATCGGAGATTCGCGAAAGACTCCGGCTTTTTACCGACGCCAAGCGTTTCCTCCCGCCGGGAATCTACGTGGCCGCCTTCTCCCCTGACGCGATCGCGGTCTTGCGGCCGCCGCTGGTCAGCGGGTATTTCCTGCTGGAAAGCCGGGAGCGGTTCGACGCGGCCCTCTCCTCCCAAGGCCGCAGTCAAGACCTCATCCTGTTCGAAGATGTTCCCGGCTACGAGCCGCGTGGGCCCGCCTCGGCCCTGCGCCGGAATTTGGGCCGGGACTACGACTCCACCCGGATCCACTCGCGGCGCATCGGAGGCCACGAATACGCTTTTCATTACCTTCGCCGGCGGCGACGGCCCCCCGCCTAACGCATGAGGCAGGCCACCGCCGCGGTCCTGATTTACGCCTACCCCTGGCTGATGCTGGCCTCCCTGGCCGCGGTCGCGGCGGCGCTCGTGGCCGGCGGCCGCGCGGCCGCGGGCGGCTTGGCGCGTCTGGCGACCCGGCGGCAATGGACCGGCCTGGGAGTCCTCCTCGCTGCCGGTCTGGCGCTCCGCCTGTGGGCCCTCCCGCTCAACCACCAGAACCTCACGGATGAGCTGCAGCATCTCGACATCGCGCGGCTCCTGGCCGAACGGGGGGTTTTTGGCCTGTCGGTCGTGGGCGGGGCCGGCGACTTCGATGTCTACCACGCGCCGATCTGGCCCGCGGCGTTTCACACCATGCTCGCGCTTCTTTTCAAGATCACGGGAGTCTCGGTTCCGGCGGCCTTCGCCTTCAACGCCTGGCTGGGGACCGCGGGGATATTGATGATCTTCTTGGCTTCCTCCCATATCGGGCGCGATGGCCGCGCCGGCCTGTGGAGCGCGGGTCTGGCCGCCTTTCTCCCCCTCCCCCTGCGCTACTCCGCTTCCTGCGACATCTCCACGCACGCCTTCTTCTGGCTCGCGGCGACCCTGCTGGGGCTCTCGGTCCTCATCCGGCGCCGGGACGGCGCGGCTCTCGCGGGGACTCTGGCGGCGGCCAACGTCGCGGCGCACTGCCGGCCCGAGGGGATCGTGGTGGCGCCGCTGCTGCTATGGCTGCTGCGCGGGCGCGGGCTTCTGCCCCGCCTGACGCCGGGCGTGGCGGCGGCGGGTGCCGCGCTGGCGGCGCTGGCGGCTCCGGCCGCCCTGGTCGTCCTCCAGAACCGCTTCATCGCGGTGCCGCAATGGGACCAGGCGCCCCGGGGCTATCTCGCAAACCTGGCGGCAAACCTTCCCGCCAACCTGGGCTACCTGGCCGACCCATTGTCTTGGCGCGGCCTGACCGCGGCCTTGGCCGCGCTGGGCGCGATCGGCCTGTCCCGGCAGGGAGAAGGCTGGACGCGCATACTGGGCGGCCTGGCGCTGGCCCTGCTCGCCTGTTACAGCGCGCTATCGACCGGACGCTTCGCGGTGTTTCGCGCCGACCGCTATGCCCTGGTTCTCTACGCCCCGCTCCTGATCCTCGCGGGGGCGGGGGGGCTCGGCCTTCAACAGCGCCTTCGAAGCCCGTGGTCCGCCCCGGCGCTGGTCTTGACCCTGCTGATCTTGTCGGTTTCCGATTACAAGAACTTGGGAGAAACGCGTTCGGACGAGCTGGAGCGCCACGCTTTTTTGATGGAAGCCGGGCCGCGCCTGCCGCCGGGTCCTTACGTCGTGACCTTCGCTCCGGCCGCCGTGATCGTAGGCTTGGGCAGGCCCGCGGTCAGCGCCCGCTACCTGCTGGAGTCGCAGGCGGCCTTCGCTGCCGCCCTGGCCTCCCAGGGCCGCACCCCGAATCTCATTTTGTTCCAGGACTTCTGGCGCTCCCAGCACCGGGAGGCCTACGCCGCGCTCGTGGCCCAACTGCGCCGGCGCTACGATTTCTCGCTCCTGGCGGCGCGGCGGATCGGCTCCGATGAATTCGCCTTCCACCTGCTGACGCCGCGCGGATCGGTCCCCAAGTCTTGGTAGAATACCCCCGGTATGGGCCTGGAATTCTTCGATGCGGGTCGGGGGCGGATGGAACCCCTGCGCGCTTCCCTGCCGCCGCAGGTCGACTTCCTTTGGGATCGCGGCGGCGATGCCGAGCAGGGCGCGGCGGCCGCGTGGCGCTCCGGCGTGCTCGTGTCCGGACTGCTGGATTCCATGGTGCATCTGGGCCTGACGGTCAACCAAGCGGTGGAGCCCGTGGCGGGTCCCATCGAGCTCTTCTGGGGCGGCCGCTTGCCGGCCGCGGGGGCCAAGCTCTGGCTGCGGCCGGGTCCCGTCAGCGTGCACCGCGCGCTGGAGCCCCGTCTCGCCGCCGCGGCCGCGGCAGGCGACGTCGAGCTGCGCTACGCCTGCCTCAAGACCCACTACCGCCGGCCGCTGGTCCTCGAACCCGGGGGCCTGGCCGCCGCCGTCTCGGAGCTTTCCAGGCTGCGGGCCATCGCCGCGCGGCTGGCCGTCGGCGCCGCCCCGGCCGCGAATTCCCGGGGTCTGGCCGGCTACCTCAAGCGCCTGCGCGACGCCCTGTCCCGCGACCTCGACCTGCCGGCGGCCATCGAAACCGTGTGGGACGCGCTGCGGCCGGGCGCTCTTTCACCCGGCTCCCAGCTGGAAGCATTGAGGAAGGCCGACGAGATTCTCGGGTTGGGATTGGTCTTGAAATAACCGGATTCCCCTGTTATACTTTCGATAAGAACCGCTTTCCGGAGGGGTTATGGCCGAGATCCGAGTGGAGTTACGCATCGGGCCAACAGGGGTGCGTCTGGGCTTGGTGGCCCTGCTCTTGGCCGCGCACGCCCCGGATATCAACCCCGAGTCCGTCACCCTGACCACCTACTACCCCTCGCCCTCGGGCGTCTATTTCCAGATGACCACGACCGAGAGCGCCTACCTCGCCACCACCGGCGGCAACGTGGGGGTCGGCACCACGGCTCCGGGCAGCAAGCTGCACGTCCTCGGAGGGGGCGGCATTTCCGTCACCGGCAGCACCAGCGCTTTCCGGGCCTACGGCGTCGGCGATCCCGCCGCCGCGAACACGGAATTTCTCCAGATGCACCACACCGGAACCGTCGGACAAATCGAGGTGGCTGCCGCCGGGTCGGGAGCCTGCCGGAACTTGACCTTCACCTTGGGAGGGGCGGAGCGGATGAGGGTCATGGGGGGCGGCTCCGGCGCGGCTTGTAGCGCGCCCCCGGCGACGGTGGGATTCGTCGGGATCGGCGTAAGCAACCCCACGGCTCAACTCCAAGTCGGGACCCTCGGCAGCGCCGGCGGGATCGTCAAACTCGGCCAGATGGCAGGCTCGTGCACGCCCACGCAGTCGACCACCGGCGTTTCCTGCGGCGGCGGCTTTTACGCCACCTCCATGACCGGGGTCTATGCCAACCGCTGGCAGTTGGGATACCGGCCCACGAACAGCCAAATGGCGGTAGATTTCCTGTGCTGCCTCTGCCCGGCCGGGGGCTGCAGCTTCTGAGCACGATATGAAGCGCGCCAGCCCGACGGCGATTTGGCGGCCCCTTCTCGCGGCGGCGCTCCTGGCCTTGGCCACGGAGATCAACCCCGAGTCCGTCTCCCTCACGACCTACTTTCCCGCGGCCACCGGCATGTACCAGCAGATGCTGACCACGAATAAGACGGTGATGACCGCCACCCAGGGCAACCTCGGGGTTGGGACCACGGCTCCGGGCAGCCGGGTGCACGTGGTGGCGGGCGGGGGGGTTTCCGCCACGGACGGCGGCATGTTCCGCGCCCTCGGGTTCGGGAACCCGACGGATGCTTTCACCGCCATTCAAGATTTGAGAATGGGCCATTTGGCGGGGGACGCCGCCATGGAGGTCCTGGGGACCGGCAACGGCGGCGTCTACCGGGACATGGCTTTTCGGACCGGCGGCGCGGACCGAATCAATATTTTGGGGGGGAGCGCCCGCGTGGGATACGTCGGCGTGGGGGCTCCGGCCCCGGAGGCGATGCTCCAGGTCGGGGCCATCGGCTCGGCCGGCGGAATCCTGAAGGTCGGCCAGGGCCAGGGTTCCTGCGTCGTGGTCGGCGCGACCGGCGGCGGCATCACCTGCCCCGCGGGCAATTACGCCACGAGCGCCTCCGGGCTCTACGCCAATCGCGTCCACCTCGGGTACCGTCCAACTACACAGAACCCGCCCGTCGACTTTCTCTGCTGCGCTTGTCCGGCGGGCGGGTGCTCCTTCTGACCGGTCCCGGTGGCGCCTCAATTTGGTATCTTAGGTGCCAGGTGTTCGGTTTGGTATGAGCGGACTGCCTGAGCACTAAACGAACATCCGGCGCCTATGGCCCTTCACTTGCCGATCAACGGGGTTTGCAACATCAAGTGCGTGTTCTGCTCCGCGGAGGGCCGGACCGGGACTTTCGAGCTGGCCTACCTCCTCGACCAGATCGACCGGGACAAGACCGGCCATGTCCAGATTTCAGGGGGCGACCCCATGATCAAGGACCCGGCGGAGCTGCTCAAGATTCTGGCCCACTGCCGCCAGAAGGACAAGATCATCGAATTCCAGACCAACGGGGTGATGGTCACCCGTTACGATCCGCGCCGCCTCGCGATGATCATCAAGCTCATCAATTTTTTCAACATCAACTTCTCCGCCCATACCCCCGAGTTGGACATGGAGGTGACCGAGACGCCGCGGGCCTTCGACTGGCGGATCAAGGGGGTCCGCCACCTGGTCGGCCTGGGCGCCGAGGTCCGGCTGACCTATATCGTGCACCAGCAGAACTACCCCCACGCCGAGGAGTTCGTGCGCTTCGCCCACCGGGAGCTTCCCGGCGTCTCCTGGATACAGTTCAGCTACTGCAAGGGGATGGGCCGGGCCAAGGGAAACAACGGCGTCATGCCGCGCTTTCGCGACGCCGCCCCGCATCTCAACGCCGCCATGCGCGCCTGCTCTGAACTGGGCATCCGCTTCGACGTCGACCATATCCCGGTTTGTTTCGTCATGGATTACCGGGAGCACCACGCCGATTACCGCAAGATGCGGGAGAGCAAGCCCGGGGTGCACCTCTCCGAGAAGCAGCAGATCGCCGACTGCGACGGCTGCGCCATGCGCCCGGTCTGCCCCGGCCCGCGCCGCGACTACGTCGAGATCTATGGAGCCCTCTAGTGAAAACCGTTTCTGAGCCGTCATTGGACGTGGCGCGGGTCCGGGCGGAGTTTCCCGCCCTGGACGAGACCTTCGAGGGGCGGCGGATGGTCTATTTGGACAGCGCCTGCACGGCCCTCAAGCTCAAGCGCGCCGCGGACAAGGCCCATGAGTTTTCTCTTAGGCTGGGAGGCTGCGGGGGGAAGCGCTCGACTCATCTGGCTTCCCAGGCGGCCGAAGAAGCCCTGC
The DNA here is from genome assembly GCA_964374095.1 of uncultured Elusimicrobia bacterium. Classification (GTDB taxonomy): domain Bacteria; phylum Elusimicrobiota; class Elusimicrobia; order UBA1565; family UBA9628; genus CAYJXJ01. The sequence continues at coordinate 23,828 of CAYJXJ010000001.1, forward strand.
AGGAGGCGCGCGCGGAAGTGGCGGGCCATCTCGGCGCGGATTCCCCCAACGCGATCGCCTGGACCTCCGGCACGACCGAGGCCGTCAATTGGGTGGCCCGCGGCTTCCCGTACCCGCCGGAGCGCCGCGAGGTGGTGATTTCCGACCTTGAGCACAACTCGGTTTTCTTGCCCTTCTACGACGAGGCGCAACGGGGCGGCGTCGAACTCAAGATCTGCCCGAGCCGGGACGGCCGGGTGGACCTCGACCGTCTCGAGGCGCTCGTCACGACGCGCACCGCGCTCGTGGCGGTGACGCGAGCTTCCAACGTTTACGGCGGGGTGCAGCCGCTGGATGCGATCGTGCGCTTGGCCCATTCCAAGGGGGCGCGCGTGCTCGCGGATATGGCCCAGTACCTGCCCACGCACCGGGAGGACGTCGCGGCCCGAGACGTCGATTTCGCCGCCTTCTCGGGACACAAACTCGGCGCGCCCTTCGGCATCGGCGCGCTCTACGGCAAGGAGCGCCTCCTCAACTCTCTGGGGCCCGTGCGCGTCGGCGGCGGCACGGTGCGCGCCGTGGCGTGGGGCGGGAGCGGCCTCCCTGAAGTGAGCTTCCTCGACGCCCCGCAACGCTTGGAGGGGGGCGTGGGCAACTTCGCCGGAGCCGTGGGCCTGGCCGAGGCGATCCGCTACTCGCGGGAGCTTCCCGAGACCCTCGTGCGCGCCCACCTGGCGGGTTTGGTCCGCCGGGCGGCCGATGGGCTTTCCCGGTATTCCCAGGTGCGGGTCCTCGGCCGGCCGGAACGCCTGGCGGAAGGCTCGCTGGTTTCCTTCGTGCCCGTCCATCCGGAATTTTCGGTCGCCGACTTCAACCTCTTCCTCAATCACGAGCTCGACGGCCGCTTCATCGCCGTGCGCGCGGGCGAGCACTGCGCCCACCTCCTGCACCGGAGCCTCAAAATTGCGGCCACGGTACGCGCCTCTTTCTTCGCCTACAACACGGCCGAGGAGGTCGATCTCTACGTCGACGCGGTGGGGGCGTATTTGAAGGAGGCCTGCCCATGACGTCCGCGATTGGCGGTCTTTCTCCGCTCCCGGAGGGGACCGGCGAAGACTCCCCGCGCGTCGACCGCGACGCCTTCGACGAGCCCAAGTGCTTCGACATTCTCCTCAACTACGCCTGCAACGCCAAGTGCCTCTTCTGCTCCCAGGACTTCGACTGGCGCAAGGAGCCCAATGAGCGGATGGCCTTCGAGACCGCGGTGGAGAAGATGTATATCTCCTACAAAAACGGCTACCGCCGGTTGGGATTTACCGGGGGCGAGCCCACGATCCGGCCCGAGCTTCCCAAGCTCATCGCCCTGGCCCGCAAGATGGGCTACACCTATGTCCGGATTCAAACCAACGGCGTGCGCATCGCGGATTTCGACTACGTCAAGACCCTGGCCGACGCGGGCCTGACCTTCGTCAAGTACTCCATCCACGGCCACACCGCGGAGCTTCATGACAAGCTCGTCGAGGTTCCGGGCGCCTTCGACAAATGCCTCAAGTCGATAGAGAACCTTAAGAAACTGCGGGTCGGCATCGGCGTCAACATCGTGCTCAACGAATGGAACTACCGCCACCTCGTCGAGTTCTACGAGCTCTTCCTGCTCAAGCTCCAGCTCTCGAACTTCGTCATCATCGCCCCGCTCTATGAGGGCAATATGACCAAGAACGTCCCCCAGATGGGGGCGCGCCTGCGCGACATGGCGCCCTACATCCGCAAGGCCTACGAGGTCTTCACCAAGATCAATTTCCCCAAGCCGCCGCTGCTTCTGCACTTCACCCCCTGCGTCCTTCCGGGCTATGAACAGCAGATGCTCGGCTGGTCGGCCTTCAACACCATGGTCGTCAACCCTCGGGGAGAGATGCGCGACTTGGACCAGACCGCGCAGCTCCACACCATCAAGACCGAGGACTGCGGGCGCTGCGTCTACAACGACCGCTGCATCGGCTTCGACAAGTCCTACTCGCGCTACTTCGGGACTTCGGAGATTCAGCCCATCCTGAGCGTCCCGGAGCGCTACGACGCCCACCTGCAGAGGGAAAGCCACGAGGGCCGCGGCGGCGTGTTGAGCGACAACGAGCAGTGCGTTCTTGAAGTCCTGGGCCGCAAGAGCCCGCTCACGACCAGGCAATTTCTGGCCATCGCCGAGGACATCCCCCTCTGCAAGGATTGCAAGGACGAGAACGCGGTGATCAACGCCGCCGAGACCCTCATCAAGATGGGGCTCATCGAGCGGCAATTCCTCAAGGGGCGCTACGTCTGGTCGCTCAAGAAGGTCCCCGCGGAGGCCGCGGCGCGATGAGCGACCCCGCGCAGGCCGGCGCTTTGGTTCCCGGGATGACGCCCGCGACCGTGGGGGCGTCGCGTCCCGGCCGGATTCAGAAGCTGGTCTTGTTCACCGGGTTTTCCTGCAACAGCCGCTGCCACTTCTGCATCGACTTGAACAAACGCGACCTTCCCGACAAGTCCACCCGCCAGATCATCTCCGAGATGGTTCAGGCCCGGGGCCAGGGGGTCGAATACCTCGAGCTGATCGGGGGAGAGACGACGGTCCGGGGGGATTTTCTCCCGATAGTCGCCAAGGCCAAAGGCCTCGGCTTCCGGGACATCGTGGTCGTGACCAACGGGCGCATGCTCTCCTATCCCGAGTTCGCGCGGCGGACCGTGGCGGCCGGGGTGACCGACCTGATCTTCTCGATCCACGGGCACGACGCCAAGCTCCATGACGAGCTGACCTACGCCCCGGGGGCCTTCGACGAGCTCCTGCGCGGCATCGAGAACGTCCGCGCCCTGGGTTTCAAGCGGGTTTTCGCCAACTGCACCGTGGTCAAGCAGAACATGCGCCGATTGCCCGACATCGGCCGGCTTTTCGCCAAGCTCGACATTCACCACGTCGAATTCATCTTCGTCGACCCCACCTACGGCGGGGCTTACACCAATTTCAAGGGCCTCGTCCCCAAGATCGCGGATGCCGCTCCCTACATGCGCGAGGCCCTCGACGTGGGCCGCGCCTGGGGCACGCGCAACTGGTGCGTGCGCTACGTCCCGCTCTGCCATTTCACCGACTACCTCGATCAGGTCAGCGAGATCCGCGAGGTCGAGCTCTTCCGCACGAGGCATTGGGCTCCGGATTTCAAGAACGACGACGTGGGACCCTCGCGCATGGCCGCGGGGCGGGCCAAGACTTCGGCGTGCGAGGGCTGCGCGATTTACGACCGCTGCGAGGGCCTGTGGAAGGAATACATCCGCCACTACGGAGACCGGGAGCTTTCGCCCGTGGCCCAGGCGCCGCATATCCCCAGCGTTTTCGAGCTGGAGGCCGGGAACCATGCCTGATTTCCCGCTCTGGCCGCAATGCAACATCGCCTGCGTGTTCTGCTCCAATCCCGTGGAGGGCTACCGGAACACCACCGAGCAGTACTCCTTCGACAAGCTCCAGCGCAAGCTCGCCGAGTACAAGCAGGGCCTGCGGACCTTCGTGAAATTCGACGAGGTCCGCGACTACTTCAACCTGACGGGGGGCGAGCCGACCCTGCATCCGGAATTCCTGCGGGTGCTGGCCATGATCCGCACCGAGTTCCCAACGACGCTGATCCGTTTGCTCAGCAACGGCCGGATGTTCGCCTATCCTGATTTCGCCCGCCGGACCTGCGGGATCGCGGGGCACCCCTTCGAGATCGCCGTGCCCATGTTCGGGGGAGAAGCCAAGGCCCACGAGGGCATATCGCGGACTCCCGGCAGCTTCGCCCAGACCACCGCGGGCCTGCGCCACCTTGAGCGGCACCGCCTGCCGGGGCAGCGGATCGAGATCCGCATCATCGTGACCCGCGTGCAATGCCGGGTGCTCGACGGTCTCCTGGACTTGCTGGCGCGGGAATTCTCCTGGGTGGACCGGGTCGTATTTCTCTTTGAGGAAATCGAGGGCTTCGCGGAACACTATCGGGGGGCGCTGGGGATGCCGATGTCGGAGGCCGCGGCGGCCATCGACCGGAACTGGGAGACCCTGCAGGCCTTCAAAGAATTCAGACTTTATCACTGGGCGCTCTGCACCGTGCCGACCCGCCTCTGGCCCCATGTCTGGAACACGCTCGCCGATTTCAAGGTCACCTTCCTCGACGGTTGCCGGACCAGCTGCCGCTACCGCCGGCAATGCGTGGGGGTGCACCGGAGCTACCTCAAGCACATGGGGGCTTCCGATATCGCGCCGATCGTCGCGCCGCGCCCCGCGCGGTTCAGCGGGGACCGCTACCACCCCTTCGAGTCCCTCGATGCCGTCCCCGCGTAGAGATCGGACCGCGGTCCGGGTCGCCGTCCACCATGCCGCCCCGCTCCCCTTCCTGGGCGCGGCTTACGCTCTGACCGAGCGCGCCTACGTTCAACTCTCCCGGAAGGGCCGCTCGTGGGCAGCGGTTCTGACACCCAAATCCGGTTTCCCCGCGCTTGGCCTGGCCGATTCATTCGCCCGCGAGTACGCCAATCAGCGGCTGCGCTGGAACTTGGCTCGCGCCGGGCTCCCGGCGCGGGCCGCGGCCCTGGCTCTGGCGGGCCAGGCCCCCCGGGACGATGGAGCGGCGGGGACTCCAACGCTGGACCCCGCTGACCGCGAGCGCCTGGAATGCCTCCTGGCCGAAGGTCCGGTCGAGGATGCGCTCGCGATCCGGACTCCCTGGGATCAATTGCGGGGTTCGAAATCATGACGGCCCCGGCTCGTCGCGAGCGGCTGCTCTTGGACAAGGGGGTCTATCCCCTGGAGAGCCTGCGGGCCGCGGCCGCGGCGCTGGAGGGCAGGGCCGAGATGAGCCTCAACGAGGAGGGACGGAACTGGCGCGTGGAGCTGCGTTCGCGGTCTCAGACGGCCGCGGGCGGGGAATTCCTCAACGAGACCCTCAGCCACCTCTACCGGCAGAAGGTGGTGCGCTTCAACCGGGACCTCTCCGGCGCCCTGCTCGCGCGTGCCCTCGACCGCGGTTTGCTGCAGGGGACTCCGGATCCGCTGGAACAGCTTGAACCCCAGGTTCGCGCCGACCGGCAGGAAGAGACCCGGCGGCTGATGGAAAGCGCCCGACGCGGGCCACCATGTCCCGACTGACGCTGCTGGAGCCGCCCCTGCCGCGCCCGGCGCCCGCGGCCGGGGGACATCTCTTCCGCCGCCTAGGGGGCCGGGTGCTCATGGGGGATCACTCGGGGGCTTGGGCGCTCTGGGACGAAAAGACCTATCGGGAGTGGGTCTTGGGCCGGGGGGCCGCGCCCGATGGATTTGATCCCGCGTCGGCCGGGGCGAGGCTGGCCAAAGCGAGCCTCTTGGCCTGGACCGGGCCGTCCACGCATATTCTCGTGGCCGCGGAGGACGGCTCCGTCATGGAGCCCGAGACTGCGCGCGAGGCCGTGGACTTCGCCTCCGGCGCCTCCTCCCCGCGGCTGTCCTTTGAGATCGTCGCGCCGGACTTAGGCTCCGCCTGGCCCACGGTCTGGCTGGCGGTGGAATACGTGCAGAGGCGCGCGGAATGGTCCAAGCGGCCGGCCCGCCTGACCGTGCGCTGCGAGCAGATCCCGTCCCCCAGCCAGGCCGGTTATCTGGAGTCGCGCGGCGTGGACCTGCGGCTGGCTCTGTCGGCCGACGCGCCGCCCAAGCGCCTGCCTTCCCGGCAGGCAGCGCGGGTCATTCTGTCGGTCGGTCGGGGGGCCGCCGACCCCGGCGGCTGGGTCCGGGAACTCGCGGCCGCGGGGGTGCGCTCCGTGCTTCTTGAGCCCCCCGAGCCCCTCACGATAAGGGGCCTGGCGGCATTCATGCAATTTTGGCGGGACGCTCTGGAGGCCATGTTGGCCTTGCCGGAGGGCGGGTTGCGCGAGGAGCGCGCCGCGGCCCTGCTCGGCGGCCGGCGCTGGGAGATCCCCGGTTTGGATATCATCGCCGAACTCGCCTACGCGCCCGACGGGCGGATTCTGTCGAGCGAGCGGGCCGCTCTCGCCGGCGGCCGGGTGGCTAAGAGCCTCTGCGTGGGGGAGGTCGGGGTGTCGCGGTTCGCGGATCTGCGCAAGAACTCCGCGGTGCTCGCCTGCCTCTCCCAGGCTCTGGCCGAGACCCAGCCTCTCTGCCAGCAATGCGTCTACGGACCCCGTTGCGCGGTGGGGGCGTCGCGCCATCTCCAACAGCAGGGAACGCCGTGGGGGCAGACGCCCTCAAGCCTCGGGTGTTCCCTGCACATGGCGATTCTCGATCTCCTCTTTGAACGGCTCGGCGGCGCCCACCCCGCCGGCCTGGAGAGTTGGGGGGAGCCGGCGTGAGCCGCGGGATGGGATCGCCCGAAAGGCGGGAGCTTGCGCGCCGGGCTCCCTTTGCGCGGGGACTCTGGCCGAGCCGTCTGACCGAACTCTATGATTTCGTCGGGGAACAGGACCTCATCGGCTGCCGGGTCCGTCGCCACGTCTTGGCGCCCGGGTCCCACCGCCGCGTGCGCTCGGCCTTGGGGAAGGTCGCTCCGGGTCCCCGCCGTGAGTGGCTTCTGGGCTACGCGGCCCTTTGCGCCGGACGTTACGCCCTGGCCCTCAAGCACCTCGCCGGCGCCCAAGTCCTGCCCCGGGCCCGGTTGCTTAAGGCCGCGGCGTACTGGCTGCGCGGCGACCGGGAGCGATCGCGGCGGTGGCTCCCGCAGGCTCTCGCGGCGGCCGATGCCGCCGTCGGGGCTTGCGGCCCCACGCGCGAGGCCCTGCTCCTCCGGGCCCAAATCCGGTTTGAGTTCGAGGACAACGCCGGCGGGCTGGCCGACCTCGGCAAAATACTGAGGGCCGATCCGATGGATTTGCGCGCGCGCATCGGACGCGCCGAGGTGCTCGGGGATCTCTACGATTACGCGGGCGCCTGCCGCGAGATGGCCAAGGTCCTCGCGGCTCGTCCCGGCGCGTGGTGGGCGCTGGCCCAGCGGGGCCGTCTGCGCGGCATGTGCGGCAAGCCGGAGGGTGCCTTGCGGGACTTAGGCGCCGCCATCGCGCGGCGTCCCGCGTGCGGCGCCCTCTATTCTTGGAGAGCCGAGGTGCTGCGCCGCGTGGGGCGCCACGGCGAAGCCCTCGCCGATTGTTCAGAAGCGATCCGCCGGGACCCGGGCTACGCCTTCAGCTGGGAGCTGCGCGGTCGCCTGCGGCTGGCGCGGGGAGAACCCCGACCGGCGCTTGGCGACCTATCCCGGGCCTGCCTTCTGGACCCTTCGCACCAGATGGCCTTCGCCTGGCGGGCTCAGGCCCGCTTGGAGCTGGGACTTTCCAAGGGCGCCTGGGAGGATCTCGACCGGGTGTTTCCCATGGATCCCGGGGGATTCTGGATCGCGACCGGCCCGGACCGCCAGGGGGCGCTGCGCCAAGACATCGAGGCCGCGCTCGCGCGCCGGCCGCGCGATCCATGGGCCCGGCTGCTGCGGGGGCGCTGGCATGCGCTCGCGGGCCGCTGGGCTGGGGCGCTGGGGGATTTGACGAGCGGCGTGCGCCTGGCGGAGGGGCGCGACCCGAAAGCTTCGGCCGCGGGGCGGCGCTGGCGCGGGTGGGTGCTCGGTCGGCTCGGGCGCGGCTGGGCGGCTGAGGCGGAACTGGGCCTTGCCGCCAAGCTCGACGCGCGGGACCGCCAGGCGCGGTGTTGGCGGGCGCAGGTGTTGGCCTCCCTCGGCCGCGGCCGGGAGGCCATGGAGGAGTACCGCCGCGGCCTTAACGGCCCGACCCCCGCCTTCCTAGAGGGCTACCTGGGACGGGCGGACCTTCACATGCGCGCCCGGCGTTGGGACTTGGCGGCCGCCGATTATCAGACCGCGCTCATCTGCGACGCGCGCAGCGCCGCCGCCCGCAATGGGCTTGCCCAGGCCCAACGCCGCGCTCGGCGGGAGGGGGCGCTGTGACGGCCCGCGTCGCGCGGCCCGAGTTGGCCTGGGGCGCCGCCTGCCGAGACGACCTCGCCCCGCTGCGGCGGCGGTGCGCGCGCAAACCCCGCGACGGCCGCTTGTGGGCATGGCGGGGCAAGGCCGCCGAGGAATCGGGATGCCCCGAGGAAGCCCGGGAGTGCTATGAACGCGCCGCCGCACTCAGCCCCCAGAGCGGTTGGATCAGGGCCCTGCGCGGGAGGGTCTGGCACGAGCGCGGCGACCCCCGTGGTTTGGAGGAGCTGATTCTCGCCGCGCGGTTGGCGCCGGATTTCGCTCCCTGCCGGGCGTGGCTGGGCGCGGCGCTGCGCGGCGCGGGACGCCATCAGGAGGCCGAGGCCGAATTATCCCGGGCCCTGGAATTGATGCCGTGCTATGAAGTCGCCCACGCCGAGCTCGCGCGCCTGCGCGGGGATCAGGACCGTTGGGAGGAGGCCGCGGAGTCATTGGCGCGGGCCTTCGAGGGTACGCCCAAGTTCACCTGGGAACGGTTCTGGAGCCTGCCGCCGCGGCCCGGAGGATTTCATACCAAGGCTTGGGCGGCCTGGTGGGAGTTGCGCCGCGGCAGAGTCGCGGCGGCCGAGGGGGTGCTCGGCGCCGAGACTCCCGGTGAGCCATCTTTCCTTGGCTACATTCGGGCCGAGGCCCGCGCCGCCGCCGGCGGGATGTCGGAAGCGATCGCCGCCCTTGAGCCCCTGGCCCGCGCGTGCCCCGGGCCGACGTACCGGGCCGCGACGGGTCTGCTGCGGCTGAAGGCGGGCGACCCGGCGGGAGCGGCGCGAGACCTGGCCGCCGCGCTTGGCCGCAACGGAGCCGAGGCGCCATGGCTGTGCGGCTTGGGCGAGGCCCGACTGCGCCAAGGACGGACCTTGCAGGGCCGGCGGCATTTAGAGAGGGCGCTCGAGCTGGATCCGAACTACGCGCGGGCCCAGGAGCTTCTCGGCCGGCGTCTGGCCCCCGGAACTCGGGTGCTCGACGTCTTCCTTAATTATGCCTGCCAGGCCAAGTGTCCTTTCTGCTTCAACCCGCCCCTGACTCCGGAGCTCATCGGCTGGAAGCTCCCTTTCGAGCGCCTCGCCGCCGAGCTTGTCAAGGGCCGGGGCGCGGATTTCGAGGGAGTGACTTTTTCGGGAGGGGAGGTCACGCTGCTCAAAGAACTGCCGCGCCTCCTGCGCTTGGCGCGGCGGGCCCGCTACGCCCATATCGGCATCATCACCAACGGGCTGCGCCTGGCCGATGCGTCCTACGCCGACGAGCTCGTCGACGCCGGCCTCAACTTCGCATGCGTCTCGGTCCACGGTCCCGACGCGGCCCTTCACGACCGTATGGTCCGCGTCCCCGGGGCATTCGAGAAGGTCCTAGCCGCCATGGGGCAGTTGCAGCGGCGCGGGGTGCCGTTGGTGCTCAACTATGTTTTGACGCGAGAGAACGCGGCCGCCGCCGCAGCCTTTGTGGAGCGCTTCGTGGGGACCCCGGGTTTGGCGGAGATCCAGCTCTACTTCCCGCATTACGACGGGCTCATGGCCGAGCATGCCGACACGTTGGGCTTGCGCTTATCGGAGGCGGCAGGTCCCATGCGGCGGGCGCTCTCGGCGGCGCGACGGTCGGGAGCCGAGGGGAAGGTCCACGCCTACAACATGCCTCCCTGCGCCCTTCCCCAAGAGCTGGCGCTCCTGCGCAATTGGGAGGCGGAGCCCGAAAGCCTGCTTCTCGACCCGGCCGCCGCGTCGGGCGCGGCGCTGCGCCAGGAGAGCCGCGGGCGGGTGCGGACCGAGGCGTGCTCACGCTGCGGCGTCGGGGAGCGCTGCCTGGGTTTTGAGAGCGCCTACGCCCGGCGTTATGGCACCGCGGAAATGAAGCCTCTTCGATGAGAGGCCCCGGCTCCGGCGATTCTTGGGGCGCGGGGCTGCGCGCCTCCGAGCTCCTGGCCGCGGGTCGGCCTAGAGAGGCCCTGCGGTGGGCGTCGCGGGCCGTCGCCTCGGGCGGCGGCGGGTGGGCCTTCCTTCTGCGGGCCCGCGTCAAGCAGGCCTTGGGGCGCCCGCGTCTGGCCGTGGCCGACGTCACGCGCGCCTTCGACCGGGACGCGGAATGCGGCTGGATCTTCGACCTTCCTGTTGAGAAACGATTCATCCCTCAGTCCGAGCCGCAACGGCGGCTCGGGGCGCTCAACCGTGGTTTCCGCGATGACCCGGGTTGCTGGGCCGTCCGCGCCTTCGTGGGCAAGCTCCAGGTGATGGGGGGTCGCGGACGGCAAGGCCTCGCGCATCTCAACTGGGCGGTCCGCGCTCGGCCCTCCGAAGCGTATCTCCTGGCCTGGCGCGCTGAGGCCCGGCGGCGGCTCGGCGCGCCGCGCGGGGCGCTCGCAGACGCGCGGGCCGCGCTGCGGCAAGACCCTCGCCATGCGGTCGCGCTCGCCGCGCGCGCGGGAGCCCTGCGGGTCTTGGGACGGGGTGAGGAGGGCTTCAAGGACGCAGTGTTAGCCCACGCTCTGGGGCCCAACTACGAGGTCCCGGCCTTGGAGGCGGCGCGCTGCCGTCTGGCGCTTGGCGACCTCGCGGGCGCTGCGACCTGGCTCGAGCGGGCGGCCCGCAGGGCCGCGCGCTACGGCTGGCGCAACCTCTTCGAGGGGAACATCCCGGCGGACGGGGGTTGGGGGGCGCTCCCCGAGGCGGACAGGGAGGTCCGTTTGCTTGCGTGGCGCGGCGAATGGGAGCTTTCGCAAGGTCACGCGGGGTCCGCGCTCCCCCTGCTGCGGCGCGCGGTCTCCGGGGCAAAACCTCATCCCTGGGCGCACGCCTGGCTGGGGGAAGCCCTCGAATATTCCGGCGCGCGGACTGAGGCCTTGGCCTCCCTGGACCGGGCCGTGCGCGTGGACGGCTCTTACGCGCGTGCCCGCGTTTCAAGAGGCCGGTTGCGGCTGATGGCGGGTCGGCCCCGAGAGGCGCTGCGGGATTTGGACGCCGCGCTCTCACGGGAACCGGATTGGGCTCTGCCGCGGTACTGGAAGGCCCGCGCGCTGGAATCGCTCGGCCGGTCCGCCGCGGCTTTGGAAGAGCTCGATGCCGCCCTGCGCCTTGATTCTCGGTTCACCGAGGCGCTCGAGGCGCGGGATAGGTTGCGGGCTGGAGGAGTCCGGAGGGAGGGTGCGACCGCCGCTGTCTTGGCGCGCGTCCGCGCCGGCGACTTCGACGGCGCCTGCGAACTCATGACCGGGGGCGAGCGCCTGGGCCTGGACGCGGTGTGGCGGAGCCATCCCTCTCATGATCTGATGTACGCGCAGGCGCCGCGGGGAACGCCTCCCCCCGCGTCGACGCGCCGAGCCTGGCGGGACGAGGCTCGGCGGCGCGGGAGCGCGGAGCTCTGGTGCCTATCGGCGGCCGGGGAACTGGCGGCCGGTGAGAACGCGGCGGCCGAATCCCTAGCCGGACGGGCCCTGCGGCTGCGGCCAAGTCTGGTGGCGTCGCGCCTGATTCGGGGCGCGGCGCGGCTCGCCGCCGGCCGCCGCGCGCACGCCAACGAGGGCCTCGACCTTGCCCTTGGCGACCTGTCGGCGTATCTCTCCGAGCGTCCGCGCGACGCGCGCGCCCTGCGCTTGCGGGCCGAGCTCCTAAATGATCTCGAAGACTTTGAGAGCTCGGCCCGCGATCTTAAGGAGTCGTTGCGGCTTGAGCCCGAGAACGACTGGGCCAAGATCGAGCTCGCCGACATGCTGACCGATCAAGGCCGCGCCGCCCAGGCGTGGCCCCTCATCGCGGGCCTGCGCGGCGCCTGGGGCCGGGAAGGCTGGTACTGGGCCCTGCGGGGCCGGGCGTTGGCCACGAGCGGCAAGCGCGCCGCGGGCCTGCGGGCGATGGAGGAAGCGGCCCGGCGCAGCCCGCAAGCCGGCATACTGGCCTGGCTGGGCGAGGCGTATCGGGTCAACGCGCGATACCGGGAGGCCCTCGCGGCCTTGGGACGCGCCATCGCCGCCGATCCGGCCTTCCTCTATTCTTACGAATGGCGCGGGAGGCTCCTGCTGATGCTGGGGCGTCCGCGGGCGGCTATGGCGGACCTGGAGGCCAACATCAAGGCCGACCGCCGCCACTACTTCGCCCCGGCTTTCCGGGGTGAGGCCAACTTCAAGCTCGGTCGCTACCGCGAGGCTGTCGAAGACTTCGAGCGCGCCTACCCCCTCGACCCGCGCCTGACCTGGAACCCGCGCGTGCGGGAGGGGGAGAGACCCGGATCGCGCGAGGAGGCCCTCCGCCTCGACCTCGACGCCGCCGTGGCCCGCAGGCCCCGGGACGCTTGGGCCCTTGCCTTCCGGGGGCGTTGCCGCGCTACGATGGGAGACGCTGGCGGCGCCTTTCAGGATTTGACTTTGGCTTTGGATCTGGCGCCACTGGCCTTCGCCTTCGCGTGGCGCGGCTATTGCCGCATGAGCCTCGGCAAGGATGCCCCCGCGCTGGAAGATTTTCGGCGCGCGGGAACCCATCGCTGGGCCCGCGCCTGGTCGGGACAGGCGCTGCTGCGGCTCGGCCGCGCCCGCGAGGCCCTGCGGGCCTTTGACTCGGCCACGGCCGCGGCCGACCCGCATCTGGCCGTCGTTTGCGACTGGGCGGCGGGGGCGCTCGAGTCGATGGGTCGTACGCGCGCGGCCGCGGTCCAGCGGCGGCGGGCGCGGCGCTGGGGGCGGCTCGTCCAGGGCGCCGAGATGGCTGAGGGAGCGGGTTTCGCCTGCGCCCGAGCCCTTGATCCGTTGGAGGAACTGTTTGCGCGGCTGGGCAACGTCCGGCTCGTCGGCCTGTTGGAGACGCGCCTCGATATGACCGAGCTCAAGCGCTCCTTCGCCTACGGAGTCCGGCGTCATGCCGCCCGCTATGGACCGGCCTACGAGGAGGCTCTGGCCCGCGCCGGCGCGGGCACGGCGGCGGCCTTGGCTCGTCGGGGCCGGGCGCAGCGGATGCTCGGGCGCTGGGCGCCGGCCCGGCGCGACTTGGACGCCGCCCTGCGGCGGGATCCGTCGCTGGCGGAGGCCTGGGCATGGCGCTGGGAATTGCGCGCGTCTCCGGCCCGAGGACTCCGGATCTCGTTTGGCGACATCGACAAGGCCATCGGCCTTGCGCCCGACAATGCCTGGTGGCGCGTCTGGCGCGGCTGCGGGCGCCTGGCGGTGGTTCGGGAAGGCGTGGCCGGAGATGTTCGGCCCGCGCTCGAGGATTTTCAGGCCGCGCTGCGTTTGGATCCGGGGTGCGCTCTCGCCTGGGCCATGTCGGCCGCGGCCTGGCGGGCGCTGGGAAACCGGACCCGACAGACGGCTTCGCTGCGGGCGGCCATCAAGGCCGAGCCTCGGCAGGCGTGGCTGCGCCGCCAACTCGCCGAAGCCCACGCCCTCACCGGCGACCTCCATGGATGTCTGCGCGCCTGCTCGGAGGCCATCCGCATCGAGGAGACCCTGGGCCTGGAAGTCTTCGCCCGGGTCAAGTTCGGGCGCCTGGCCCGGATGCCGCGCAAGCGCCTGGCCCGCTTTTTCTCCGGCCGCGATCCCACCGAAGCCCTCCGGTGCGTGGATTTGATACTCCAACGGGAGCCGAGGGCCTGGTGGGCGCTGGTGATGCGCAGCGACCTCCGGAGGACTCCGCCGTTCAATGATTTCGCCGCCGGGCTAGCGGACCTGGAACGCGCCGTCCAGATCAAGAAGGACTGCCCCTGGGCGTGGGCTTATGTAAGCCGCGCCCGGCTTCATGCCGGCCGGCGCGACGCGGCCCGCCGGGCCATTGACCGCGCTGTTGGTCTCGACCCCGAGTGCGGGTGGTTGCGCGCCTGGCGGGGGGAATTGAAGCGCCGGATGGGCGACCCGGAAGGGGCCCTCTCCGATCTCGAAGCCGCCGTCCGTCTGGACCCCGACTACGAGCTCGCCTATGCCTGGAGGGGCGGGGCCAAGCGCCAACTCGGACAGGTGGAATCGGCCCTCGAGGATCTTGATCTGGCGATTCGTCTCGACCCGCGCTACGCGTGGGCGCTCCATGAGCGGTCGCTGGCGCTTCGGGCGCTCAACCGGGTCGACGCGGCCTTGATCGATTTGCAGTCGGCCTGGCGGCTGGACTCGAAGTACGCCTGGTCGTCGGGCAAGGACCGCGAGGGGGCGTTGGCCCTTCTGGACGCGGCGTTGAAATCCGATCCGTCGCACGCGCTGGCCCAGGCCTGGAGGGGCGAGACGCTCAACCGGATGGGGAGGTTCGAAGAGGCTCTGGGGAGCCTGGATGCCGCGTTGAACCTTGATCCGGGGTTGGCCTGCGCCCGGGCCTGGCGTGGCTGGTCGCTGGCCTGCCTTGGCCGTCGCTCGGAGTCGCTCCGAGACCTGAACCGGGCTCTGTCCAAAGAGCCGGGCAACTCCCAAGCGCACGCCTGGCGCGGGCGCGTTCTTCTCGACGCGGGTCGGCCGCGCGCGGCGCGTCGGGCTCTGCGCCGTTCGCTGGCCGCCGAGTCGAAGTCCGCGTGGGCGTTGGCTTGGGCCGCGGATGCGGAGCTCGCCTGCGGCTCCCCCGCGGCGGCCCGACGGGCCTTCGAGCGGAGCCTGGAACTCAACCGGAGCAACCCCGAGGCTTGGGCGGGTCTTGCCGAGGCCTGCGGCAGGCTGGGGGATGAGCGGCGGGCCCGCCTGGGTCGCGCGGAGGCTCTCCGACTCAGGCCCGACCTGCCGGCCTCGCTGGTGAGCCAGGGGCGGGGCAAACTCGATGCGGCCCGGCCGGCCGAGGCGCTGGCCGACTTCCGGAGAGCTCAGGCGCTGGCGCCGGAGGATCCGTGGCCCATGATCGGCTCGGGGGTCTGCCTGCAGAAGCTCGGGCGTCCGCTGGAGGCGGCCGTTCTCCTGAAGAAGGCTCGGGAATTGTCCCCCGATCTGTTCCAGCGCTGACGTCCTCCCCTCTGGCGATTGGGGGGCGCCTATTGAATTTCCACGCCGAACCTGCTAACCTTAGGAAGGGCGTCATTCGGGCAGGGAGCGATGCAGAGCAAGAAAATCGGTTTGTTGGCCCGGACGGTTTCGACCGCCGTAGGCCGCGGCGACTTCAATGGCGCCGTCGCCGCAATCGGACGCAGCCAGGGCCGGCGTTTGAGCCTCATCAAGGACCTGACGGCCTTTTTTCCCCGCGACGACGGCCGCCAGGATTTGATGTACGAACAGGACTTCGGCCTGAGTCCTTACCGGCGGCGCTACGAGGAAGCCCGGCTGGCCGTGGCCCGCGCGAAGCTCGCGCAACGAGACCGCGACGTCTTGCTGGGCCTGCTCGACATATTTCTTGAGCGCTACCCGCGGGCCGTGAAGCGCCTGGACGGGGCGGCGGCCCGCAATCCCGATGCGTATTGGCCCCAGTTTCTGCATGCCACCGCGATCTGGCTGCACGGGGACCGGCTGCGGACGCGGGACTACCTCGCCGACGCCCTGGGGGCGATCGATCGCGCTATCGCCTCCGAGCCTAGCCACCTCTACGCCTACGTGATCCGGGCGGGTCTTCGCCGGGAGATGGAAGACGTTCCCGGGCGTCTGGCCGACGCGCGGCGCGTGAGCCGCATGGACCCGCGGTTCGTATGGGCTCGGACCGAGTTGGCCGAGGTGCTTTCCGAGGAGGGCCACTACCGCCACGCGATCAGGGAAGACAACGCCCTCATCCGCAGATTCCCATCCCAGGCCTGGGCCTGGGCCCAGCGCGGGAGAATCCGCGGCATCAGCGGCTTCTATCAGCTTGCGCTCCGGGACTTCGAGAAGGCCGTGGCCTTGGATGGAGAGTGCGGCCCTCTTTACGCTTGGCGCGGGGAAACCTTGCGCCGCTTGGGCCGCCATGATTCGGCGCTCGCGGACCTCGACGCCTCGATCCGCAAAGACCCAGGCTACCGTCTGGCTCACGCCTGGCGCGGCCGCATCCATCTGCTCATGGGCCGGCATTGGGACGCGATCCGCGACTTCAACCGTTGCCTGCGGCTGGAGTCGAGGGAGATGCTGGCCCAAGCCTGGCGCGGGGAGGCGTGGTGGAAGCTCGGCGAGGCCCGGCGCGCGGCCGAGGACTTCGCCGCGATCTACCCGGCCCAGCCCCGAGCCCTGTGGAATGCGCGCCTGCAGCCTCGGGAGACCCAGGAGAACTACTTCCTACTCGATCCGGGCCCCGGCGGGAGGCGCCAGCGCGATTTCTGGGCGGACCTCGATTCGGGCGTGAAAGCCGCGCCTGGCGACCCGTGGGCGTGGGCCTTCCGGGGCGCTTGCCGCTCGGAGGAGGGTTTCCTGCGCGAGGGCGTGGCGGATCTCACGCGCGCCCTGCAGCTCGACCCGAGCCTGGCCTTCGCCGCGGCGTGGCGGGGTGAGTCCATCCGGCGTATGGGAGCCCCGGCGCGGGCCCTGGCGGACTTGGACGCCGCGGTCCGCAAGGATCCCGACAACCTCTGGGCCTGGGCCTGGGCGTGGCGGGGGCTGGCGTTGAAGGAGACCGGGCGGCTCGATGCCGCGTTGGAATCCTTCGACCGAGCCACGCAGGGGCCGTCGCAGCGTTTCGCCCGGGCCCACGTGTGGCGGGGCGAGGTCCTCTGGGCGCTTGGCCGTCGTTCCCAGGCGGCCGCGGCCTTCCAGCGCGCCTTCTACCTGGACGGTAAATGCGTCGAGGCGCGGCGTTGGTGTGCCAGGACCCGCGCGGCGGCCCTGGGCACGCTTCCCTAGCCCCGGGCACGTGGTCCTGACCGGGTTGCTCCTCGCGGTGGGTGCGGCGGCCGCCCCGTTGTCGGTTGAGGAACTCCCCGAGACCCTGCGGCGTATTTACGGGGGGACGGCCCTGCCTAGCCTAACGCAGGCGCGCGAGATTGTGGCTGGAATCGAGTTGACGATCGCCACCAGCACCCCGAAGCCGCTCGAACACCAACGCTTAGTCTCCGAGTGCGTCCAGAAGGCGGACTGGGACGGCGTCCTCGAGCAAACGCTTAGCCGGGAGGTCGAGGCCGCCTACCTGGCGGAGCGCCTCTGCGCCCGCGACCTCCGAGGATGCGTGTCTCCGGAAGGCCGCCCGGCGTGCTCCCAAGCCGTGGAAGTGCGTCCTTTCTGCGGCGATCTGTTCAATACCTTGTGCATCGAATCCATCGGGGCCGGAGCGCGCGAACTCACATTCTGCTGCCTGGGAGTCAAGAGCATATTCTTGGAATCTGATCCGGGGGAATTGGCGCGGATCTCGGCCGAGGGCGGACTCGATCGCCTGGCGAGGCTTTGGAGGGATCTCTTCTTGCGCGGGGACACGCGGTTCTGCACCGAATTGCCCTACTTTCGGGACAACCCGGCGGGCTGCCAGGCCGCGGCGTCCTGGCAGCGCTTGGGTGAGCGCGCCTGCGCCGCGCTCAACGAAGAACAGAGGCAGGACTGCATCGACCGGGCATTGATTCTGTCCGCGGCGAGTTCCCGGGACCCATCGCGCTGCGGCGGCAACGCCCTATGCCGTGCCGTGGTAGGGGCGGGGAGCGCCTGTCTACCGAGCTCCCTCGCGGCTCAGAAAAGCGATGCTTTTCGGTCTTGGTGTGCCCACCGGTTGGAGCGGATGCGCGTGATGCCCTCCCCCGAGCTCGTCGCGGCGACTCGACAGCGGGCCCTGGCCCAACTGGCCCTGATGAAGGCGTGGATCGGCTACCGCGCGGGAGAGAGCCTCCCGCCCGGGGGTCAAGAGTCGCTGCGGACTCATCTCGATCTGGTGAACGCGTCCGCTCGCGGGTTGGGGGGAGGATTGCCGTAGGCGCCGCAGTGGCGCTGGCCGTGGCCGCCGCCTTGCTGCCGGCGCGGTCCCAGGGCGCGCCGGCTGTTCTCGCTGGCCTAGAGGAGGACTACGAGCGGCTGAAATCCCCGCCCCGTCCCGATGACCTCGGGGCTTGCGCCGTCGCTTGGCCGGAGTTCACCCGGACGCCCTTCTACCGCGAGCACCGCCACGAGCTGGTGGCCGCCCTTCTTTGCCCCAAAGATTTGTCGGCCTGCGACGGCCCCGACGGCCCCCGGCTCGCCGAGTTTTGCGAGGAAGCCCGTTATTTTCTCTGCCTCGACTCGATCCGGTCCCATAGTCCCGATCGAAACGCCTGCCGCCAGTACCTTGCCCAGATCTCGTCCAATGTCGGGCAAGATGATAAATATGATCGGGCCGCCTTTGGCCGGGATGCTCCCCTCTTTGAAAGATCCGTCGCACTCCTCGAGGCGGCGGTGACGCGCGCCGACACCGCCTACTGCCGGGAATTCTCGCTTCCGGCCTACCGGCAGGAATGCCGGCGGCGTCTGTCCTTCGCCCGCGGGCCGGCCGGCTGCCGCAAGATCGGCGAGGCTTGCGTGCGCCATGTCTGTTTGGGGGCCGCGGCCGCGATGGCCGCCTCCGGAGATCCGTCGCGCTGCGGCGGCGATGCGTATTGCGCTGCTTTATTTGGGGACCCAGCCGTGTGCGCCGCCGAATCGCTCAGTTCGCCCGGACAGCTCCTTCGCCGGTTCTGCGCCGATCCCGGGGCGCGGGTCACGGCCGCCGCGTGCCGGTTCCTCTCTCTGGCGGCCGAGGCGCGCGGGAAACTCAAAGGTCTCGCCGGCTCGTCCGCCGGCCTGCGCCGGATCGATGAGATGTCGGCGTCCGTCGGCCCGCTCTGCGTTCCGGCCGCCTCCCCCCACGCCCATTAGCATGGCCGCGCTTCTTTCCCTGCTGTTGACGGTCGCGGCGGCCGGGGAGGGCCGCGTGGGCGTTCTCGTTGTCGCCCACGGCCGCGAGGCGGGGTGGAACCGCGAGGTGTTGGCCGCATCGGCGCCGCTGCGCCGGACGGCTCCGGTCGAGGTGGCCTTTGGACGCGCCGCCGCCGATTCCATCCAGGGCGCGTTGGAGCGGCTGGAAGCGGCGGGAGCCGACCGTATCGCGGTCGTTCCCCTCTTCCTGTCGGCGGAGAGCTTCGGTGACCGCATCGAGCGGGTCTTGGGCTTGTTGCCGAAGGCGCCGGAGCCGCCGGTCCATGGAGCCGACATCCGCGGGCACATGGCTTACTGGAGGGTGCTCAGCCGGGCGCGGTTGGGCTTGGCCCGGTCGGGGCTCCTTGAAAGCGAGCTTGCCGGTGAAATCCTCGCCGACCGCGCCCGTGAGTTGAGCGTTCGGCCCCGAAAGGAGGCGGTCCTGGTCGTATCCCACGGCGCGGCCGATCCCGTCACGGATTGGGGGTGGCTGGCCCACTCCAACCGGCTGGCCGAGAGAATTCGCCAAGACCGCCCCTACCAAGAGGTCGGGGTGGAGACTCTCCGCGAGGATCGACTCGAGACGCGA
This sequence comes from uncultured Elusimicrobia bacterium, assembly GCA_964374095.1. Classification (GTDB taxonomy): domain Bacteria; phylum Elusimicrobiota; class Elusimicrobia; order UBA1565; family UBA9628; genus CAYJXJ01. Next base: position 43,041 of record CAYJXJ010000001.1, read on the forward strand.
GCCCAGGCCGAGGACATGCTCCGCCAGCGGGTGGACGCGTGGCAGCGTCGGGGACTCGACGTGATCGTCGTGCCGCTTCGGCTATTCGACCCGGGTCCGGTCGCCACGGTCCTGGTTGGAAGAAAGGTTAAGTTCAACGGTCGGGGAATGCTGCCGCACCCCAAGGTGACGCTCTGGCTCAAGGAACGCGCCCGCGCCGTGTGCGCGGAGGAGGGATGGCCGTCGCCCTTTTAACCGTCCTTTTGGCCGTTGCGAGCTCTTGGGCCGCGGGGCCCTCCTCGGGGCCGTCCTTTGCCCTCTTCGCGGTGGCTTTCAGCCCCGATGGAAATTCCGTGGCGGTCGGGGACCTCGAGGGCGTCGTCCGTCTTTGGGACGCCCGGACAGGCGCCCGGAGGGCCGAACTCAAGGGCCATGGCGAGCGGGTCACGGCTTTGGCGTTTAGCCCTGACGGTCGAGTCCTGGCTTCCGGCGGCGATGACGAAGCCGTCCGCCTCTGGGATCCTCGCTCCGGTGCGGCGCTTGGAACATGGGTCGGCCACGAGCGCTGGGTCTTGTCCTTGGCCTTCAGCCCCGACGGGATGGTCCTGGCGTCGGGTTCGGCGGACCGCACGATCCGCCTGTGGGAGGCGTCCTCGGGAAGACTGCTGCGGGTCCTCGAAGAACCCAACAAGGATTGGGTGCTTTCACTGGCCTTCTCCCCGGACGGCGAGTTCCTGGCCGCGGGAGGCGCCGACAACATGGCCCGACTTTGGGATCCCCGTTCCGGGACTCTGAAGCGTACGCTCAAGGGCCACCATGGGTGGGTGCGGGCGGTGGCCATGGATCGGGCGGGGAGACTCCACACCGGGTCGTTGGACGGGACCGTCGCGGCCTGGGACGCGCGTACCGGGGCGTTGCTGCGCCGGGCGCGGGCCGGGAGCAGTTGGGTCCAGGCCCTCGCGGTCTCTCCGGATGGCTCGCTTCTGGCGACGGCCTCCGCTGACCCGCTCGTTCGACTCTGGAGCGCCGCCACGCTCCTCCCCGTGCGCGAGCTTGAACGCCCCGAGGAGTGGCCCACCGGCCTGAACTTCTCGCCGGACGGCTCTCGCTTGGCCGCCGCTTTCTCCTACGGGATGAGGTGGCTGGTTTGGGACGTCACATCCGGCCGATTGACCCGCGGTTCAGGAGGACGTCCATGATTTGGGCCGTCCTGGCCGCTGCCGTGGCGGTGGCCGGGCCGGGGCGCGCTTCCTCCGAGGATGGGCCTCCCGGGCTGCCCGCGCCCGTCCCGGCGGGGATCGAGGAGGGCGCGGCCGCCCTGGCCCGCGTGGGACGTGCGCTCGCCGATCCAGATGCCGGCGAGTCGCTCAAATTCTGCCTGGAATGGCTGCCGCCCGGCAACGCCGCCCGGCGGGCGCCCTATCATCCCTCCTTGTTCAAGTACTACGCGATGCGGCTGCTTTGCCGCGGCGATGCTTGGTCCTGCCTGGAGGATCGCCGCCGCGACCCCAACATCCTGGAGTTCTGCGACGAGGTGATTTTCCCCGAACTGGTCGTCGGCATCGGACGCGGGCGCGTCGAGCCGGAGTCCTGCGCGCGGGCGCTCTCCTTCATGGACCATGTCGAACTCCCCGCGGGAAGGGCCTCCGATGTCTGCGGCGCCTTCATTCGGGCCATTGCAGGTCGCGAGCCGCAATTCTGTGACCGCCATGCGCGCGACGGCGCGGATCACCTTCTGCGATGCCGCGAATTGGTCGATTTCGCCCGTGCGGACCGCGACTGCGGGACGTGGCGAGAGACGGACCGCTCCTTTTGCGAGTCCATCAGAGGGCTTTACGCGGCGGCTCGCGCGGGGGACGCCGGGCCGTGCGGCGGAGACGGCCTCTGCCTTGCCGGCCTGCGCGAGCCGAGTTTTTGCGGCTCGATCGAGTCGTTCATCGCAGGCGGCGCTCAGCGGCAGGCGTGTGCCATGTTCGCCCAGGACCGCGGCCGCCGCGCCCATGCGCGGCTGGCGGAAGCCGTCGCGCGGGCGCGGGCGGACCTCGCGGGACTGCGCGGCGCGGGGCGGGGCGCGCAGGTCTTGGATTGGCTGGGGAGGGCGGACTCTTATTTAGCGGCCGTGAGCGCTTGGTCCCTGCGCCGGGCGCCGCCCGCGTACGTGCCATCGGGGGAGATGAACGAAAAACTGCCGGGTCATTCGAAGGAGCACCTCGGCCAATGAGACTCGACGCTTCCGCCGCCGCCCTGGTGCTTTCCCTGGCGCCGTGCTTGGCGGAGGCGACAGTCCAGCGGACTGCCGTCCACGCCATCGCGTTTAGCGCCGACGGCCGGCTGTTGGCGACGGGCGCGGAGGACCGCAGGATTAAGGTATGGAATCTGGACGGCGAGTCCCCGCCGCGCGAGCTGGCCGGCCACGGGGGCTCCGTGGGGGCGCTCGCCTTCCACCCGGGGCGGCCGTGGCTGGCTTCGGGTGGGATGGACGACACGATCAGGATTTGGGACGTCGTCTCCGGCACGACGGTGGCGACGCTGCGGGGCCACGAGCGGTGGATCACGGCCCTGGCCTTCGATCCCGGCGGAGGGCCGCTCGCCTCGGCTTCGGCAGACCGGACGGTACGCCTTTGGGATCCTGCGACCGGGCGGGAACTTGGGAGGATGCGTCGAGCGGAGGATTGGGCGTTGTGCCTGGCCTTTAGCCCCGACGGCCGGAGGCTTGCGGCCGGGGCGGCCGATCATCGGGTGCGGATCTGGGATCGGGCTTCCGGCGTCCTGGAGCGCTCGCTCGACGGACACGCGCGTTGGGTCACTTCCGTGGCGTTCTCGCCGGATGGGCGCCGCATCTACTCCGCGTCCTTAGACGGCACGGTGCGCGAGTGGGATGCAGTCTCAGGGGCGGCACTCCGGACCGTCCACTCCGGGTCCGGCTGGATGACATCGGTCGCGGTCAGCGCCGATGGGCGATTTGTCGCCGCGGGGGCTTTCAGCGGGACGGTCCGCGTGTGGAATGCCGACTCTATGACGCTGGCGACGGACCGCATCGAGGCGGTCCCTTGGATCACCCAAATAGCTTTCAGCCCCGATAGCCGGAGGTTGGGCGTGGCCTCGCGCTACGAAGGCCTGGTCAAGGTCTGGGAAACCGCGACCTGGAAGCGGGAGGCGCAGCTGCGGAGCATGGCGGGAGGGACGCGCCTGGTCAATACGCTGGCCGTCTCCGGCGACGGCGGGAAGCTCGCCGGGTCGCAAGACGGCGGGGAGGTCGCGGTGTGGGACTGGCGGCGTCGTCGGCTCCTTCACCGTCATCGGCCGTATCACGAATCGGCGGACGGCGTGGCGTGGTCCCGAAGAGCGGACCGTCTGATTGTCATCGGCCACGGCCGGGCCGCGCGCTGGATCGACCTAAAAGACGGAGCGGTCGTCCGGGAGCTTCCCGAGGTAGGCGGCGACCTCGTCGCGATGGCCCCCGCGTCCGGCCTCATGGCGGCGCCCGCGGCCGATGGGAGCGTCGGGCTTCGAGCGTGGGAGGACGGGTCCTACGTGGGTCGCCTGGAAAGGGCCTCGGGAGAGGACTTGCTCGGGTTGTCGTTTGCGCCCGGGGGCTCGCGGCTCGCGTCTTGGGACAAAGTTGGGAATATCTCCGTCTGGAATATCCCCGATGGGACGCGGCGGGATTTCCCATCTCCCGCCGGCGGGGTGGGGCGGGTCGCGTTTCTGGGACGCCGTGAGGAGGTCGTGGCGGTCGCGGCCGGGGATATCCGCCTGCTGGAGGCTGGATCCGGAGCGACCCTGTCGATCCTGGAACCAGCCCGGGTCCTGTCGCAGGACTACGCGGGGCTCAATCCCGTCTCCTTGGTGGCGGTGAAGGACGGCCGGTTCGTCGCCGCGGCCTGGGCCGACGGCAATGTAAGTCTCTGGGACGTCCAGGACCCCCGCGGCCCCGTAAAGTTAGCGGAGCGGGTGCTGACCGGCGGCGCCCCGGAAAACGAGGTGGACCGTCTGACCTCCCTGGCCTGGATTTCCGGCGAGACAGTCGCCGCCGGTCTCGTGCAGGGGCGCATCCGGCTCTGGGATTATAAGAGGGAGGACGTCTGGCTTCTGGATCCGGCCCTGTCGAGACGCCCTTGAAATCTCCATGAATATCGGGCACCTTGACTTTCGATTCATCGGCTGTTAAACTGATGCTATAGGGGATGTGAGGAGTGACGCCGATTCTCGCAACAATGTTATTGTTGGCCCGGTTCGGAAGTGGCCTCATGGCTGCCGGCCCGGCCCCGCAGCCTCACGTGTCTTTCGATCCCCATGGGGGCGAGACCAGCACGGCGGCGGTTTCATTCCTCGCCTTCTCCAAGGACAGCCGGGATGCTATCGTCGGTTATGGGGACGGCGCCATCCGGGTCTGGGACCTTTCGGGCCGGATCCTCAAGGCTGAGTTGGAGGGACACGGCAAGACCGTGCGGCACCTGGAGGTCTCCCCGGATGGACGGCGGCTCTTGAGTTGCGGCGACGACAAAGACGCGCGGCTTTGGGACTTGAAGACGCGCAAGACCCTGAAGGTCTTCGCCGGGCACTCGGATTTCGTGCGCGGGTGCGAGTTTCTCCCAGGGGGCAAGAGGATCGCCACGGTTTCCGACGACCTCACGCTGAGAATCTGGGATATTCGCACCGGCGCCCCGCTCGAATCGCTCGGGGGCGGGCATTCCAAGGACATCCACGCTCTGGCGATTTCGCCCGATGGGCGGCGGGCTCTGTCGGGAGGCCTTGATAAGACCGTGGTGCTGTGGGATCTGGCCGAACGTAGGGTCCTGCGGCGCTTGGAAGGCCACCAGGATTGGGTGGTCTCCGTGGAGTTCTCCCCCGACGGCAAGCTCGCCTACTCGGGGGGCCAGGATTATTCGGTGCGGATTTGGGACCTCGAGCGCGGCCGAGCCCTCAGGACTATCCCAACGAAGGGTTGCTCATTCTCCCACCAATTCTCCCCGGACCGGCGGCGCGCCGTCATTTCAAACCACAAGGATCATGCCCATCTTTGGGATATCCCGGCGGGGCGTCAACTGCGCGAATTCCACATCGACACCTCCGGAGGTGATTTCGTCGAGTCGCTCGGCCTCTCCCCGGACGGCAGTTTCGTGCTGTTGGGAACGGGCTTCGGCAAGATCGTGAGCTTCGACCTCCGGGAGGGGCGGTGAGCGCAGGAGCCGCCTTGTTGTTGACCGCGGGCCTGGCTTGCGGGAGCGCGGCCGAGACCGGAAAACCCGCGGCGCCGCGATGCGAGCTCCTGGCATCCTGGGACGCTGGGACCACGGAGTCGGGGGGCGCCTCCGAGGGCCGCGAGACGGCCGGTTCTGACAGCCGCTTGGGCCCCAAGGCCGTCAGCGCGATTTGCTTTTCACCCGATGGGCGATCGGCGTTGGTGGGGGAAGAATCGGGGGCGGTCAGCCTATGGGATATGGCGGCGCGCCGGCTCGTGTGGAGGAAGGTGGAGCATCGCGGAACGATCGAGGAGGTGGTTTTCTCAGCGGACGGACGGCGAGGCTTGGCCGCGAGTCAGGATCGGGCCGCCACCCTTTGGGATACGACGGCGGGCTCCGTGGTGCGCCGCTTCGAGGGCCACGGCGACATGGTCCAGTCGGCGGTTTTCGCGGCGGGCGGACGGCGTGTCCTGACGGCCAGCGACGACGCCACGGTCCGAGTCTGGAATGCCGGTGATGGAACTCTGGTGCGGACCTTCGTCGGTCACCCGTCGGACGTTAATTTGGTCTCGGTCACCGAGACCGGCCGCGAGGTGGTTTCGGTCTCCGGGACGCAAGGGCTGCGCGTCGTCACGTGGCGTCTCTCGGATGGGAGGACGGTTCGCGAGGCGCGCCTGGCCGAGGCCGACAACGTCCGCCGCAACACCATGGCCATCGACCCGCGGCGGCGTTTCCTTTTGACCGGCAGCGAATTCGGGGAGCTCCAGGCGTGGGACATCGTCAAGGGCGAATCGGTCCGGATCGTTCGCAAGCACCCCCAGAACGTTGACGCCGTGGCCTTCTCCCCGTCGGGCCGGCTCGCCGCCTCCGGCTCGAGGGACGGGACTCTTACGCTGTGGCGGGTGGGCAGCTGGGAATCCATCGACCAAATCGACCTGGCTCCGGAAGGCGACGCCCCGGGCGCCGTGGCCTTTTCGCCCGACGGGCGATTCGTATTGCTGGGCACCAAGAACGGGCGGCTGTTGCAGTACGCCGTTCCGGGAACGTGAGCCTCCCGCGTCCCGACGTCGGCCGTCGCGCGCGCGCGGCCGCGGTCTCAGCGATCCTCGTTGCCCCGATGGCGAGCGCGGCGCGTGGCGGGGACCCCGGCCACCGGGGCATGGAGGCGGTCTATTCCGTGGCCTTCAGCCCCGATGGGGCGCTGTGGGCGCGGGCCATCGATCCCAATCTTATCCAGGTCATCGAAACGGCGGGATTGACCGTCGTTAGGACTTTCTCCGGCCATACGGATAGGGTTCTCAGCGTGGCCTTCAGTCCCGATGGAAAAACCATCGCCTCCGGATCGATGGATGACACCATCCGGCTTTGGGACTCGCGGACGGGTAAAACCGTCGCGGTTCTGAGAGGGCACCAACGCTGGATCACCCAGCTCGCCTTCAGCCCCGACGGGCGCGTTCTGGCATCGGCTTCCGCGGACCGCACGGTCAGGCTTTGGGATCCCCGTTCCGGGAGCCTCGTGCGCGAACTCTCCGGAGGGCATTCGGATTGGGTCCTGGCGCTAGCCTTCAGCCCCGATGGCCGCACGCTCGCGACGGGCGGGGCCGACTACGCCGTCGCGCTTTGGGACCCCGAGGCCGGAAAGCTGCGGGGTTCCATCAAGGGCCATGAAGGGTGGGTTTCGGCCCTCGCTTTCCATCCGGGCGGAGCTCGGCTGGTTACCGGCTCGCTGGATGGAACGCTCGCATTCTGGAATCCGGAGACGGGGCGCCAGATCGCCAGAGTCCGCGCCGATGGACGGTGGGTCCGGGCCCTCGCCTTCAGCCCCGACGGCCTCATGCTCGTTTCCGGGGAGACCGGAGCCAGCGACATGGTTGCGGTCCGTGATCCCGTCACCGGGGGCTTCCTCCGGCGGGTGGCCACCAGCGACATGTGGGTGAATCAAGCCGCCTTCAGCCCGGACGGCAGGCACCTCGCTATCGCGGCGGAGTACGATGCGCAGCGGCGCGTCCTGTGGGATATTGCGACCGGGACTCCCCGCGGAGACTTCGAGCTCAACGCCAGGCTCGTCAACGCCCTGGATTTCTCGCCCGACGGCGGGACGCTGGCCGCGGCCTCCGATGGCGGGATCGTCGGTGTTTTCAACGCCAAGCGCTGGAGCTTGGCCAAGAAGGTGGTCCACTCGGAGGACGCCCGCGTCTTCGTGGAGGGGGTGGCCTTTCTTCGTCAAGGACGGGAAATGGCCACCTTTGGAAGCGACGGGGTGATCCGCTTCTGGGACTCCCGGAGCGGCCGCGCCTTGCGGCGCGTGGAGAACCCGCGATTCCGATTTCTGGCCGTCCGGGTCCGCGCCGATCGTATCGTCGGGACGACACGGGAGGGCGAACTCGTCATCCTCGACGCCCACTCGGGCGACGTTTTGGCCGTGGTCAAGGGCCATGGGGGGGAGGTCCCCGCCCTAGCCGTCAGCCGAGACGGGTTGCTGGCAGCCACCGCCGGAGACGATAAGGTCATCCGGGTCTGGCGGTTGCCTTCGGGCGAGGCCGCGACGGCGCTGGAGGGGCACGAGGGCCCGATCTTCGGACTGGACTTCGACCCCACGGGCCGGAGTTTGGCCTCGGCCTCGCGCGACATGACGGTGAGGCTGTGGAATCTTGCCGAGAGCCGCCAGGAGCGTATCATCGAATCCGACGGCGAGGTCAAGATGGCCGTCGCCTTCAGCCCCGACGGCTCCCGATTGGCTACCTCCTCGCACAGCGGGGTCCTGCGGGTCTGGGAGCTCGGGGGGGAGCGGCCTGGCCTTCTCCGGACGGTTCAACACCAGGGCAAGATCCAGTCCGTGGGCTTTAGCCCGGACGGCGGGCGTCTGGCCGCGGGATCCTTCGACAACACGGTCGGGCTCCTCGACCTGAAGCGCGGGGACTGGTCGACCCGGCGCTACTGACACGGCCCCGATGCCGCTTTGGAGCTTCAATCTTGCCGCGGGGCTTGCCGCCGCGGCCCTGAGCCGGACCACCGATCCGACCGCCTTTGGCCCCGTGCACGCCCTCGCCTTCTCATCCGACGGGACCGCGCTGGCCGTTGGGCTTTCCGACGGCGAGGCTCAGGTCTGGAGTTTGCCTAATCTGGAGTTGAAGGCGCGATTCCCTTCGGCCGGGGGGGGCCGTTCCAACGCGGTGGCTTTCCATCCGGGCAAGCCCCGGCTGGCGGTCGGGGATATGCGCGGGACCGTGCGAGTCTTTGACGTCGCGTCCTCCACTCCGGTCGCGACGCTGCTCGGCCACACCCGGTGGATCCACGCTTTGGCCTTCAGTCCTGACGGAGGGCTTCTCGCCTCGGCCTCGGCCGACCGCACCATTCGACTCTGGAGCGCCGAGGATTGGACGTCGCGGGTGACTTTGGCTCCGGCGGATTCGGATTGGGCGCTTTCCATCGCCTTTGCCCCTGGCGGGGAGCGGCTGGCGAGCGGCTGGGCCGACGGGGTGATCCGGGTGTGGGAAACGGCCACTGGCCGACTGGTCTCACGCATCGAGGCGCACAGCCGTTGGGCCCACGAGGTCTCTTGGCTCGATGGGGAGTCGCTGGTGTCGGGCTCGCTCGATGGGACCGTCAAGGTTTGGGAAGCGCCCACCGGCAAGCTGCGTCGCACGCTCGAGCGTTCGACCGGCTGGATACACGGGCTCTCGGCGCATCCCGGCGGCCGCCGCGTCGCGGTCGCCCTCGCCTCGGGGCGGACCAAGGTCGTGGACTCCTCCACCGGCGCGACCGAGCTCTCGCTTCCCAATACCCTTCCATGGATACTGGGACTGCGCTACAGTCCCGATGGCGGCATGCTCGCGGCCTCCTCGCTTTACGAGCACGGTTTCACCGTGTGGGATCTTCGCGGGGGAGAGGTCAAGACTATCCCGGCCGAGGACGGCCGCAGCCCCTGCGTCAACGCCGTCGTCTTCGCTCCATCGAAAGGACTGGCGGCCGCCGCCAGCGACGATGGCCGTCTGCGGGTTTGGGACATGGCCGCACGGGGGGCTCCGAAGACGATTGCCGGCTACGATGGGGCCGCCGAGGCCGCGGTCATCACCCCCGACGGCCGGCAACTGATTTCCTCCAGCATCAAGGGGGGCATCCGGGTCCACGACCCGGCGTCGGGTCGGCTCATTCGCGCCATGCCCGAAGAGAGGGCCTCCCACCTCTCCTTGAGCCCCGATGGCGGTACCCTAGCGGCGGCCGGAGAGGGACTTCCGTTGCGAATCTACGCCGGTCCCGAGTGGCGTTTGGAGAGAATTCTGGGGGAGGCCGCCGACCTTGCGCCCCTGTCCTGCCTCTTTTCGATGGGGGGCGGCCTGCTCGCGGTTTCCGATGAGGCCGGGACCGTCCGTCTCTACGAGACACGACGCTGGACCCTGGTGCGCGAGATGCGGGGCGCGGGGGTGGCGCTTTCGCTCTCCTTCGGGGACGGGGACCGTTGGCTGGCCGCGGCGTCCGAAGATTTGTCCATCTGGGAGACCGCCACCGGGGAGCGGGTCCGCGTTCTCGAGTCCGCCGAGGGGGCGGCGAATTTCTCGACACAGCATGCGCAGCGCTTCGCCGCGTTTCATCCGACATCGAAGCTGCTGGCTTCGGCCACCATCCGGGGCGCTTTGCGCGTCTGGGACCTCGAAGGCTCGGGGGAGCCCGCTCTGGTGCGGGTGCGCAGCCTGGAGGGACCGCGCCTGCGGATTACGTCGCTGGCGTTCACTCCGGAGGGGGGGCGCGTGGTCATCGGGATGGTGGACGGGAGCGTCAGATTTTGGGACTACGGGAAGGATTCCATGGAGTCTCTCCCGGAAAAATGAGGGCATGGATTCTGCTTTCGGCGCTGCCGCTTTGGGCCCGGGCCGGGGACGTGGGGGTGCTGGTCATGGCCCACGGGCGCGAGCCCGTGTGGAACCGCGCGGTCGAGGCCGCCGTGGACCCCCTCACGAGGTTGGCTCCCGTGGAGATTTCTTTCGGCATGGGAGCCGCGGATTCGATGCAGGAGGCGGCGGATCGGCTCGAGAAGCGGGGAGCCGGCCGGATCGTCGTCGTGCGGCTGGTCATCGGCGGGGAGAGCTTCCGCGAGCGCGTGGAGCAAATCCTGGGACTCAAACCCGGCGCCCCGCCGCGACCGGCGGCCCCCGAACCCGGCGAACCGTTGCACGCCATGGCCTTCTGGCGGCTTGGGTCCTCGGCCGAATTCGTTTCGGCCCCCGATGGGCTCTTGGAGAGCGCCGTCGCCGGCGAGATTCTCGCGGAGCGCGCCCGTGATTTGAGCCGCGACCCGGCGGCCGAGACGGTCCTGCTGGTGGCCCACGGCGCCGGGCACGCCGAGGTGGATCAGAAGTGGCTCTCGTCGCTGGAGACGTTGGCGGGAGCGGTGCGGCGGGACCGTCCCTACAGCAAGGTTCGGGCCGTCAGTATGCGCGAGGATCTCCCCGAGACCCGCGCTTTGGCCGAGGACGCGTTGATCAAGTCGGCGAAGGAGGAGGTCGCCGCCGGGGCGCGGCTCATCCTCGTCCCGGTCAACCTCTTCGAGCCCGGACCGGGGCACCGCGTCCTTTCCCAGGTTCCCCACGCCTACGATGGGCGGGGGCTTCTGCCGCATGCGCGCGTGACCGAGTGGATTAAGTCTTCCGCCTCAAGAGTGGCCGTCTCGAAGGGCTGGCCGGATCCCTTCGCCGTCGCGCCACGGACCGCGACGGGGTCGGGGCGAGCTCGGTTGAGCGGCGGGTGGCCGGTCGTCGCGGGATCGACGGCCGCGGTGGGAGCCCTCGCCCTTTCGAGGGACGGTTCCAGCGCCTTGGTCGGTTCGCGGGACGGGACCGTGACGCTTTGGAGCGTGACGCAGGCCAAGCCGCTCCGCGTGTGGCGCGGGGCGTCCCGTTCGGCCGAGGCGGTCGCGGTCTCTCGAGACGGCCGGGGGCTGGCTTCGGCGGGATTCGACAACGTGGTGCGGATCTGGAATCCCGAAGCGGGGAGTCCGTCGTTTGAACTGAAAGGTCACGCGCTCGGCATCCACGTGCTGTCCTACACTCCCGATGGACGATCCCTCGTCACCGCCGGGGCGGATAGGAGCGTGCGCGTCTGGGATCTCGCCGCGCGTGCCGGACGCGTTCTCGGCACTCACGAAGAATTCGTCAGGGCGCTGGCGGTCTCTCCGAATGGCCGGTTGGCGGCTTCCGGGTCGGACGACGCGCAGGTGCGCCTCTGGGAACTGCCGAGCGGAAGGCTGCGGCGTTCGTGGAAGGCCCACCCGCGGGACATCCAGGCCCTGGCGTTCTCACCCGGCGGCCGGCTGTTGGCCAGCGGGGGGGTCGAAGGTTCCGTGAAGCTCTGGGACCCGGCGGGCGGGGCGCTAGTCCGGGAACTGGCCGGTCATCTCGGCGAGGTCTACGCCGCGGCTTTTTCGCCCGACGGCGGACTGCTGGCCACGTCGGGCGAGGACTCCAAGGTCCTCCTGTGGAACCCCGCCGACGGTTCTCTTCGCGAGGAGGCCGCGATTGCTCCGCGCAAGGGTTCGGCGCTGGCTCTTGCCTTCGGGTCCCACGGACGCATTCTTGCCGGCACCGACGTTGGGGAGATCCTGCTCTTCGAGCTCGCGCGGTGATCGGCCTCCTCGCGCTGGCCGCGGCCGGCTGGGGGGCCGAAATCCCGCCGGGGATGGTTCCCGACCCCGGCCACTCGAAGGGAGTCCTTGCCGCCGCCTTCTCCTCCGACGGCGCCCTGTTGGCGACCGGGGGACGCGACCGGCTCGTCCTGGTTTGGGACCCATGGATGCGCCGCCTGCCGCTGCGGCTGGGGGGCCACGGGGGGCCGGTCAACGCCGTGGCCTTCTCGCCCAACGCCAACCGGCTGGCGTCGGCCTCCTCCGACGGCACCGTCGGCGTGTGGGACCCGCGTTCGGGGCGGCTCCTGCGCAGCCTGCGCGTTGGGTCGACGGTGCACGCCGCGGCTTTCTCTCCGGATGGAACCTTGCTCGCGGGAGGCGCCGCCGACGGTTCGGTGCGGCTTTGGGACTCGGGCTTTGAACGGCCGGCCCGGGAGATCAGACTCGCGCGTCCCGTTGTGGGGGTGGCCTTCTCCCCCGATGGGCGGCGGATCGCGGCGGCGACCGAGGACGGGGTGGCCCTCGTGGACCCGAGGGCCGGCAGCGTCGCCGGAAATCTTTCCACGCCCGCCGCGGCTTCCGCGGTGGCCTTCAGCCCCGACGGCGGCCGGGTGGCGGCGGCCTGCGCCGATGGGGCGGTCCGAGTTTGGGGGCACCCGCCCCGCGGCGAACCGCGCGTTCTGGAATCTAGACGCGGTCCGGCCTGGGCGGTCGCCTTCAGCTCCGACGGATCGCGGCTGATCGCGGCGATGGAAGACGGCGCGATTGGAATCTGGAGCACGGGAGACTGGCGGCTGGAGCGAAGCCTCTCCGAGCATGAGAAGGCCGTGCGGGGTGCGGCCTTAAGCTCCGACGGGCGCCTCTTGGCGTCGGTTTCCTTGGACCGCAATGTGATTCTTTGGGACCCGATCCATGGGCGGCTCGAACGAAATCTCGAGGGCTCAAACGCCTGGACGAGCGCCCTGGCGTTTAGTCCCGATGGAAAGCTCCTCGCCTCCGGCTCCGATGACAGGACCATCCGGCTGCGGGACGCCGAGACCGGTGCCCTGCTCAGGACCTTGTCGGGGCATGCCTTCGGCATCAACTCCGCCGCTTTCAGCCCCGATGGGACGATCTTGGCAACCGCCTCAAACGACCGCACCGCCCGGCTCTGGGACGTCGGGACCGGAACTGCCGTCGGAATTCTGACCGGACACGACCACTGGGTTTACGCGGCGGTCTTTAGTCCGGACGGCAAGCGGCTGGCGACGGCGTCGCTCGACAAGACGGTCCGCCTTTGGGACCCGCGGAGTCGGGAGCTCCTGGCGACCGAGGATGGTTTCGAGGGGGGCCTGCTCGCCGCGGCTTTCAGTCCCGATGGACGGATCTTGGCCGTGGGCGGGGAGGATCGGGGCGTCGCGCTTCTGGAGTCTTCCCGCGACCGGCGTCGGCTCGTCGGGCATCGCGGCCAGGTTCAGGCGGTGGCTTTTAGTCCCGATGGCCGGTTGATCGCCTCCGCCGATGCTGTCGGCGAGGTGCGGGTCTGGGGCGCGGCGGACGGCGGTTTGCTGGCGTCGTGGCAGGGGCACGAGGAGCCCGTGCGAGCCCTGCTCTTTCTCCCCGGCGGCTCGAGGCTCGTCACGGGCGCCGAGGACGGCAAGGTGATGGTGTGGGATTGGCGAAAAGGGAAGCCCCTCTCCGGCATTGACGTCGATCCGGAGGGCATCTCGGCGTTGGCATCGCGGGGCGGCCGGGTCCTCGCCGTGGGTTTGATGGATCACGTGGTCGAGCTTTGGGACCTGGCGACTTCCCAGCGGCTTCAGCGGCTGGAAGTTCCGGGCTACGAACCGGAATGATCCGGACCTGGGTGCTGCGTTTGCATATCGCCACGGCCCTCGCGGCCGGGCCTTGGATCGTGATCCAGGGCCTCACGGGCAGCGTCGTCTCCTTCCGCGAAGAACTTAAGATGAAATTCTACCCGGAACTCTACCGCGTGGAGCCGCAAGCGACTCGAGTCTCCCTGCAGTCCATTGTCGACGGCCTGCGGCGCGCATTCCCCCGGGACCGGCTCGATGACATCGTGCTCAGCCGCGGCCCCGACCGGTCCTACGAGGCGTACTTCAACGGCGAGGACGATCGGCGCGCCTACGTCGATCCCTACACGGGACGGATCATCGCCTCGCGACACGTCAAGAGCCCGATGCTGACGATCGAGGCGATTTACTTTTGGCACAAGACCCTGCTCTGGGGCAAGATCGGGCTGCGCATCAATCTCGCCGTGGGCTCCCTATTTTTCCTCCACTGCTTCACGGGGCTGTTTCTGTGGTGGCCGCGCCGCAGGACATTTATCGCCGCGGCGCTGCGCCCCCAGCCGGCAACCCGTTGGAGCCCGACGCGCCTGCTCGCGTGGCACCGTTTGGTCGGGTTCTGCTTCTCCCTTCATCTCGCTATAATCTCGCTTTTCGGCGTCGAGATCCTGTACCACACCCTCTACGCCCGGCCTTTGCTGCCGCTCTTCAAGCTTCCAAAGCTTCTGGAACGCGGTAAGGTGGAGCGACCGGCCGGCCGTGAACCGCTGCCGCTGGACCGGTTGCTGGAGTTGGCCGTAGCGGCCCAACCCGGCGCCGCGGTCACAACCGTTGAGCTTCCCCAGACCCCGGAACAGGCGCTCTACGTTTGCACCGAGACGCCGGAGGAGGCCGGACTTTATCACGATGGGCGCAGCCGGGTGCTCCTGAATCCTTATACCGGAGCGGTGCTCGCCCTATACGACAACGCCCGCGCCCCCTGGCGCTACCGCTGGTACAACACGGCCTTCCTCGTGCACTCCGGCCGCTGGGGAGGGTGGCCGTCCCGGGTCCTACAGGCGGCGGCGGGGCTGGTTCCGCTGACGCTCTTCGTGCTGGGGATCGGCGCCCTGATTCAAGAGCGCCGGGCCGGGAAGGCCGCGGAGGCTCCCTAGCGGCCCTGAAAGCGCGGCGGCCGTCCTTCGATGCGGGCGCGCATGGCCTCGCGCACGTCATGCGTGTCCATGAGTTTGCTGAACAGGCCTCGTTCAAACGCCAGGCCGCCCTCGAGATCGAGGTCCTGGGAGCGCAGGATCGCCTCCTTGGCCGCGCGCAGGGCGAGCGGGGGCTGACGCGCCAGCTTCCGGGCCAGTTCCAGCGCCTCCGGAAGGACCCGTTCCGGCGCGACGGACCGATTGATCAAGCCCCAAGAGAGGGCCTCCCGTCCCGTGAAGGGTTCGCCCGCAAGCACCAATTCCATGGCGCGGGCTTTGCCCACGGCGCGGGCGAGGCGCTGGGTCGCGCCGCTTCCCGGGATGACGCCCGAGGAGACCTGGGGAAGCCGGAACTCGGAGTCCTGGGCCGCGACGATGAGGTCGCAGGCCAGGGCGAGCTCGCAGCCTTCGCCAAGGGCGGCCCCGCGCACGGCCGCGATGACGGGCGCGCGCAGGCGGCCGATCGCCGTCAGCCGCTTCTGGCGGTCGGAGGCCATCATTTCCCCGGAGGTCGGAGCCGTCGATTCGATGCGGGCGGTCTTTCCACCCAGGGCCGCCAGGCAGCGGCCGGGCCAGGCGCTCTGGGCGAAGAAATCGGCCCCGCCCGCCAGAACCAGGACCCGGACCGCGGGATCGCGCTCTAAGGCCGCGAGCTCATCGTGGAGGGCCTCGGTGAGGGCCACCCCCAGGCTGTTGGCGCCGGGGGCGTCCCGCATCTGGACCAGCGCCACGGCGCCGCGGCGGGAGGTGCGGATAAGCCGTCGGCGTCCCCAAGCCATGCCCACGAAACTGGTTCAGCCAACCCATGCCCGGGTCAGAGGTTGATTTCGAACCCGCATTGTTTTTATAATTAATTGAGATTTT
>CAYJXJ010000001.1:58678-68578 GCA_964374095.1 uncultured Elusimicrobia bacterium
GTCGGCGACGCGAAGCGTCGCCGACATTCGTGTGAGCGCCTCGTCTGCCGTCGGAGTCTCGATGTTTGCGCACCGGTTGTTTTATTATAGGAATTTCGTTGTTACCAAAAAGCATGGTGAACCTCCGCGGTTCTGCCGTCGGCTCCGGTGAGCATGAGGGTCAAAAATACCGGAGGGGCTCCGCCGTCGTGGGGGCGCGACAGGAGGCGGCTCCCGGCGCAGGAGATGGGAAGGCGCAGAAGGGCCCGGGTGCGCGACTCTGGGAGAAGGGGAGGATCCGGGTCGATCTCGCAAACTGCGCCCGGTACAGCCAGCACGGCCACCAACTCGGCTTCGACCACCGCGAACTCGGGTGTTCGCCACTCGACTTTCAGCGTCCGTCCCAGGCGCGCGTCCTTCAAGGAATGCCCCGTCGGTTGTAGCAGGACCGCCGGCGCCTGCGGCCACGGGGCGAGCGTCTCCGCGTAGACGGCAGACGGGCCGGAACTCGGCTCGACCTCGAAGTCGATTTCGGTCCCGGCGGGGGGCGGCTCCTCTCCGGGGCCAGCCTCCCAGGAAAAATGCTCCGTGCGCACCTCCCGGAGCGAGTCGGGCGCGGGCTTGAGGAAGACTTCCAGGATGACCTCGGTCCGGCGCCGCAGGGTTTCCTCGCGGCCCCACCAGCGCGCGCGGACCGCGCGCACCGTCCCCGGGGGGGCGCTGACCATGAGCCTGAGGTCCCGGGTCGTGGTGCTGGACACCGAGCCTCCCCACCGGCGCGACACCATGGCCGCGTCGACCGAGGCTCGGGCGATCCGCCGGTTTCCGTAGAAGCGCCAGCGGCCGTCTTCTCCCCGACGCACCAGGCGCAGGGAGCAGAGGGTGCGTCGGTCGTCTTCGACGCGTCGCTGGAGCCGTTGGCGCGCGCTTCCCAAGACAAGCGTACCCGATAGGCGCGCGGTGTCCCCGTGGGAGTCTCGGACGGGCTCGCCCCGCCAGGCCACGCTCGCTGGACCCCAGCCGCGCAGCAGGGTCGCGCACTCAGCCGCGCCGACCGCGCGCCCGAAGCCGTCCTTGAGGTAGTCGGCGTCGAAGAGGTCTTCGATTTCAGCGGCGGTCAGCCGCTTTCCCCGCTCGGTGACCCGCTGCGCCAGCCTTTCGACGGCTTCCCGTGGGTCCGCGTCGGCCGCGGCGGCGACGAGGGCGGCCGCGACGGCCAGATGGATCACAGCCGTACGCTCCAGGTGAGCACGAAGTTCGTTCCGGGCTCGTTGACGCCGGAAGCGTGGACGCGGTAGTCCTGGTTGACCGCGTTCTCCACGGCGGCGCTGACCGTAAGCCGGGTCCCCAACTCGGCTCCGCCGCGAAGCGACCAGACGGCATAGCCGGGGGTGCCGCCGGGCGGTATGCGCTGCGTATCGCGGACGTCGCTGGAGGAGAGTTTCCGGGCCTTTCCCGCCAGACGGACCGCGGTCTCGAACCAGCGCCGGCGGTCGGGCCGCTCCCACCGGAGGTTGAACTGGCCGGTCGGGGGCATGAGTTTTGGGAGAGGCTCCCGGGAAACGGCGGGGACGGAAGTCGGGTAGGCGTCGGCTTCTCCGTAAATCCAGCCCAGCCATGCCCCGGCGCTCCACCCCGGGGCGAAGGGCAGGGCCCAGCGGCCCTTCAATTCCGCTCCATGGACGTAGCCGCGGCCCGCGTTGCGCTTGGTGACCTCGTTCAAGGCCGCGACGACGTTGCCGGTCGGCGCGCGGACGATGAGATCGCTGATCGCGGTGTGGAAGTAAGACGCTTCGGCCGTCCATCCTTCGCCCCGCGCCTTCGCGCCGGCCTCGGCGGTGAGGAAATTCTCCGGCCGGAGGTCGGGCGAGGGAGTCTCGATCTCGCCGGCCTCGGCGGTGTCGAAGCGGGTCAAGTCGGAAAGATTGGGGGTCCGGAAACCCTGCGACAGGCCCGCGTGGAGATTGAGCCGCTCGGGGACGGCGCGACAGAGCAGTCGGACGTTGCCCACGGCCGACTCCCATTTATTCGAGAATGAGGTCCGCGTCCCCGTGGCCGGATCCTTCACCTTGGCCGCCCCGCTCTGGGCATGGCTCAGGCGCCCCCCGGTGAGGAGCTCCAGGCGGCGGTCGGCGAAGTCCAAGGAATTCTGGGCGAAGACCCCCAGGAGGTGGTAGAGCGCGTTATCGGCGATGGGGCCCTGGATGTCGTCGCCGATGAAGGTTCCGTCATGCTTGTAGTTCTCCCGGAAGGAGTTCGCCTGGTCGCGCCAATAGTCGGCTCCATAGCTCCAGACTCCGGCCGGGCTGGGACTGCGGGCCTGCGCCCATGCCCCCAGCGTGCCGATGGCGAAGCCTTGCGTCTCTTGTACGCCGGAGGCGCGGATGCGCCACTGCTCCTCCGACTGGCTCTGCCAGGAGACCCCGGCCTCCAGCGTGGAGAGGGTCGCGCCCAGCTCGCGCCCCTCGTACTTGAGGTAAACGAGTTCCCGGCCCTGGTCGAGGGAGCGGCGTCGATCCGTGCCCGGGACCGTCCCCAACCAGCGCAGGCCCGAGGTCGTCGCGTGGGTCCGCCAGGCGCCGTATTGTCCCACGCGCTGGTATAGGGCGGTGAGCTTCGCGCCGGGAACCGGCGTCCAGCGCAGCTTGAAGTCTCCGTCGAGCTCCCGGTAGCCGGTGTGGGGTTGGAGCCCGACGTCGCGGCCGCCGACGGTCTCCCCGAAGTCTTTAGCCGAGACTCCCGCCGTCGCGCCCAAGGACGGCGAGGCCGCGCCGTACTCCAGACGTCCGACGTTGGACGATTCCGCGCTCGCGAATCGGTGGAGCAGGCGCCCCTCCCGCCGGAGTCCTTGGGCCGGCGCGGGCGGGGGATCGCGGGTCAAGGCTTGGACGACGCCTCCTACCGCGTCGGAGCCGTAAAGGACCGAGCCCGCGCCCCCGCGCAGAAGTTCGACGCGCTCCAACGACAGGGGATCCACGGTATTGAAATACTGGTTGGGTCCCGACCGGAAGGCCGAGTTGTTGAGGCGGACGCCGTCGATGAGCAGGAGGGTGTGATAGCCGGTGAACCCCCGGATGAAAGGCGAGCCCTGGCCGGTTCCGGATTTCTGCCCCATCGTGCCCGGAGAGTCGTCGAGCACGGCCGGGCTGGTCCGGGCGGAGCGCCGGACCCGGATGTCCGTGGCGTCGAAAGAGTCGACGCTGTAGGGCAGGTCGAAGGCCCCGCGGGAGTCGCGCGTGGCGGTGATGAGAATGACATCGAGAGAGGCGGGTACCGGGACGTTCTGAGCCTGCGAAAGCATGGTCGCCGCGAAGCAGACGAAAACTCCGATCATCGGTTGGAGTATATTGCATTTGCGCGTATCCGCGCCGCCTTGAAGTCTCCGTCGAGGGTCTGTTATACTGTCACCGGACCAGGGGGACTCTTTGCCATATCGGCGTGTGACGGCGTTGGCTCTGCTGCTGGGAGTAGCGAGCACGGGCCTGTCGCAGGAATTCCTCCAGGGAGAAGGGGTCGGTTCCCGCGACCTCGACACCCAGGAGAAAGAGGTCGAGGAGTTGACGAAGTCGGTGTCGCGTTGCGTCGACCTCCAGGAGCGGCTTATCCAGGAGAGCCGGGCCCAATGGCAGGCACTGTCGGTTGCGGTTTTGAGTTCGACCGCCCCGCCCGCCGAGTCCGTCTCGACCTCGGATTCGGCAGGGCGGGAGGAGAAGGCACGCTGTCGCAAAGACTTCTCCATGCGCGGGGTCATCGCCCAGCCTGACTGGCTGGCCCGTTTGGAAGTCGAGCGGGCCAAACCCGCCGCGGTCATGCACGTTGCCTGCCGGGCGGCCGCCGCTAAGGATATTGGCCTGTGCTCGGAGTTGGAGACGGGGCCATCGTCGGTAGGCCCGTCGTATGAAGGGCGTTCCTCGGGGGATGTCTGCCGCAGCGCCGCTGCCTCGGCCTTGCTGGCGCGGTCCGTGTTGGAGAAGGCGCACGACGCGCCGCAACGGTGCCGCGGCCTGCTGGGTGCATGGCTCGGAGCCCCGCCGTCCCCGCGCGTCGACCGCGCCTGCGCCGAGATACTCGCCGGACGCGCGGCGCCGGCGGCTACCTGCCGGTCGCTCTTTCACATGGCCCGCGTGAACGCGAACTCCCGGCGCCAACAGCATTGCCTGGCCCTGCTGGACGCCGTCCATGGCCGCGTCCCGGCCTGCCCGCCGCTGGGCAACTTTCCGACCTTGGAGGCGACGGTGGAGTCTCAAGTTTGCGCCCAGTTGGCTTCCTTCGCGGCGGCGCGAGGCTCGCAAAAGTCCGGCTGCGGCGCTGGATGGTTGTGCGCCGCGCTCATGCGGGAAGATGAAGGGGTGTGCTCCTCCTTGGCCAAGCCCATCGAGAACCAGAAGTGCGCCGAGGCCGGCGAGGCGGCGCGCATCATCGTCCAGGCGCGGGCGCTCCTCCGGCAGGCCGAACGGGTCCGCAAGGCCACGCGCCGGGCGGAAGACCGCCTCTCCGAACGGGAAGTCCGCAAATCGTCCTTCCTTCTCTCCCAACACGAGCGAGTTTACAAACTGCATCTCATGTGCTCCAAGATCATGGGCGACTTGGACGCCAGCATCGGCCGTCTATTGGCCGTGGTCCACTCCCTGGACCCCGCGCTTAAGGGCCGCGGCGCCCGAGTGGCTCGGGTGGCCGCCTTGTCGCGAGGCTTCCGCGAGCAATCCCAGAGGATGTCGGCCCTCAAATTGGACCTAAAATGACCTGCGCTTCCAACAGTGGAGGCGTCGGAACACTCCGGATTGTCGGAATCTAGCCCCTTGAGCTCGTAGGGCGCAGCCTCGCGAATCTCCCCGGGCGCCCTTGACTCCGCCCGGGCGGAGTTCTGCATGCCTGGCACCGAGGGCCGGCAGTGAACCCGCACCGGCAGGATGGAGAATCGAAACATTGACTTGGCCTGTTCAACCTGTTACACTATGTTTATATACGCGCGTACGCGCGTTCTTAATAAATTCCATCGCATGGCAATGAAGAAATCCTCTTGCGTGAAGAGTTTTACCCCGGCAGGGACGCTGAGCTTCGAATTGGACACCAAGGAGGCCGGGTACGAGCCCATCCTGGGGGCAGCCTACCTCCTGACCGACCGCGCCTTCGCCGCGCTGGAAGGGGATCGAGCCGGGAAAATGCGGGTCATCTTGCGCCCCAAAGGCGATCGCGGCCCGCAGGCGCTCAAGGCCTTGTCGGAAGATTTTCTCCGGGAACTCGAGACCCAGCGCGTGCGCTGGCGGATCGCGCGCAACAACCTGCCGATCCGGGAGTTCGTCGCCGAGCAGGCCGTGCTGCTGGCTAATGGGCGGCTGCCGGCGCCGGCCGCTCACGCGCCCGGAACTCCGGCCGCCGAGGACCTGACCCAGGAGCAGCGCCAGGAGATCGAGAAGCTCATCGCCGAGGTGGAAGAAGAGATCAAGGCCATCAACGAGAAGAAGGCGGTCCCGGACCCCAAGGGGATCAAGGCTTCCTGGGAGGAGCGCCACAGCCCCGGGAAGGGCGCTTCATGAGCCGCCTCACCGCGCTGGAGGCCGGCCTCAAGTCCTCGCCCGACGGACTGGCCCCGGTCAACTTCCGGGCGATGGGCGGTTGGCATCTCATCACCAACGAGTGGGGCCGCTATCTCGATCTCGAGCCGGGGGATTTCCGTCGTCTGATGGCCGGGGAGATCGCCCCCGGTCATCCCCTGCGGGAGCGGCTTGAGGCGGGGGGCTTTCTGCGCTCCCGGCTGGACTTCCCGGATCTCGCGCGGGCCTACGTGAAGAGGAACTCCTTCCGGTATTTCCCCGGCCCGAGCCTGCACATGGTCGTCGTGACCCTGCGCTGCAACCAGAAGTGCCACTACTGCCATTCGAGCGTGGTCGATCCCTCCCGGACCGACACCGACATGGACGTGGAGACGGCCCGCCGCGTGGTTGATTTCATCTTCGCCACGCCCAACCCCACCCTTTGCATCGAGTTCCAGGGCGGCGAGCCCCTGCTCAACTGGCCGGTCGTCAAATTCATCACCCGCTACGCCCAAGCCAAGGCCCGGGCGACGAACCGGCGCCTGATCGTGGCGCTGGTCTGCAATTTCACCCTCATGACGGAGGAGCGCCTGCAGTTTCTCCTCGACCATCACGTCTCCATCTGCACGTCGCTCGACGGCCCGCCCGAGGTGCATGACCAAAACCGCCCATTCCTGGGTGGGGGTCAGGCCCAGGGCAAAGTGGTCGCTTGGCTGGAAAATCTGACCCAGCGCTGCCGCGAGCGAACCGACCGCAAGTACTATCTCCCCGGCGCGCTGATGACGACCACCCGCTTCTCCCTGCCGCATGGCCGGGCGATCGTCGATTTATACGATCGTCTGGGCCTCGAGCAAATATTCCTGCGGCCGCTCTCCCCCATCGGTTACGCCAAGCGGGTCTGGGGCGAGATCGGCTACGGCCCCGAGGAGTTCGTGGCGTTCTACGAGGGCGCCCTCGATTACATTTTGGAACTCAACAAGACCGGCAAGTCCAAGATCATGGAGCGCATGGCCCTGATCCTCCTCACCAAGATCCTCAAGGGGGTCGACCCCGGTTTCATGGACCTGCGCTCGCCGGCGGGGGCCGTCCTCGGCTGCATGGCCTACAACTACAACGGGGAGATCTTCGTCAGCGACGAGGGCCGCATGGTCGACCACCAAGGAGATCCGATCTTTCGCGTGGGCGACGTGCGGGCCAACTCCTGGCAGGAGGTGCTGGATCATCCCACGACAAGGGCCTGCGTCTCCGCCTCCATCCTGGACAACCAGCCCATGTGCTCCCAGTGCGCCTACAAGCCCTATTGCGGCGTCGAGCCGGTGTTCCACTACGAGATGCAGCGCAGCGTCTTCGGCCAGATGCCGTCGAGCCCCTGGTGCGTTTCGCACATGGGCATTTTCGACGTCCTCTTTCAGCGCCTGCGCCGTCCCGAGGATCGGGCGGTCTTCGAGGCGTGGATGGAGCGGGATCAGTGCCGGTGGGAGGAGAACGGACCGCTCCCGCCGGGTGAGGAGCGGGAAATGCCGGTTTCGGGGGTGGCGTGATGCGCTGGGAGGCCGACCCGGGCAAGGGAGCGGTGACGCTCGAGGCGCCCAAATCCATGTATTCCCTCGAAGGCGTGCGCATCGCCGCGGCGGTGTTCGAGGGCCGGGCCGAGGCGTCGGTGTCCGAGGATGCCAAGCTCTGGGAGATCGCGCTCGTCAGCCGCCGCAAGGGCCTCGGCGCCGCGGAGTTGGAGTCTCTGGGCGGGGAATTTTTGAACGAGCTGCTCAATCAGGAATACCGCTTCGTGGTCGGGCGCTTCAACCGCAAGATTTCCGACCTCATCGCCACGCAGGCGTTGCTGGCCGCCCGGGGAGGGGAGAACCCTCCCGATCCTCCCTCGGGGGAGAAGACTCCTCAGTTTCAGGAAGAGGTTTCCCGCATGGTCCGCGAGGCGCAAGACGAAGTCCGCCGCACCATGCCCAAGCGCATCCCGCCGCAAGGTTTGCCCATTCCCCCGCAGAACGGCGGCGCCGGTGCCTGAGATCCTGACGGCCCCGGCCGACGGCGCCGCGCCCACGAGGCTCCGCATGCCCGGCGGGAGCCTGGAGGCCGCGCCGCGGCGGGTCGCCGCGCACAACGCCCGCCGGCTGGGAGAGAAAGTCCTCATCACCAACGAGGCCGCCGAGCACGCCCTCCTCTCGGCCGCCGATTACGAGCGCTACCTCTCCGGGAAGGTCGCCAACGAAGAGACTCTAGGCGCGGAACTGATCGCCAAGGAGTTCCTGCGCGACCAACTCGACTTCCGGAACCTCGCGGAACGGGTCTCCGAGCGCCACCTGCTCCAATGGCGCGGGACCAACGTGCACACGGTGGTCGTCACCCAGCGCTGCAACCTCAAGTGCGTCTACTGCCACGCCAGCGTCGTGGATCCTTCCCGGACCGACAAGGACATGACCGTCGAGACCGCGCGGCGCGTGGTGGACCTCATCTTCCAATCCCCGAGCCCGACCTTGATGATCGAGTTCCAGGGGGGCGAGCCCCTGCTCAACCTTCCCGTCATCAAGTTCATCGTCCGCTACGCCCGGCGCAAGAACGAGCTCCACAAGCGGGCCCTGCATTTCGGCATGATCTCGAATTTCAGCCTCCTGGACGACGCGGCCCTGGCCTGGTCCGAGGAGAACGGCGTCTCCTGGTGCACCTCTCTGGACGGCCCGCCGGACCTGCACAATGCCAACCGGGTGTTTTTGGGCGGCAACGGCCACGAAAAAGCCGTGGCCGGACTGCGGGAGATACAACGGCGCCGCCGGGCCGGCTCCAAACTCGACGTGCCCAACGCCATCTGCACCGTGACGCGGCACTCGCTCGGCCGGCACCGCGAGATCATCGCCCAATTCGCCGAGCTGGGGCTCGAGCGCATCCAACTCGGGCCGCTCGATCCCATCGGCTACGCCCGCAAGAGCTGGGATGCCATCGGGATCACCTCGGCTGAGTTCGCCGATTTCTACGGAAAGGCCCTCGACGCGGTCATCGACTCGAACCGCGACGGAGTCAAGGCCTACGAGAAGATGGCCCTCATCATGCTCATCCGCATTCTCGAGGGCGGCCACTGGCGCTTCCCCAACGCCGATGGGCTCTGCCGACTCGCCTACAACCATGACGGCGGGGTCTACACCGGCGAGGACGGCCGGCTGCTCGCCAATGAGGGGCAGGACTTCTTTCGCATCGGAGACGCGGCCACGTCAACCTACACCGCTCTCCTCGAGCACCCGACCGTCCGGGCCTCGCTGATGGCTTCCAGCGCCCTTTCCCAGCCCCAGTGCTCCCAGTGCGCCTACAACCCGTACTGCACCGTCATGCCCGTCCACAATTTCCAGACCCAGGGCAGCCTCTGGGGGCACATGCCGACCAACGCCTGGTGCGAGAAGATGATGGGAGTCTTCGACGTGATTTTCGACCGCCTGCAGAAGCCCGAGTCGAGGAAAATCCTCGAGTCGTGGCTCGAGTATAAAGACCGGTAGGAGGACGCGATGGCCAAGCCAAGCGCAGGGAAGGACAAGGGCAAGGCGAAGACGAAGGTCGAGCTTCTGCCCCGGGTGAAAAAGGACGCCTCGGTGTTTCTGAGCAGCGAGGAAGGAAAGATCACCAAGGAGAACGTGGTCAAGACCGCCGCGGCCCTGGGCATCATCGGCGCGGCGCTGCTCAAATCGGCGCCCGCGCCGGCGCAGCACCAGAACTACCTCCACAACTCCGGAGGAACGGGTTCGCATGTGAGCCACGGTTCGCACGGCTCCCATGGCTCGCACGGCTCCCATGGCTCCCATGGGTCCCACGGCTCGCACGGGTCGCACGGGTCGCACGGGTCGCATGGCTCGCACGGGTCGCATGGATCGCACGGGTCGCACGGTTCGCACGGGTCGCACGGCTCCCACGGGTCGCACGGTTCCCACGGTTCGCATGGGTCCCACGGCTCCCACGGCAGCCACTGCCGAGGCGGCTGGTGCTGCCCGCGCTGTTTCTAGGGTCCGAGGCTGAGAGTGGGTGACGGGTGGCTCCCGACCATCTCGCCGTCTATTTGTCCAACCGCTGCAACCTCGGTTGCCCGTATTGCTTCGTCTCCGTCAACCAGGGCCCGCCGGAGGTCCTGGACTACGACCGTATACGGGCCCGCTTTTCCCCCGGCCTAGAACCTAAGCCGCGCCATCCGGGCATCGCCGGCCCATGGAAACCTGCGGTTCCCAAAGAAGCGCGGAGATCGTTCGACCCCCTTCCTCCGGGTCAAACGGGGGGGCGGAATACCGGATCGTTGGCGGGCGCAGCTTCTTCATCCCGTGGACAAGCAAGCAGACGTGGCCGCGGAGGGGCGTCCTTCGCCTCAAACCGAACCGGAGGGAGATATGCCTATGTT
>CAYJXJ010000002.1:0-14646 GCA_964374095.1 uncultured Elusimicrobia bacterium
CCTCGGCGCGATGAGTTCGCACTTCTCCGCGAAGTACGAATAGCATAGTCCCGCCCTCGTCAAACCGCAAGGAGCAAGGCGACCCAGGCTCTAAGTCCCAAGATCCCCTAGGCCCTTTAACGGGCCCCGAGGGCCCGGGCGGCCCATAACTCTGCGCGGCGGGAGCGGTAGAATCATCACAGGAGGTCGCTCCGAATGACGACGTTTGCACTCGCCGTCGTGGTCTCGGCTGCCGCGCCGGCCTATGCCGCAGCCTGGGACCGCATGTCCGGACAGGACTCCGCCATCGAGACCCTGGAAACAACCTCGGCCGCCTGTGACGCGGATTGGGCCGCGTTGTGGGAGCGCCATCAGGCCGGAAAGATCCGGCCGAAGGGTCTTCCCGCGGCGGACTTCACCAAGGAGACCGTGGTCGCGGTCTTCCTGGGGAAGAAATCGCGCGGGGGCTACACCGTTGAACTCGATGTCCTTCGCGATCCCTTGGACCGCGGCAGGCTCAATGTCATCTACCGGGTGGTTGCTCCCGGTCGCGATAGGTTCAGCACCGAGATGGTGAGCCGGCCCTTTGTGATCCTCAAGGTGCCCGGACGCTTCGCCCCGGTGGTCTTCGAGCCTCAGCAAAAATTCAAGATTCTGGACTCCGCCTGGACCCCCGAGGCCGATCAGAAGGTCTCCGGCTTGGTCGGCCGGCTCGGAAGGTTCGCCGCCGAGGCTAAGACCTGGGGCCTCAAGCAACGCTAGGTCCGAAAGACTCCCTAAAACAAGCACAAAAGACAGCACCCGCATGGGACCACCGACCCTGGCCGCGCCGCCGCGTCCGACGCATAAATGTCATATGCGGCGGCGCCTCTCCGTTTTGCTATCCGTTAGCCTCGTAATTCTGTCTCCCGGTCTTTCTTCTTACGAAATCCTAGCCCAATCTGTCCGCGCCGGCAGCTCGGCCCGCGGGGGCAGCTCCCAAACCGGCACCGGAACTTCGGGAACGCGCGCTCTTGGCGGCGGCGCCTCCCGGCTGGCGCCGATGACTTTCACGGCCGGGGGCGCGAGCCTTCCGGGCGTGGCCGGGCCTCAAGGGGGCGCCATTCCCGACCTGCCGCTCAGTCAGGTCGAGGTTTTCGAGACGCTGGGCGCTATGGCCGGCCCCTCGGAAGCCTCGGACTCGAGGGGGGACGTTGCCTCGCCGTTGCCGGGATTCTCGCTCGCCCCCTCCGCCGGCGCCTCCGAGGAGCAGGCCAAACGGCCTTCCAACCTCGTGGAGACCCAGGCCGCGATCGAGTCGGTCAGCCGGGCCGAGCCGATTCGCGAGTTGGAGAACCCTAAGGCCGATAAACCGGCGTTGCTTCGGCTGTTTTTTGATCGATTTAAGGCTAAGCCCGCCGCCGTGCGGGAAGGCGGGGCAGCCGCGGTTGATCAACTTCCCGCACAGCCTCTGGCTAAGGCCCAGGCGGAGCTAAGGCCTCACGGTGCGGTCGTTGCCGTGCCCGCGCCTGAGGCGGCACTGGCCCGCGGCCCGACCGCGATCTATAGAGCTGGCCTCGCCAAGGCCGGCGGCATCGCCTCCCGGATCCGCAAGACCTTCGACCTCTCGGAATTCAACGCCAGCGAGAAGTCCTACATTCTCGGCCAAGCGGTGTTCCTTTTCGCGATCAGCGTCTACCTGGCTTCACTGCCCCTGCTGGTGAAGGCCTTGACGGGAGACGCCGCCATGACCGGCGTGGCCCGCGCCGTGCATTTCTGGGTCTTCGGGGGGGCGTCGCTCGTCGCGGGTTCCGTGGTCGCGGCCACTCCCATGAAGCGGATTCTGGTGGGCGCGGCCACCACCCGGGGGGTCCTCTTCGGCTCGATCGGCTTGCTGGCGCTGATGGGGGGACTTTCCTGGCCGGTGTTTTTGGTCCTGGTGGGCGTCAATTCCCTGATCGTGGCGCACAACCACTTGGTCGACATCGACACCGGGGGGGCGGCTAAGGTCTTCTCCTCGGACAAGAAGATCGAGAAGGCCGGTTATGTCTACGACTTCATCTTCTACGGCATGATGCTGGTGGTGCCGGCGCTCCTGGGTTTGCCCATGGACTGGCTTGACGCGGCTTACGGTCCGGGGATCGGCGCGGCCGCCGGTTTCACGCTATTTGCGGGTTTGATGATCGGGGTGGCCTCGATTTACGGAAAGAAGGTGGTCATCCTCGCCGAGAAGGCCAAGGGCTTCGGAATTCGGTCCTGGCAGGGTGTGCGGACATTTTTCAAGCCCATGGCCGTGAAGGCCGGCTCGGTGTTGGCCGCCGTGGGTTTGGCTGGAATCGCGGCGTCGGCGGCCGTCGCTCTGATGCCCGGCGTGGCCGCGGGCGTCGTCCTCACCGTGGCGGGAGTGCTCGGGATATTCCACTGGGAGACCATGAAGGTCATGTGGGGCAATAAGGCCATCTTGGGCCGGTCCGTCTTGGCCACTTACGAGAATTTCATCGAGGACGCCCTTTTCGCCGTGGTCTTGCCGACTTTCGCCATCGACATGCTCAAGGCCGGGGCTTTCGGCAACGGAATATTGCTGTCGGCCATCACCTTGGGGGGCCTCCTGGCCTCGACTTTGCTCATGAGCCGCGCCCAAGCGATCCAGCGGAAGATCGGGGTGTATCCCTTCCTGGTCTGGCTTTCGATCGGGGCCTCGGTGGCCTTCATCCCCTCCATCGGCCTTTGGATGTTCCCTTCGATCCTCCTGGCCATTCCGGCGGTGATGGCCATGAAGTTCCTTTATCAGCCGATCCGGTCGAGGATGCGGGCCCTGCTCCAGTCCGAGATCCGCTCGGACCCCAAGGCCAAGCCGCACTCCGAGAAGATTTTCAGCCTCATGACGTTCACCGAGGTCCTGGCCGCCGGGGCCGGGGGGCTCGCCTTCTCTTGGCTCTTCAAGAACTCGGGGCCCGGGACCGCGGTGTTCGGGCTGCTGGGGAGCATGGCGGCCATGAAGGTCGTCACGATCATGCTGGCCGGGTTTTCGATCGTCAACCTGCTCGTGCTGCCGTGGCTGAAGACGCAGCTTAATAAAAGGACACGAACCGTTCACCGCTCGGCGGACGGACTGGAAGGTAAGGCGCTGGAGAAGCTTGCGACAAATTTGAAAAGGATGGGGTTGGAGGCCTACACCACGCAAATAGAAGCAGGGCGCCAGGACTCCGATCGTCCCACGGTCGCTATCCTGGCGCCGGCGTCGGTATACAAGCTCTCGATCGCGCGCGAGGGCGCCCGGCAGTCCCCGGGAGACGTGCACCTGGCCTTGGATCCCTCCTGGCTGATCCAGGAGACCGGGTCCGACGGCAAGTCCGCGCTGTACCTCGCGCGGGGCCTGACCTTCGACTCCGCGGGGCGGGCCGTGATCCGGAACTACTCGCAGCCGCGGCGGGTGCGGTATTTCGCCAACTTCTACACCCAGGGCGCCAATGACCGCGACGACGGCGTGCCCCTGGAAAGGAATCTCGACGTGCCTATGTCCAACTCGGTCCAACTCGAGAAGATCACCAACGACAAGCTCCTGACCCGGCTTATGCTCGCGGCGAGGGGCGTGGGGGTCCCGGCGACTCTGGCCTTCCTGCTGGCGGCGCATCCTCACGCGGCCCGGGCCGGATCGCTGGATGCGGGCGCGGCCGTGGCGGCGGCGGGGATGCCGACCGGAGATGCCGCGCGCGGCGAGATCCGCGGCCGGATCGAGGCCTTCTTGGCCGCCTTCAAGGGGGAGGAGGTCGTCATCAAGCCCTCGGGACCCCAATGGCATTCCGGCTACGGGGTGAAATTCTTCCAGCGCGCCCGGATAGACGAGATGGTTTCGCACGTGCTGGCGCTTTCGACGCATGAGCGCATGACTCCCGACGGCGCGGTGCTCGTGGACGCGCGGCTCTCCCCGCCGCCGCTCTATCTGCGGACCAAGGGCCTGGCCAACGCCGAGACCGACGCGTTCCTCGGAGACCGAGTGCCGCTTCACGTGCTGGAGCCCGGGGAACTCTCGACCGCTTCTCCCAAAGAGAAGAAGGACTGGAACCTGCGGGTGTTGGCGGCCCGCGCACCCTGGGGCAAGGGCGCCACCACCGGGATATTCGCGCGCGCCGGGACCTGGGGCCTGCCCACCACGGCCGAGCCCTCCGATCCCGAGGACGCCGCCGCGGTCGTGCGCCTGGAGGACGTGATCCGGGCCCTGAAAGCCCAGCACGGCCTGCTCAAGACCCCCCGGGAGGAAGCCGAGTTCCGGGCCGCTTTGGATGATTTGGGGCGCCGGTCGCTCGAAGTCCTCGCCGAAAAAGAGCTAGCGCGGGCCCGCGAGGATGGGGAGCCCGCTCAAGCGCAGACCGACTTCATCGGCCTCGACGTCATGGTGGAGCTTGAACACGGTCGGCTCGTGCCCAAAGTCATCGAGGTCAACGACCATGACGCGGGCGGCCAGTGGCAACTCGACGAGTTTTATCCCAACCGCGCGGGCGAGCATTCCCGCGAGTGGATCGCCACCATGCTCGCCCGCGCCCGCCGCGACGCCCTGAAAGGCAAGAGAATTATTCTTGTCGGCGCCGGCTATCCCGGCAAGCGCTTCTTTTTTGAAAAGGCCAAGGAGCTCGGCATCCGGATCACCCTGGTCGACAAACCCGAGTCCTGGGCCAAGGACCTGGTGGAGGAGTTCATCCCGGTAGACACCACCGCGGCCGAGACCGCCGTCGCGGCGGCACGGAAGAAAATTTGGCGCTCGGCGCGTTGGCGGGGCTCCTACGACGGCATCACGACGTTCTGGGAGGACGACGTCGTCCTCACCGCCAGACTTTCCCAAGAACTCGGCCTCAAATACCACTCCCTCTCGTCCGCCGAGATCGCCCGCAGCAAGTACCTGACCCGGCAAGCGACTAAGGACGCCGGGATCCCCACCCCCGCCTTTCGCACGCTCAACACCGCCGCCGATCTGGAGAAAATGCTCGCGGAAGACGGCGTGCCGTTCCCGGCCATCTTGAAGCCCGTCCGCGGCGCCGCGGCCCAGTCCACCGTCAAGGTCAATAACGCGGCCGAAGCCCGGGCGGCCTTTGCCCGCATCGCTCGTGAATTGGAGACCTCGGACGATCCGATCTTCAAACAGGGCCGCGAGATCCTCTTCGACGAGTACCTCGACGGCCGGGAGTGGGACGTGGACGTCGTTCTCCAGGGCGGCCGGGTGGTCTACCGCTCCATCACCGACAATTGGCCCACGCGGGAGCCCACCTTCCTCGCGACGGGCTCCTCGCTGCCGAGCCGATTGCTGACGGCGCGGGAGCAGACCGAGAGCATGGACCTCGCCGAGGCGGCGCTCGCGGCGGCGGGCTTCAAGGACGGGGTCTTTCACGTGGAGGGAAAGTACACCTCCCGGGGGGCGCGGCTCATCGAGCTCAACGCGCGGCCGGGCGGCATGTACGTGGTTCCGTGGAACAAGTCGGTCTGGGGCGTGGACCTGACTGAAATGCTCTTCCTGACCGCGGCCGGCATACCCGCCGTTCCCTTCAAGCCTTCCCGGCCCCGGACTCATTTGGAGGGGGAATTCCTGATTCCCACGGAATCCGGCGTCCTGTCGGCCGTGGATGGGGCGGAGAAAGTCGCGGCGATGCCCGGCTTCCGCAAGCTCGCCCTAGCCAAGGCCATCGGCGACCGGGTGAGCGTGCCTCCCAACGGCTATGACCGGGTCGGGATGCTCGTGGCCGAGGGCTCCAACGGCGACCAGGCGCGCCGCAACCTCGAGGCCATGCGATCGGGATTGCGGGTCAACATACTCGCAAAGCCGTAGGACTTTGGTCCCGGAGGGACATGGGACCAAAGAGCCTCCCACATCGGCACCTATTGGCCCACACTGGGGGTATGAGGCTCTTGCTCGTGGCGCTGACGGCGGGCTTGGCCTTGTGGGCCTCGCCCGCCGTGGCACATCTCGACCCGCTTTCCATCCGGGATCAAGAGCGAACAGGCCTGCTCGGTGAGATCGAGGACTGGAAGGTCTTTCTTTCCAACAACCCGCAGGACCCTCTGACCCAGCGCTTCATCCCCGAGCTGCGCGTGATCAAGGTGAGGGTCGAGGAGCCTCAGGCCGATTTGGTAACGCAGCAAGCCCGCCTGGACGCCTGGAAGGAGAGGCTTCTGGCCGAGCTTCGGTCCCGCGCCGGCACCCTCGATTCCGGGGAGTTCCTTAAGACCGCCGAGCGGCAGCGCGAGCTCTTGGTCGCGATCCGCAATCTCAAGCGGCGGAATGTGGATGAGGGCCAGCTCGCCCGCCTGGAGGCGCTCAAGGCCAAGATCAAGACGAGCCGGGATTTGTCGGCGCTGGAATCCCTTCGTGGACAAGTCGCCGTCGAGACTCGGATCGCGGCGATGCCGCGTCAACCCGCTCCGCCGCCGATTCGCGCCCTGCCGGGGTCCGTCATTCCCCCGGCGGCCCAACCCCGTCGTCTCGTCCCCGCCCCAGAGCCCCCCGCGCCCGGATCCGGGAGCGGGACTCCCGGGATGTCGCCGGGGAGTCTCGCCGAAGTGAAGACCTATCTCCTCGACCACGGGGCCCGCCGCGGAATCCTGGGGCAGACCATCGAGGACGTGATGCGGGAGGCCGGGGCGCGCGACATGGATCCGGCCCTCGTGCTGGCGGTGATCCTGCAGGAGTCGCATTTCAATCCCCGCGCCAAGAGCCCGCTGGGCGCGCGGGGGCTCATGCAGATCATGCGCGAAACCGGCGCCTCGCTGGGGCTTCGCACCGAGTCGGACTTTTACAACCCCTTGAAAAATGTCCGCGCCGGCATCCGGTACTTGCGCGATATGATGGCGCGCATGGGGGGCAACATCAAGAACGCCCTCGCGGCCTACAACGCCGGTCCCGGGGCCGTCGAGAAGCACCGCGGCGTCCCGCCCTTCACCGAAACCCGCCGCTACGTGCGCAAAGTCTACGACGCCTACCTTGATCTCAAAGGGCTGATCACCGTTCCTGCCGTCGCCGCCGCCGAGCGCGTTTAGGCCTCGGCGCTCGGCGGCTTCCCTGCCTGCCGTAAGCATCGCCGCCCTCGCCCCTCCCGCTGTTCGTTCGTCTTAATGACAGTAAATATATTGTTAATGATACTATATAATACTAAACAGAACACTAAGTCCATGGGGCCCACGCTTTGGTGGGCCAATTAACAGGGTCACCTTGGGTCCTAGGACCCGCAGGGTTCTTCCAAGCGTGACGCTATAATTCCATGGTGATCGCACCCCTCAAGCCGTCCCATTCCAATCAACTAAAGGAAGGGACCGTCCCTTTCGGGACGAACCCGGAGGTCCGCCGGATGAAACGAGTCTCGCGTCACCCAATCTTGTTTTCGTTCCTCGTACTGCTCTTTACGTCGCCCCACGGCTGGGGCGCCGGAGCCCCGAGGCTCCGGGTCCAGGGCGCCGCGTCGCGCGGCGCGGCAAGGGCCCCCCTCCCGATCCAACCCGCCCGCCTGGGCGGGTTTTCGCTTCCGGTCTCTCCGCTGCGGCTGGAGATCGATCCGGCCGGAGTTCTACCCATCCTCGCGGGTCCCGCGGTTTCCCCCGAACTCGCGGTCGAGGGACTGGCCGTACTTCCGTTGATCGGGGCGGAGACCTCCCTGCCCGCGGAAGCGGGTCCCGCTGCGGAAGGGCCGGACGCGCTCAAATCGGCGAAGGACCTCGCGGCGGCGGTCACGCCTCAGGATGGAAAGGAGCGCGGGACCGAAGAAGTCCAGGGCGCTTCGGACCGGTTTTTCAGCCAGTCCCGCCAGGAGGGCGACGCTCCGCCCGTGGCGGGGGACGGCAGCGGCGGCGGTGCCGGCAACGGCGCCAACGCTGGAGACGACGGCTCGGCCGGGGCCACGCCCCCGGGCAATTTCCACTCTCGCGTCATCTTCCTTCAGGACGTCTTCACCAAGCCCGCCTCCCCGGCGACGGTCGCCAACCTCGAGAAAATCATCTCGGCCGGCGTTCGCGTGGTCTTTCTGACGTGGCGGCCGCTCAAGGGCCCCGGCTCGGCCGACGAGATCCTTCTGAGCCGGCTCAAGGTGCGGCGGACCAATCCCGTGGTCGTCGTCTCCTACAACGGGGGCAAGATCACTTTGCACGGCAAGGCGGCGGCCCCCAAGTCCATCGCTGAGGACGTCGGCGCCTTCTCCTCGGCGCAGGTCGAGACTTTCAAGACGGCCGTCGGCAAGGTCGAGAAGACGCTGAAGCTCGCGGCCGGTTCCGTGAAGCAGACCGCCGAGCCCGCCGGAGAGAGCCCATTCTCCTACGTGATGGAACTCCCGGCGTCGATCCCCGACGCCGAGGTCGCCGCGGCCCGCGGCAAGATGCTGCGCCGCTACAACGAGCTCATTCGGGAGGCTCGCCTCCCTTATACCGCCCAACCCCACCCGGAGAACCCGCGGGCGATCCTCGCCCAGTCCATGCCCCTGCGCTTTTCGCTGCCGCGGGTTTTCAAGACACTGGAGGCCCAGTTCCCCGAGGACAATATCCCCGATATTCAGGACAAGTTCCTGATTCTCGCCGACTCCAAGCGCTCGCCCCGCTTCTCCACCTCCTTCCCTAAGGAGTCGGAAGTCCAGGTGGCGACGTCCGACGCCGCGGTGGAGGAAATACTCGGCGCCGTGCTCGGGGACCGCAGGCTCCCGTCAGTCTCGGTCAAGCTGGGCAAGCTCCGCCAGTTCCTCGAGTACTGGGAGCCGACCCACAGCCGTTTTCCGGGCGGCGATGGAGGCAGCGCGGGCTCCGGCGGCGGCGGCTCGCCGATGCGCGGGGGCAAGGGCTCCTCCAAGACCCACCAGAAGCTCGCCATGTACACCGGGACCACGATCTATCAGTTGATGGCCTGGTATTACGAACAGGTTTGGCGGGGACAGCACAAGCTGGGGACCCTCACGGTGCTCCAGACCCGCTTGCGAAACATGTGGTACAACCCGTTCAAGTACGGGGTCTACGTCAACAAGCCCCTGGCCAAGGCGATGGGCTCGACGGAGTGGAAGGCGATGCAACGGGGCTACCTGGAGTACGCCACCTCCTTCGTCACCAACCTCTATATAAGGGAGTTCGCCGACTACCCGGAGGCCTCCAAGAACGTCCAGGAGAACCTGGTCGGCCTGGCGACCGACCGCAAGAGCCTCATCACCCTGGAGTTCACCGCGGCCGCGACCGGAAAGCTCTACAAGATCCATACCCGCCTGCCCCGGGTCATGAAGCTCGAATCAGCCAAGGGGCGGGTCCTGACCGCCTACGCGTACCGGACGGGCAAGGAAACCCCCGATGACGGCGAGGTGATGCTGGCCAAGTTCTACGCCATGTCCCTGCTGAAGGGCTACGGTCGGCCGGGCCCCGACGGCACCTGGCGGCACGGGGCGATGGACGGTCCCGTGCTCGGCGAACTCCGGGTGCAGTTGGAGCATCGCTCGAGCCACCGGACCTTCACCTTCCAGCCTTCGGAGTTGATGCGCCTGGAAGCCAACCCCGAGAAGGGGCCGGACCGGCCTGAGTTCATCGCGGTCCCGGGCCCGGTGGCCCGCGAGATCACCGCGTCCATCGAGCGCATGGAAGCCGATTCCGAGTACCAGGAATATTACGCGGAGCACGAGGAAGAAGGGACCAAGGCCGACATCGGCAAAAAGAAACGCAAAGCCGCCCCGAAAGCCAAGGCCGCCGCCAAGACCGCGAAGGCAAAAAGTCCTAAGGCGGCCCGAGGCGGTCGATGACCGCAGGCAATGGCCTGCACTTCCAGTTATTGGAGGGGCAGGTTCCGAAGGATCTAGGAAGAAAATCCATGAATCGCCGGGTCTCCGCGGCGATAGCTCTGTTTCTTCCGGCGATTGCCTGGAGCCAGACCCGGGTCGCTCCCCTGCGCCTTCCTACCGGCGGGCAGGGACGCTCGGCGGGGCCCGCGGTCCGCGTGGGAGTTTCCCTGACCAACGTGCTTCAGCTTCAGGGGGGACTGCCGACGCTCCTCCCGGCGGTTTTGGGCGGTCCTACGATCGACGCCGCCCCGCTGCCCATCACCGCCCTGCCGTCCTCCATCCTCCCCGCCATTGCCGGTCCGACGATGGACCATGGGGCGATCGAGTCGCCCGCCCGCGCCGCTACGACCAAGGATCTGCTTGAGGGCATGGCCGCGTCGCTCGCGGGACCCAGCGTCAAGAGCGCCGACGACAAGAGCGGGCGCCGCTTCGACGGCGCCGCGGACATGGGATCGGCGACCGACCTCTCCGTCGAGCCGGAGACCGTCACCCAGGATCTGGCCGAGGCCCAACCCGAGACCATGGACTTGTGGTTCTCCGGCCGGGCGAAAAAGAGCCTGGTGAAGTCCGAGCTTTTCGGCAGCATCCGCGAGGTCAAGAGTCCGGCCAGCCGCCGCTACTGGGAGAAGTTCAAAAAGGACGTTCCGGTCAGAATACTTTGGCGCGGGTCGACCCTGTTCGTCTCGCGGGTGACCGATAACATCATCAAACCCATCGGCGCGCTCACCAAGAAGGACCTGGCCGGGACCTGGGGAGAGGACTATCTCAAGAAGCACTCCATCGCCCAAGTCCGCCGCGCCGTTATCGACTATCTCAAGGAAAAGGCGGCCTACCGCGGCGGACAGCGCGTCATCACCTTGCAAAGCGAGGTGAGCGTGGTCCGCTTCACGCCCTATGGGGAGGCCCGCCAATTCCCCGAGAATCGCGATGAGGAGCCCGGCGAGGCCGGTCCGCGCGCTCCCGTGGAGATTCCCAAGGCGCTCTCGGAGGCGTACCGGTTCCTGCCCAAGCTCGTCGTCCTCGACACCCGGCTTTTCGAGGGGACGATCCCATTCGCCCTTCAAGAAGACATCGGCAAACTCATGAAGGCGGGCATTTACTTCCTCTTTTTGAGCGACAAGCCCAGCTCGGGCCCGGGTTCGCTCGAGGAGCAGATGACCAAGGGACTCACGGCCAAGCAGCAGGACAAGATCACCCGCTACAAGCTCGTCACCTTGACCGAGGGGGGCAACGCCCTGTCCGGCTACGAGGGGAAATTCCCGAAGGCCTTGCCCTTGGGCCGCTTCGACATGAAGGAACTCGACATCATGCGCCATGCCGCCATGAGCGTGGGAGGCGTCGTCGCCGTGGCCCGGGCGCGCGAGTTTACCGTCGAGATCCCCAAGGGGGCCGACGCCGCCGCCTTCACCTCCCAGCTCGAGAGCCGGCTGAAGGAATACGCCGTGCCCTCGGGAGGCTACGTCCTCTCGCCGGCCGCCGTGGAGGGGCGCCCCGCGGTCAGCATACGGCCCCACTCCATCGTTTCGGCCCTGTCCCAGACGCTCGCGGCCCTGCGCGACGAGGAGGGCCTCTACGTCAATCATTCCGACCTCATGGTCATCAGCAAGGATCCGGAGGTCCTCAAGACCTTGAATGGCTCGGTCCAGCCCGCCGCGCACGCCCCCCGGCTTGAGGGCGCGGCCCTCGCGGACATGTCCCTGGCGTCGCTGCTCGGGCCCT
This sequence comes from uncultured Elusimicrobia bacterium, assembly GCA_964374095.1. Classification (GTDB taxonomy): domain Bacteria; phylum Elusimicrobiota; class Elusimicrobia; order UBA1565; family UBA9628; genus CAYJXJ01. The sequence continues at coordinate 11,460 of CAYJXJ010000002.1, forward strand.
ATCGGGAGAACGTCCCCGGCGACTTCGGCGCGTCGGCTTCCAAGATCCAGGGCTTCCTGCTCAATAAGGACCGGTTGGGCGGCGGGGGTGACAACTACAGCATCTACATGCTGATGGGGCACGTCATCCACTCCGCGTTCAACTGGGCCGTTTGGAACTACCGCAACAACGGGGGCATACTGCCTCCCGCCGGCGAGGTGGTGGCCAAGGCCGTTGAGATATGGAACCACGAGGAGTCGGGGCGCACCCAGCACGTTCTCGAGGAGGCCGGCTACTCCATGGGGGACTTCCAGACCACGGTGGAGCTGCGGGTAGGGAAGATGCACGAGATGGCGAGCGAACTCCTGAAGGCTTACCCCATCGTCGTGGGGACCGAGCTTCCCAACCTCCATGTTTTCGACCGCTTCAAGAAGGGGGCCGCCACCGGCCGCGACATCCTGCGGCTGATTTACGACTTCGTGATCGCCCGTGAGACCCCCGAGGGGCTAGAGGTCATGGTGGTGGACTTCAAATCCGGACAGAGCGCCACCACGCAGACTTTCGACAAGGACACCCAGGTCCAACTCTACGACCTGGTGCCGCGCCGGGCCTGGCGGGAATTGCCGGTGCCCTACGGCGTCAACGGCGAGATGAAAAAGGTCGCCAACAGCGGGGTCACCTTCATCTATCCGGGCGAGATGAAGTCGGCTTCCATCGACGAGTGGTCCCGGATCAAGTTCGAGAAGTTCATCCGCAGCGTGGTGGGCCGCATGCGCAAGGCCATGATGCCGCCCCCGCCTTCGAAGAAGGCGGGCATAAAGTCCGGCAAAAAACCGGCCAAGAAGGGAGCGGCCGCCAAGTGAGCGCCACAGTCTCCCGGGCGATCCGCAAGGCCCTCGCGGCGATCGTTGGCGCGGCGGTCCTCGTGGTTTCCCCCGGGATCGAGGCCTACGCCCAGGTCGGAAGAGCCGCCAACGTTCGGGCCGCCGGACAGGGCGGCGGCGTGCGCGCCATCGTTCCCCTGCGGGCCATCGCCGTCTCCCTGAATGCTCCCGCGGCGGCCCTTGTCCCGCTGGCCGGGCCTACGCTGCTCCCCGGGCCCGCGCCCGTACCCGTCATTCATCCGATTTTGCCCGGACCCGCCCAATCATTAAGCGCTCCGGCGCTCCCGCTTGATCCCGCCCCGGCGGGACCGACGGCTGCCAAAGAGATTCTCGAGGGAACCGCCGGGCGGTTGGCCGTCGACGACAAGCCTGCCGTCAGGCAGGCGGTCGTCGACTCCCTGTACAACGGCCGAGGCGCAAAGTCGGACGATTTTGGGAGTTGGGCGGCGGGGCCTACGGATGGCGACGGCGCATCGAACGATCATCTCGCGCGATCGTCGGCCGAAGAACTGCGGGCTCTGGCGTCGAACTCTTCGGCCTCGGATGCTGACCGTCGCGCGGCCGTAGCCTCAATCGCCCGGCTTGGTGTCGAGCAGGCTAAAGCCGGGCTCAGGCAGGTGGGAACCGCGAACCCGGAGGGCGGCGCCGCGGATTACGAGATTAAGCGCGCGGCCCTCAGGGCCCTGGCGGAACTCGGCGAGGTCGTGAGCATGCCCCCGATTTCCCAGGCGCACAAGGACGAAATATTGAAGAAGCTCGCCGCCGAGCGTCCCGAGTCGGCGATCATCGACTACGACGGGACGCTCGAGGAATTCACCAAGCCGATCACCCCGGAGACGGGGGCGGCGCTCAAAGCCGCGGCGGACGCCGACGTCGAGGTGATGATCCTGACGGACCGCCCGGACGTGGCGCAGAAGGAAAAAGACGTCACGATCATTGACTCACTTGAGCCTCTCACGGTCGCGCAAAAGCAATCCGTGACCGTGGGGGCCAACCGCGGGGCGCGGATGCTCCTCTATGACCGGCGCGGCTCACCGCGGCTGATTCGGGAGGAACCGGGCTGGAATGAGTCGGAGAGGAAGGCCTTGACTGAAGCCTCTGGGGTGGTCAGCGACCGCTTCGGCCGGCAGGAATTCAAGGGCAAGACCGAGGATGTCAGCGCCTACGGCTACGCCAAGTTCCTGCGCATCGGCCTCCCCGAGGCCGAGGTCAAGGCGGCCGCGTCGCTCATGGCCTCTGAGCTCGCCGCGCGGGGCCTTAAAGTGGAAGTCATCGGCCGCAAGGCCTACAAAGAGACGGATCCTCCCTATCTGACGCTATCCAAGATCGACAAGTCCCTGGGCGTGGGGCTCTTCTTGAAGGGCCGCGGGTACTACTCCCGCCTGCGCGACGCCCTGAGGTTCGGCCTGCCCTTGGAAATATTCCGGCGGCTGCTGCGCGTCGGCCCCTCCAACCGTCTGGAAGCCAAGCGCGCGCTCGTGATCGGCGACCATTTCTTCGGCTCCCGCAACGTCGACGTCGAGATGCTCCAGAGCGCTCCCGGGGCCCTGGGAATCGCGGTGGGCGGGCTGGCCGATCCCCGGCTCGACAACATATTCGTGTGGCCGACCCAGGGCGCGGCGGCGACGCGGGAGGTCTTGGGCGCGGTGGCGTCGCGGGCGCCGCCGGGCGAGCTCAATGCCAAGGCCCTGGGCGGGCAGTTCTTCCAGGGCATCTTCTCGATCTCCGCCTTCATCCTCACCGCCATCGCCTATCCCTTCATCGCCATCCCCGCCGTGGGCCCGGTCGCGTTCGGGGCGCTCATGGCTTTCGGCCCGCTGGCCGCCATCGCCACCGGGCCCTTGAACGGACTCATCGCCAATCGCCTCTCCGCGCGCAACGCCATGGCCCTCAACGCCCTGGTCCGCGGCGCGCTCGCCTTGGCCCTCCCCGCCTTCGCGCTCTTCGGGATCTTGAATTTCTGGACCCTCCTGCTGGCCTCGATCGCCAACGGCTGGCTCCTCTCCTCGGTGATGACCACCGAGAACATCTACCTCAAGGCTTTCTCCGGCAATAAGCACATCGGAACGGCCACCACGGTCTTCTGGATGCGCTACCTGCTGCTGCAGGTCGTGCTGACCCTCCTCATCGGCGTCGGCTCCTATATCGACGGTTGGAGCCCCATGGTCCCCTTCTATATCTCGGCCGCGGTGCACGCCTTCGTGGTTCTGCCGATCATTTGGCTTCTTATTCCCAACACCCGGCTGAAGGCGGCGCCTTCGGCCGGGGCTGTTGTCGACAGCGCCAAGGCCCCGGGGGCGAGCTTCGTCGCGAGGGCGCGGAAG
>CAYJXJ010000002.1:14656-65026 GCA_964374095.1 uncultured Elusimicrobia bacterium
ACCTCGCCGTGTTCGCCCGCCCGGCGGAGCCATGTCGCGAGGGCGCGGAAGGCCGTTGTCTCCTTCTTGAAGAGCGCCGGAGCCTTAATTGGCAAGTACCGGAAGGAGGCCCTTCTGTTTGCGGCGGGCCTAGGCGTCTATTTCATCTGGCCCACCGCCGTTCCCGCGGCCGCGGCGCTCGTGTTTTGGGTCTCGCGGACGGAAGGCTTCAAGAAGCTGTGGGCCAATCCCGGGATCCGCTACGCCATGCTCTTCGCCTCTTTGGCGGCCTTCATCTTCTTTCCCCTGCAGTCCTACGCTTTCCCCTTCATCGCTACGACCTTGGCCGGGACCGCGGGCAAGGCCGCCTTGCTCGGCCAGATGCTCGGGGCCCTGTTCTTCGGCCAACTCATCGCCAATTCCAGCCAGGCGAAGCTTCCGTCGCTCCGCATCCCCTTGATCGGCCGGATCAATGCCCAGCGGCTTCTGCAGGCCGGCGTGCTGGCCCTGGGAGCCGCGTGGATCTACTTGGGGCTCTTTCCCGGGAGCCTCTTGGCCGCGGGCCTGGGAGTTGGGATCGGGGCCATTCTGATGGCGCTCTCGGAGAAGCTGACCAACCGGGGCTGGATTACCTTGGTGGGCATCGGGCTCTCGGCGATCCTGATTCCTTATTTCTTCTGGGGCAATATCCCCCTGCTCTTGGCCGGCATCCTGATGATCGGCCTTTTCTACGGCCCCGCCTCGACTTCGCTCTCGGGCTATTTCTACAAGAACGTACCATCGAAGGAGTCGGCGTCGATGATCGCGGTCCAAGGTTCCTTCTTCAACGGCGCGATTTCGCTCGGTTACGGCCTCACGGCCTTGGCGGCGCTGCTCTTCAGCCCGGTCTTCCCAGGACTGCTCCTGCCCATGGGCATCCTCTTCGCGGCTCTTGGCGTCCTTTTCGCCATCGCCCCGCGCCTTCTCCCGGGGCTTCCGGACAGCCTCCTCCACCGAAAGAAAGAGAAGTAACATGACCTGCGCTTCCAGTTTTTTGGGGGCGCAGGCGCTCCGGGTCCTCGCCGCCGGCCTGGCGGGAGCGGTCGCGCTTACCTCGGTCTCGGAAGCCGCCTCGGTCACCGCCCGGGTCGTCCGCGCCCCGGCCGGCAACGGCTTCCCTGTGGGCCGGTCGGGACCCTCGGCCTCCGGCCTTGACCGGGCCCTGCAGGCCCGACTGCGTCTGCCGGGAATGCTTCCCACCGCGCTGACGGTTTCCGCGTTCGATAACCCGGCGCGTCTGGAACTGCCGGCGGCCGTTCCGTCCGTATCGCGGATCCCCGCCCCGCTGGAAGTCCTGCCGCGGCAAATGTCCCTTGACCTCACGGTCGATGCAGCCGCTCCGACGGAGGACGCCGCGCCCGTCTCCGTGCCCGAGTTGGCCGAGCCACTCGCGCCGCATATCGCCGCGGCCTCCGACTTGGAGAAGGCTTCCGTCGAGGACGCCGCCGGGACCGGCAGAACCATCGAGGCGCTCATGCTGCGCCGGCCCACGGTTCCGGAGGACGCTAGTCGAGATGTTCTCGCCCCGGTTCGAGCCCCGTGGCGCGCGAGCCTGGCCCCCGCCCCCAACCCGACTCCGGAGGGAGAGGCGCTGCTGCGCGATCTGCGGGCCAAGCCTCCCCAAGCCGTCATCTTCGACTACGACGGGACCCTCACCGACAACGGGCCGGATGGAGTGAGCTTGCCCGCGCCCAAGGCGGTCATCGCGGGGCTGGAGGCGCTGCTGGCCGTGGGCGTCCCCGTCGGCATCGCGACCGCCCGCGTGTTCGATCAGCCGGGCCGCGGCGCCCCTTTCCCGGTCGAAAGCTGGGAGACTATCGTCTCAAAAATCTCGCCGTCCCTGCGCCGCAATCTCTTCTTCTCCGGCGCGTTGGCCGGCGAACTCGTCGAGTTTGACGCCGCGGGCGCCGCGGTGTGGAAACGCCGCGGCCAACCCTGGTCCGAGGCCGAGACCCTCGCCATCGCCCGCGCCGTGGAAACGGCGCGCAACGCCGCGGGCCTGGCTTCCGCGGGGGTAACCGTCGCGGTGCTTGACGGACAGGTCATCGTCGATCTGCCGCGCGCGGACGACCGCTCGGGGGTCTTCTCCAAAGCGCTCGGTTCGGCGCTGGCGGCCGAGGGTCTCCCCTACCCGGCTAAGGGAAAGGGCCGGATCGTTCAGTTCGGCAGGGAACTTAAGAGCGACGGGGCCCGCGGCCTGCTTGAGGCCATGGGGGCGAGAGGATTTACGGTTTCCGAAGAGGGCCTGCTCGTCGTGGGGGATCATTTCGAACGTCCGACGGGAGTCGACGCCGAGATGGCCGAGGCCTTCCCCCGGGCCCGCGCCGCGGACGTAGGGGGAAAGCCCGCCGTGGACGCTCCTCCCAACGCCGTTCGCATCGGCGTCGAGGGCTCGGCCGGAAGCCTTATGGTCATGGCCGCGGTCGAGGACGGATTGGCGGTTCCTGCGGTGCCGCCCGCCGACCGCGGCCCTGCCGGACCGGCCGGAATGCTGGCCCGGATCACCTCACGCCTCGGCGGCCTCGCCAGTTTTTTCCGAGTCCTTCCCGACGCCGAGCGCAACCGCGAGTATTGGAAGTTCGTGATCGGCCAGGCCCTCTCGGCCACGGGCGTCGCTTTCCACTATACCGCCCTGCCGACGCTCGTGGCCCAGACCAAGGAGGACTCCTGGAAGCTGGGGGCCAACCGCGCGGTCAACTGGGGCTCGCAGGCCGCGGCCAACCTCTCCACGGGGCCGATGCTCGACCGGACCTCGGTGCGGCGGGTGCTGTCCTTGACTCTGCTGGCGCGCTCGGCCCTGCTCTTCCTGATTCCGGTGCTGTTCTTCAACGGCGCGCTGGGCTTCCTCCCATTCCTCGCCATCACCTTCGCCATGGGCTTCCTCCAGAGCATGACGATTTCGGCGGGCTCGGTCGCTCAACTGCGCATCATGGCCGGCAACGAGGCCGAGTACAACCGGGCCAACGCCGTCTATAACCTCGTCACCAACGTCGTGGGCGTGGTCGCCCCGCTCTTGGCGGGCTCGTTCATCGGCCTGATGGACGCGCGCTTCGGACTGCTCGCCGGCAACGCCCTGGCCTACGCTGTGTACGGAGGCTTGGCCTTGGTCGTCGCCCTGGCCTGGGCGCTGCTCCGGACCTCCAACGAACCCGTCATGGAGTCGCGCAAGCGCCTGGCCGTGGAGCTCGCCTCCGAAGTGTCGGGCCGCACGCGGGCGCGCGCGGTCTATGTGGAGCGAGACGGCGCGAAGCCCGGCCTGCTGGTAGAAGTCGACGGCGACCCAACGGTCGCGACGGGACTCCCGCGCGAGTTCGAGGGATTCGCGGTCCGGGCCATCCCCAAGCGCCATCCCCTGCGCGAATTCGCCGAGGGGATGCGCCTGATCTGGTCGCATCGTTTCCTGCGCCTGGCCATGCTTTTTCCGACCCTGTATCTGATCGCCGCGGATTCGCTGGTTTTCACGGCCCTCCCCCGCTACATTCGGGACATCGCCGATCTCACGGTTCCGGGGTTCTTGGCCGGCGTGCCCTTCCTCGGCGCGGCGCTGTCGGCCCTCTCGACCAAGGCCGGGGCCATGGGCCTCTACCTCGCCGCGAGTTCGCTGGGAGTCGGCCTCTCCGCGTTGGTTCTGCTCCGGAGAAGCAAATCACGCGCGGAGGACACGAAGGGCCGCCTGACGCACCTTGAGCGCCAAGGGGTGTGGTCGTCAATCCTTCACGGCGTCGGCGCGCTGGCGTACTGGGGAGTGTTTTTCAGCGCCGGGTTGTGGGGTTCGGTCGGCTCCATGTTTCTGGTGATGCTCCTCCAGGGACCGGCGTGGATCGTTTGGGCGAGCTTGAGTCAGAAGGCCCTTCAGGAAAGCTTCCCGGAGCACATGGGCAAAATGTACTCGGCGATGTTCTTCTATCAGCTCGCATGCTCGATTCTCGGCGTGCTCTTCTTCGGCTGGCTCATGCAGGCGGTGGCGACGACGACGGCCTTGTGGATCGTCGGCCTCGTGATGACGGGCGCCGCGATCCTCGACTTCATCGAGCCCTACGTCGCCCTCCCGGTGAATCGGACATCCGACCGCGAGAGGTCCCGATGAGAGACCCAAGGCCGCTGGGCCCCTTTTCAGCCGGGCGTTGGGACCTTCGACCCGTACGGGCCGCTCCGCGTGGCGCTTATAATAGTGTTATGAAAGTCCTCCGCTCCTTGCTGTCCACGGTCATCTCCGCAGCGATCATCCTGACGGCGCCGGGATCGGGAGCCACGCGGGCTTTCGCGCAAACGTTCAACGCGGGCCGGGCCGCCCGGGGCTCGTCGGTGACGGGCATGGGCCCCGCGGGCGGCGCGGCCCGCGTTTCCGTAGGTCCGAGCCACAGTTCTCAGATATCCGTCCCTCTCCGTTCAGGTCTTACCGTCCTTTCCGCCGCGCCCGGCGTCCGGCTCGCGCCGGAAGCCTCCGGATCCACGCCTCTGACTCTGCCGGCTGCTATCGCGGGTCCATCTGAATCCGTTGGGCGCGAGTACGCTGCGCCGCTTTCGGACTCTCGCCGCGGGTCTCCGGCTGCCGGGGCTTCGGAAGAATCCTGCTGCCCGGGAATACAGCGTCTCCTGGATGATCGTGAGGCCCTCTCGATTTCGGAAAAAGAGCTCGGTGATATGTCCGGCGATCAGGCCCGCGAGGCCGGCGACGAACGCATGGACCGGGTGCTCGGCGTGCGCGCCGTCCCGCGCCAGGGAGACGTCGCCGGTCCGACCGAGTCCGGTGCGGGCGACCAAGCCCAGGCCGGCTACTCGCTCCGGAAGTCGTCGAAGGGCGGCGCGAAGCGGGGCATGCCCGATCCCGACGGCGAGACCGACCGAGGCCGCCGCGGGGACGAGACGGACGATTTGGACGAGTTGGGAAATCCCCGGCGGGGACAGACGCCCGGTCCCGACGACGTCTCCGACGAGCCGGATCGCGGCGGCGGAAATTCGACTCTATTCAGCTTCGCGGCCGCGGGTCTCGTGGTCGCCGCGGCGGCCTTCAGCCCGATCGGCATCGCCGGGGCCCTGGCGGCCATGGCCGTCATCATCCCTTCGCTGATTCTCCATGAAATGGCGCACGCCAAGGCCGCCGACATACTCGGCGATCCCATACCGCGCCTGGAAGGGCGGCTGGGCTGGGGGCTGCGCGATCTGGCGACCCATATCCATCCGGTATGGACGATACTTGTTCCCGTGGCGACCCTCCTGTCGGGCTTCTTCCTGGCCGGGGCGCGTCCGGTCGAGCCGGAACCGGCGAATTTCAAAAATCCCGTCCGCGACATGGCCATCGTCGCCGCCGTCGGTCCGGCCACGCACGTCGGCCTGGCGGCGCTGGGCGCGGGCGCCTTCGCGGTCTTGGCGGCCTTCGGGATCGGGATCGCCACGGCCGGCCTGGGCGGGGTCGTCGCCGGGGCGTTGGCCGTCGCGACCTACTACAACCTGATCTTGGCCGCGGTCAACCTGATTCCGTTCTTCCCGTTCGACGGCCATCACATCCTGCGGCCCTTTCTGCCGGAGAGCACGTCCGTGGCGCTCGATGAGGTCAACTCGCGTCCGGGCATTTTCAAGTTCATCCCCGGAATACTCGCCCTCGCCGGATTAGTCATCCCCATCGCCCTGGGGGCGCAATGGCTGGCCGGCGTGCTGTTGGGCGGCGTGGCCGTCGCCGGAGTGAAGCTCGCCGCGGCGGCCTTGCCCGCGGTCGCCGCGGTCGGCATGCTGATGGGCCGGATGCATCCGGGCGCGCCCTCGTCTCCCGCCGCTCCCTCGGAGGGTCAGCGCCCCGCCGACCTCGTCGTCATCTTCTCGGGCCCGCCCGCGATCACCTCGGACTCCTTCCTCTCGTCGGTGGACATATCCCGGAGAGACGGCGTCCGCCGCTATTCCGTGCTGCAGCAGGCCATGGTCCAGGAGCTCGAGTCCGCGGGCTTGGACGCCGCCACGCTGCAGTCCTACAACGCCACGCCCACGGCGACTTTCCGCCGCATCAACGCGGCGGCCCTGCGCGTCGACGCGGCCCGCGCGGCGGAGTTCATGGAGGTCCTCAAGCTTCGAGGACACCGGGTCTATCTCGACGAGCGACGCCGCATCCCCGAGCCTATTCCGACCTCTCCCGAGGACGCGGCCAACGACCCGAAAGGGGCGGTCACGCTCGACGAGACGGTCAAACTGGTGGGCGCGGACAAAGTCCTCAAGAGTGGGGAAGAGCGGTGGGGCCCGCCCGACCTGGGCCTCGTCGGCCGCCTGGCCATGAGGCTCGTGATGGCGGCCGTGCCCCAGCCCAAGATCGGCGTGATCGACAGCGGGCGCGACAAGAACCACCCCATGATGAAGAACGTCCGCTCGGTCAACGTCACGACCGGCAAGGACGAAGACGACATCGGCCACGGGACCTGGGTCACCAGCGCGGTCTTGAACCTCGCCCGTTGGGCCATGAAGCTCACCCACTATAAGACCTTCGTCGGCGGCGGCGCGAACCTGACCGACATCCTCAAGGCCCTGACGGATTCGGCCAACGACGGCAACATCGTCATCTCCAACAGCTGGGGCTCCGACGACGGCGACCCCGACAGCCCGGACTCGCAGCTGGTGCGCAAGCTCGCCGAGGAGGGCCATGTCATGGTCTTCGCCGCGGGCAATGCCGGCCCCGGCCCCAACACCATCGGCTCTCCGGCGATCGTCTACTACAAGGACCCCAAGACCGGGGCGATCCGCAACCTCTCCGTGGCCGCCACCGGCCGCAACCGCAAGGTGGTCTACTTCTCCTCCCGCGGACCCGGCTCGGAAAAGACCAAGACCAAGCCCGACTACCCGCGCCGCCCCGACTTGGCTTCCGTGGGCCACAACAAGGAAGGCGCCTGGCCCGAGGCTTTGGGAGACGCCGACCGCAAGGATCCGGTGTGGGGTCCGCTCAAGGCCATCTCCGGGACCTCGATGTCCGCCCCGGACGTGGCCGGCGCGATCGGCCTGCTGGCCATGCTCTTCGGCGTGACCGAGAAAGGGGAGAAGCTCGACGCCATCGTCAACGCCGTGATGTCGAATCTCCGCAAGACCGGCGGCGAGGCCGTGGAACTGGCCGGCGACGGCTTCCTTGACGTTGGGGCCGCCTACGAGGCGCTGAAGGCCGCGATGGCGCCGGTCGCCCCGCCCTTCCTCGCCAGGCTCGTTTTGAGGTTATTCAGCCGCCATAGGGTGTAAACCAATGAAAACCACTAAGATCCAAACCGGAGTTTCCCTCTACATCGTCGAGGACGACGACAGCTTCCGCGAGACCTTCGTGGACGCCATGTCGCTCCAAGGGGTCCGCGTCGACGGGGCGCGCACGGGGGCGGAGGCCTTCCGCGACCTCCAGCGGCGCACGCCCTCGGTCATCCTCATCGACGTCCAGCTCCCCGACATCCACGGCTTCGAGCTCTGCCGTCTGCTCAAGCGCTCGGACCGGCTCAAGAACGTTCCGGTCGTCTTCATCACCGCCTCCTCTCAGTACAACGATGCCCGCGACCACGTCGAGGGCCTGCTCTGCGGCGCGGCCGCCTTCCTGCCCAAGCCCATCACCGTCGAGCAGCTCTGGGCCGAGATCGAGCCCCTGCTCCCCGAATAGCTCGGTCCAGGACCGAGTTGCCCACTCCCAACGCCTACCCCGAAAACTCACTCAGAAAAACTGGGTGAAGTCGAGTTTCCTGGGCCTTGACTCACATTGCCGGGCTTCGCTACCATCGAGTTCCCCTATCCCATGGGCCGCCTCCCCCTCCTCGCCCTCTTCGCTCTTTCCGCGCCCGCGGCGGCCCTCCCGCCGACCGGCGAGAAGGCCCGGACCTCCCGGTTTCAACCCGGGGAGCGCCAGCGCGGCCGGGAGAATTGGTTCTTCGACCTGCGCGCCGATCCCGACGGGAGCTTTCCGGCCGGGGCGCGCGCCAACGGCATCCAGAGGCTGCGCGACTCGCGCGCGAGCCTCATGCAGCGCTTCACGACCGGCCCTTCCCCGATGGGCCTGGGCCTGCCCTCCCGCAAGATCACCAACGCCTGGCAGTTCGCGGGTCCCCAACCCATCAAGGACAACTTCGCCAACTCGGGCGCGGGCTTCTACGGCTTCGGCGACGCCTCCTTCAAGATCAACGCCGTCGCCGTGGACCTGACCAACTCCAACACCGTTTACATCGGCGGTTTCGCGGGCCTCGCCAAATCGACCGACGGGGGCGTGAGCTGGAACTTCGTCTCCGACGCCATGCCCTCCCAAGCCATCGGCTCGCTGGCCATCGACACCACGACGACCCGGATCATCTACGCCGGCACCGGAGACCCCACCTTCGTCGGCCGCGGCAACCACCTCGTGGGCCAAGGGGTGTATCGCTCGACCAACGCCGGGGCGAGCTGGCAGCAGTTCGGCACGGATTTCTCGAGCTGCGCGGTCCACCGCGTCATGATCGATCCCGGGACCTCGGGCTCGGAAACGACGACCACACTCTACGCGGCGGTGCGCGGGGGGAGCAATTTCGGCTTCTGGCGGTCGCTCAACAGCGCCCAGACCTGGACCCGGATCGCGGTCGGGGGCTTTCACGCCTCGAGCTTCGACCTGGCCCTGGACACCACCACCAACCCCGCGGCCCTATACGTCGCCAATACCCGAGGCCTCTACAAGAGCACGGACAAAGGCGCCAACTGGGTCGCGGTGGCGACCGGCACGGCCTCCAACGCCAACCCCAACCAGAACAAAAACTCCGTCGCGGTGTTCGGGTCCACCGTGATCTACACCAACTCGGGCGGGTCTTTCTCGGACAATAAGTTCAGTCCGGCCACCTGCGGCTTCCCCAACGTCACGGGTCAGGCCTTCAAGTCCGTCGACTCCGGCGCGACCTTCACGGAATTGAGCGACGCGCGCGGCTTCTGCGGCGGGCAGTGCTTCTACGATCAGTACGCCGCGATCAACCCCAACAACCCGGAACAGGTCTTCTTCGGGGGCGTCGATATGTCGAGCTCATCCAACGGGGGCCAGACCGTCACGAACTTCGCCCCCTTCACCTGCCTGGCCTTCAAGCCGGTGATCCACTCCGACCAGCACTCCTACGGCTTCTCCAACGGCGGAACCACGGTCTATATCGGCAACGACGGCGGCCTCTACAAGAGCGTCAACGGGGGGCTGGCCTGGCAGAACATGGCGGCCAACCTGCCGGGCGGCCTCTTCGTGGGCATCGGCCTGAGCGGCGACAACACCTTGATCGGCGGCTTCCAGGACAACGGCAGCGCCAAAGCCACGCCCGGCGACGTGAAATGGCGGGTGGTCGACGGCGGCGACGGGGGCTACAATAAGATCGATCCCGGCAACAGCAGTCGGATGTACGTGACCTATGTGGTGGCCGGCGCGGGCGTGCAGAGCTTCGCGGTCTCGCGCTCCCTGCTGGGCGGGTCCAACCTCACCGACATCGTCCCCCCGGGCGCACTCGGCGAGGACTCGCAGTTTTACCCCGCGCTCTTCTCGGACCCCGAGAATTTCGACAAGATCATCCTCGGCTTTCAGAACATCTGGAGGAGCGCCGAGACTGGAAGCATCAGCCCTTCCGATACCTACACGAGGATCGGCAACCTTCTGGGAACATCCGGAGGCACGGTCACCGCCATCTACGAGGCCCCGAGCGACGCCAACGTCATCCTCGCCGCCACCCGCAACAGCTCGACCGACAACCGCCTTTACCGGACCGCCGACGCCGGGAACGGGACCTCCGCGACCTGGACCCAGAAGCAGGCCGGCCTGCCCTCCAACCAGACCATCACCGACATCGCCGTCCACCCCACGATTTCGAGCGTCGCCTACGTGACCCTGTCGCAGTACGGGAGCGCGGCCTCCCCCAAGTTCCACGTCTACAAGACCACCAACGGCGCCGAGAACTGGGTGCACGTCAGCACCGGGCTGCCGGACGTCCCGGCCATCGACGTGGAGATCGACACCGCCGCCCCCGAGAACCTTTTCGTGGCCACCGACGTGGGCGTGTTCAACTCGATCGACGGGGGCAAGACCTGGGCCCGCTCCGACGTCGGCATGCCCGAAGGGCATACCGTGAGCGCGCTGGCGCTCAATACCGGGACGCGCAAACTGGCCGCCGGCACCTACGGCCGCGGGGCCTGCAGCCTGAACCTTCCGGCGGTCCCGCCCGCGCCCGCGGGCTTGGCCGGCTCGGCCATGGGTGTCACCTCCATCACCTGGAACTGGAACGCCTCCGACGCCGCTTTCAACGTGCAGTCTTACGGCCTCTATGACCCGGCCGCGCCCACGGTCCTGGTGCACGAGACCACGGCCCCCTTCAAGGAGGTGACGGGCCTCACACCCAACGCCACCTATTCCTTCATGGTCACCGCGGCCAACGGCATACTGGAGTCCGTCGACTCCGCGGCGGCCTCGACCGTGACCCACGCCCAGCCCGTGTCGGGGACTCAGGCCGACCCCGGCACGGTGTGGTTCACCTCCGCGACCCTCTCTTTCGTCAACGGGGCGGTTCCGCCCAACCCCATGAACACGGTCTACGAAGTCCAGGTGTCGACCGACGGTTTCGTCACGCTGAACGTCTCCTCCCGGGTTTTAACCATCCTCCTGCGGGCTTTCGAGGGCCTCCAGGCCAACGCCACCTACTTCTTCAAGGCCCGCGCCTTGAACCACGGCGGGCACCCCTCGATCTTCGACCAACCCGCCCCGACCCCGACCTCGGCCGCCGCGGCCGCGCCCGCGGCCGCGACCACCGTCGGTTCCTCTAGTTTCACGGTCAACTGGGGCGCCAACGGCAACTCCGCCAAGTCGTTCTATCTCGCCCAGATCTCGACCGACACCTTCGCCACAATCGTGAACTCGAGCGCGACCCGAAACACATCGGCCGTGTTCACGGGCCTGGCATCGGCCACCAACCACCAGGTCCGGGTCTTCACCATCGGCAACCACGGTGGCAATCCCCTGAGGGACCTAGGTTGGGTCACTACCTCCGGCGGCGGCACGACCCTGCCCGGGGCCGCTTCGCCCGCTTTCTCCGGGGTCAATGTCGGCTCGCTGACTGTCGCTTGGACCGACGGGGGAAATCCCGCGGGAACCCTCTACCGCACCCAGCTCTCGACCGCGCCCAACTTCGGCACCATCAACTTCAGCTCCGAGACCAAGAACCTCGCGGTCCTCTTCGGCAACGGCGGGGCCGGGGCCGACCTGCTTCCCAATACCACGCACTACGTCCAGTCCCAGTCGAGCGGCACCAGCGGATCGAGCGCCTTCACCAACCTGGGCTCGACCGCGACCTTGGCCAAGCAGCCCGCCAATTCCACGCTGGGCGCCGTCCATGTTTCTTCGATCAGCTATGTGTGGTGGGAAAACACCAACCCGGCGGGCACGACCTACTACGCGCAGCTCTCCACCGACAGCTTCGCGACCCTCAACATCGTTTCCGGCGTGCTGGGGACCGCGGTGACCTTGACCGGCCTGACGCCCAACACCACGCACCACTTCCGGGTCAGGGCGGTCAATCATAACGCCCTGCTGACCCTTTTCGACGCGACCGTGACCACTCCCACGCGGGCCGACCTCCCGGCCGCCTTCGCGGCCGCAATGCACCAGACTTCGATGACCGTGACCTGGTCGGCCGGCGCCAACCCCGCCGGCACCAAATACGAAGCCTCGTACTCGACCAACGGCTTCGCCACGGTCCAGGACTCGAGCAAGACTTTCAACCTCTCCGCGGCCTTCACCAACTTGCTTGCCAACACCACCCACACCTTGCGCCTGAAGGCGGTCAGCCACGCGGGCCTTGAGACCGCGGACCTATCTCTCACGACCGCTACCCGCGCCGGCCCGCCGACCGGCTCCTCGGCGACCGTGCATCTGACCTCGATCACCTTCAACTGGAGCGCCAACGGAAACCACGCCGGGACCACCTACTACGCCCAGCTCTCCACCGATTCTTTCTCGACGTTGAACGTCAACCAGGGAGTGCTGGGGACGATTGTCACCATGACCAGCCTGCTCTCGAACACGACCTATCACCTCCGAGCGCGCGGGATCAACACCTTGGGCGTGCTGACGGCCTTTGATACGGCTCTTACCAGCGTCACCCGGGCGGCGACTCCGGTTGCCGCGGAATACTCCGGAGTGCTCTCCTCCGCGGTGACGCCCAACTGGACGGCCAACGGCAACGGTCCGTCCACGCGCTACAGGGTGCAGATGTCGAGCGACGGCTTCATGACGGTCCAAACCTCGGTGACGCTGAACACGAGCGCCGCCTTCACGGGCCTGCCCGCCAACACGGTCGTGGCTTCGAGCGTCCAAGCCCTGGGCCACGACGGCTCCCTCACCCCTTTCGTCAACCTGGGCTCGACGACGACCCTGCTCGTCTCGCCGTCCACGGCCACCCCCGCGTTCACCGGAGTTTCGGCCGGCAGCATCACGGTGCAGTGGACCTCGGGCGGAAACAGCGCCGGGACGCTCTACGCGAGCCAGTTGTCGACAAACAACTTTTCCACGCTGAATTTCAGCTCCGAAACCCGGAATCTCTCGGTCCTTTTCGGCAACGGCGGCGCGGGCGCGGATTTATTGCCCAATACCAGCTACTTCTTCCAGGTCAAATCCAGCGCCGGGGTCAACTCGAGCCAGTTCGTCAGCCTCGGCAGCACGGCCACCCTGGCCAACAAGCCCGCCTCGACCGCGGTCTTGTCCGTCGGCTCGACCACCGTGAGCGTGTTCTGGAACTCCAACTCCAACCCCAACGGCACCACCTACTACGCCCAGGCCTCGACCACCGACACCTTCACGACCATCGACGTGACCGCCGGGACCCTGGGAACCGCCGTTCAGGTCCCCCTCACGCTGGGGGGCCTAAGCACCAACACCACCTACTTCCTCCGCGTCCGGGCGGTCAACCACCGCGGCCTGCTCACGATCTTCGATGCGGCGGTCTCCACGAGGACCATGCCCCGGGCCCCCGGCATCCCGGGGACACCCTCGGGGACGGCGCAGGGAGTCTCTTCCATCACCTGGACCTGGACCGCGGCCTCCGACGCCGCGACCTACAACGCCACCCGCTCCTCCGACGCGGTCCAGCTCCAAACCGGCATCTCCGGGACCTCGGTGGTGATCGGCCCGCTGGGCACCAACGTGGCCCTGGGCTTGCGGGTCTCCGGCGTCAACTCCAGCGGGGAGGGGCTGCTCTCGGGCGCGGCCACGACCTACACCCACGCCAACCCGCCGGCGGGCTCGACCGCCGATACCGTCCACGCGACCAGCGCCGCCATCCGCTGGGGTTTGAACGCCAATCCCTACGCCACCGCCGCCTTCTTGGAATACTCGACGCACAGCCTCTTCAGCGTCAAGACCACGACGGCCGTGGGCTTCGTGACCGTGAGCACCATCACCAACCTGCTCGGCTGCACGTCCTACTACGCCCGCGTCTTCAACAAGAACGGCGACGCGATCAGCACGGCCTACGATGCGACGGTCGTGAACTTCCTGACCAAGGGGACCACGCCCACGGCTCCGGGAAGCCTGACGGCGGCCTCTCTCACGGCTTCGAGGATACAGCTGTCTTGGATTCCATCGCCTACCGAGGGGATCACCTCCTACCGGCTCTACGCGGACGGCGGCACGGGGGCCCTCGACTACGCGACGGTATTCGCGCTGCTGACGTCGACGGAAACGAGCTTCACCACCGGGGTGCTGACTTCCTCGGCCGCGTATAAATTCGGCCTGCGCGCGACCCACCGCTGCGGCGTCGAGGAGAAGAATACCTCCGCCGTGGCCTTGGCCGGCGCGGTCTCAAGCCTCTCCGGCATACGGGCCGTGATCGACTCCCCGGCCAGCGGCGACAAGATCGCGGGCGGCGAGGGGGGGACCGTGGGCAACCGCGTGAGCGTGACCGCCGTCCTGGCCGCGGGAATACCTTCGTCCGTTGCAAAAGTCCTGTTCCAATACAAGGCCTCCACCGCGGCGGCCTGGGCGGACGTTCCATCGGCGGACTCAGGCCTGCCTAACCCCGACCAGACCTTCCCCTACGCGGTGTCTTGGAACGTCACGTTGCTGCCATGGACCAATTTCGACCTGAGGGCCGTGGCCTATGATACGTCAGGGGGCTTTGACGGGGCTCCCGCCGCGGTGACGGTCTCGATCGTGCCCTTCTCCCAGGCGACTATCGTGGAGAGCTTCGACGCGGCGACCGGGGTGGTGACCAAGACCGAGACCGTCGACGACGGGGCAGCCAACGTGGTGCAGACCATGGGCCTGGCCGTGGACGGCACGGTGCGCGTGACCGAAGTGAGCCTGCCGCCGGACTGCTTCTCAACGGCCGGGAACGTGCCGGTGACGGTGGTTCCCAACCCGGCGCCGTCCTCCGTGCCGACCGTCCCCGCCACCGTGGGCGCATCCGCCGGAGTCGTGACCCAGATCACTCTCGGCGGCGGGGCGACCTTGGTGACGACCGCGGCGGTCACCATGAGCTATCCCGACGCCGACGACGACGGGGTGATCGACGGGACCCTGATCCGCATCGCGGACGCCCGCATGTTCTCCAACTCCGGCCTGGCCGGGGCCTCCTGGGGCCAGATCGAGACGAGCTTCGACACGGCCGAAAAGACCGTCACCGGCATCACCGACTCCTTCAGCTTCTTCGCGGTCTTCGCCCCGGCCGCGGCCGACCTCTCGACGGTGCGGGTCTACCCCAATCCCTTCCGGCCCAACAGCGGCAACGCCAACGAGGGGCGCGAGTACTCCGCGGCCAACCCGAACTCCGGCATCCTCTTCGACAACCTCCCCTCGCCGGTCACCATCGAGATCTTCACGATGTCGGGCCAGCGCGTGGCCAGGTTCACGGACAACTCGGGACGGGGGGCCTTCCAATGGGACGTGAAAAACGACAGCGGCAGGGCCGTGGCTTCCGGAGGCTACCTGGCGGTGATATCGAGCCCGGGCTTGAAACGCGCGGTCAAGAGGTTCGCGGTCATCAGGTGACGACATGAAAATCGCCTTCGCGCTGGCCGGCTGCCTGCTCCTCTCCCGCGCCGACGCTTACGCCGCGGCCCAGGGCGGGGCCGACCTCTTCAACTTCCTATTCCTCGACGCCGGGGGCCGGCCCGCGGCCATGGGGGGCGCCTACACCGCCCTGGCCCGCGACGCCAACGCCCTTCATTATAATCCGGCCGGCCTCGGGCGCCTGGAGGCCCACGAGCTCACCTTCATGCACACCCAGCACCTCGCCGACGCCCTCAAGCAGGAGTATTTCGCGGGGGCCCTGCGCCAAGGCATCGGGATCAACGCCAACTACTTCGGGTTCGGCCGCATCAACAAGACCACCTACAACCTGCCGGACGGGACCGCGCTGGGAGACTTCGCCCTGAATGATTTCGCCCTGGGCCTGGGCTTCGGCCGCCGCATCCCCGGCTTCGAGGATTTGAGCGCCGGCGTCGGCTACAAATATATCCGCGAGGTGATCGACAGCCTCGCGGTCAACGGCCACGCCGCGGACCTGGGAATTCTCTACTCCCCCTCCCGCGTCGATGGATTGAGCCTGGGGCTGGCGGCGCAAAACCTCGGGCCCGCGGTGCGCCACCAAGGCGCGAAGGAGGATCAGCCGATCAATTTCCGCTTTGGCGCGGCCTACGAGTTCGAGTTCGCGGGGCTGCAGAACGCCTTCTCGGCCGACGGCATGAAGACGCGAACCGACAAGGCCCGCGCCGCGGTGGGCCTGGAGACCGTGATCGCTCGTACACTCGCCCTGCGCGCGGGCTACTCCGGAAGGGTGGACTCCGGCCCCGGCATCACGGGCGGCATCGGCCTGAGCTTTCGGGGATTTCAAGCCGACTACGCTTTCGTCCCTTACGGAGAACTCGGCAACTCCCACCGGTCCAGCGTGTCCTGGCGCTGGGGCGGCGCCGGCGAGGGTTCCCGGGTCGCGTCTGGGGGAGCGGCTCCCGCGGCTCCTGTCCGGCCGGAGCCCGCAGCCGCCAGTCCGCCGGCGCCGGCCAAGCCCAAGGCCCAGGCTCCGGCGCAGCCGCCCGGGGCCGGGGTCGATGAGAGGATCAAAGAGGGCGAGGCGCTCATCGAGGATGGCTCGCTCGCCGAGGCGAGGACCAAACTCGAGGCCACCCTCTCGCTTCTGGCCGCGGAGGACCAGCGACGCGTCCGCTGCCTGGAGCGCCTGGGACACATCTCGCTGCGGCTCGGCGATGCCAAGGCGGCCAAGGCCAGGTATTCCGACGCCCTGGCGCTCGCGGTCAAGTTGGGCCTCAAAGGGCAAGGGGTCGCCGCCGCCTACGCCGGGATGGGACAGATCCTGGCGCGGGAAGGCAACTTCGCCTACGCCGAAAAGTTCTTCTTGAAGGCTCTCAACATCGGGCCGTCGGCGGTCACGCGCCATCTGGTCCAGGCCGAGCTTTCCAAACTGCCGTGACCGTCGGCCTCGACCTCACCCATTTTTCCAAAGGGGCATTAAGAGGCATCCGCCTCTAGACCCAGGGGGGCCGCCGGGAAGCCCCCTCATCCGAAGATGTCCCGCGCCGCCTGGCCGTTGTGCGCCCGGCAGAGCAAGCGGACGTTGGCCGGGTCGTCCGAGGGACCTCCCCTGGCCCACGGCTTGACGTGGTCGAACTCCAGGCCCGCGCGCGTTTCACAGCGTGTCCCCCCAACGGCGGTATAGGCGCAGCGCCCGCCGTCCCGCCGCCACACCACGTCCCGGACCCACTGGGGAATGCGCCGGCTCTGGCCCGCGGGAGCCGGGACCGGCGGCGACTCCACCACCCTGCGATCCGGGTCCTTCTTGTCGAGGAAGAACTCGGTCACTTCCCCGAAGACGTCTCCCAGCTTGCCGTCCGGATACTTGTGCCATAGGATCTCCCGGACGCGGCGAACCCTGCCGAAGAGCGTCTCGGTGGCGGTGAAGGCGAAGCGCACCACCGGCGGCGACGGCGCCGTGCTGTTATCAACCGCGGACCCCACGGACGGCGCGGGAGCCCCGGGAAGCCGGCGCATCGTATCGCGGATCTGCACCGGGACTCCCTCGGCCGCCAACATCCCCTCCACCTCCCGCTGCGTCTTGCCGCAGGCGCCTTCCAAGAGGCGCTGCTGGTTCCCCCGATTGAGGTGGGGCGCCAGGGTCTTGACCGCCTCCAGGTGGATGCGTCCCTGCCCCAATAGTCCCCGGATCGCGGGGAAAGGCCTCAGCAGACGCGCCGCCGTGGCGCGCCGGTAGGCCGCGCCCTCCGCGTAGCCGAGGACCTTGAGGGCGTAGGCGTAAAGCGAGGAGTGGCCCTTGCGCAAGGCCAGCCCCCGGCGGTCGAGCTCCGCCAACGCCCTCACGACCGCGGCCGTCTTCTCGCGCTCCTCGCGCACCAGGCGGGCGAGACGCTCCTCCAACTCACCGTCACCGACTCCCGAGAGTTCATCAGCCATGCCCTCTATACGATCTGGGGGGGTGAAAAGTTCCCGGAATCTTCGCGCCTACGGCATCAGGTGGCGAAGAATGCGTTTTTCGGACCAAATCCAGCCACTGTCTCGGACCAAACCCGTCTGCAATTCCACTCATCTGCGGTCTCCATACCGGTCAGTCCCCACCGACGGTCAGCACTTGTTCGGCTCATCCATCAGCACGGCCGAGTTTGTCAGATGTTAGGATGTGACCCCATTACCGGCGGCCGATCTTGGATTGGGGGTTGATGGCGCGGCCGTGCTTGTCGCGGACCTCGAAGTGCAGGTGCGGACCGGTCGAGAGGCCCGTCGAGCCCACGCGGCCGATCAGGGACTTGCCGCGCTGGACCACCATGCCGGGCTTGACGTGGACCTTGGAGAGGTGGCCGTAGCGCGTGGTCGCGCCGTCGGTGTGGCGGATCACCACCAGCAGGCCGTAACCCTCGCGCCAGCCGGCCTCGGCGACGATGCCGCTGCGGGCCGGGTAGACCGGGGTGCCCCAGGGCTTGGGCAGGTCGAGGCCCTCGTGGAACTTGCGGCGGCCGAGGATGGGGTGGAAGCGGTTCCCGAAGCGCGAGCTGATGCGGTGCCAGCCCGCCTCACGGAAGGGAAAGCGATAGGTGTCGAAGCTCATGCGGATCTTGGGCAGGAGGATGAGCTCGTCTTTCTCGAGTTCATACTCGCTCAACAGGGCGGCGCCCGGGAGACGGTTGACCCGCACCACCTCCTCCTTGAACTTCTTGACGGCCGCCGGGTCCTTGTGGAACTTCTTGGCGATCTCCGAAAGGCTTTCGGAGTCCTTGCGCACCCGGTAGAGCATCCCGTCCTGGTTGTGCACCATGACCCGCATGCCGGGAAACAGGATGACCATCTCGTCGCCGCGGGTGGCCTGCAGGCTCATGGCGTTGGTCCCGTAGAGCTTGGCCAGATGCCAGGCGCTGAACTCCCCCT
The DNA here is from genome assembly GCA_964374095.1 of uncultured Elusimicrobia bacterium. GTDB lineage: Bacteria > Elusimicrobiota > Elusimicrobia > UBA1565 > UBA9628 > CAYJXJ01. The sequence goes on from CAYJXJ010000002.1 coordinate 33,051, forward strand.
TCTGGACCGTGTGCTCGGAGTAGACAAGCCTCTTGAGCTTGCGAAATATCTCCGGCGGCGGCTCCGCGGGACCCGCGGGAGTCAGGACGGAGTATCGGGCCCATTCCGCGGGCGTCGGGGGCGACGCCGGGCGCGCCGCGACCCCCAGGGCGAGTATGAGCGCCGCGCCGCCGAGAATCGGCCCCCGTGAGCTCCTCATTGCGACGAGAATTCCATGGCCTTGAGGAACTCCTTGTTGTTCTTCGTGGTGAGGAGCTTGTCGCGCAGGAGCTCCATGGCCTCCACCGAGCTCAAGGGCGCCAAGACCTTGCGCAGAATCCAGATCTTATTGAGTTCGTCTTCGGAAAGGAGGAGTTCCTCCTTGCGCGTCCCCGAACGGTTGATCTCGTAGGACGGGAATATGCGGCGGTCGGCAAGCTTGCGGTCCAGGTAAATCTCGCTGTTGCCGGTCCCCTTGAACTCCTCGAAGATGACCTCGTCCATGCGGCTGCCCGTGTCGACGAGGGCCGTGCCGATGATGGTGAGACTTCCCCCCTCCTCGATGTTGCGCGCCGCTCCGAGGAAGCGCTTGGGCCTCTGCAGCGAGGTCGCCTCGAGACCGCCCGAAAGGACGCGGCCGGACGAGGGGGTCACGGTATTGTAGGCCCGGGCCAGCCGCGTGATCGAGTCCAAGAAAATGACCACGTCGCGGCCCATCTCGACCATCCGCTTGGCCTTCTCCAGGACCATCTCGGCCACCTGGACGTGGCGCTCCGCCGGCTCATCGAAGGTCGAGGCCGAGACCTCGCCCTTGACGCCCCGCTTCATCTCGGTCACCTCCTCCGGCCGCTCGTCGATCAGGAGCACCATGACCAGGGACTGGGGATGGTTGTGGGCGATCGCGTTGGCGAGCTTCTGAAGGATGACGGTTTTTCCGGTCTTGGGCGCGGCGACGATGAGGCCGCGCTGTCCCTTGCCGATGGGGGCGAGAATGTCCATGAGGCGGGTCGTCACCTCGTTGCGGTCGGTCTCGAGGGTGTAGCGCTTGTCGGGGTGCAGCGGCGTCAGGTTGTCGAAGAAGGGGCGGTCCTTGAGTTGGTCGACCTCCACGTCGTTGACCTTCTTGACCTGGAGGAGGGCGAAGAACCTCTCCCCATCCTTGGGCGGACGCACGAAACCCGCGATGGTGTCTCCCTTGCGCAGGCCGAAGCGCTTGATCTGGGACGGGGAGATGTAGATGTCGTCGGGCCCCGGCAGGTAGTTGTAGTCCTGGGAGCGCAGGAATCCGAAGCCGTCGGGGAGGACCTCGAGGGTGCCTTCGTCGTAGATCATGCCGTTGGCCTTGAGCTGGCCCTCGACGATCTTGGCGATCATCTCCTGCTTGCGCAGGCCCGAGATGCCCTCGAGCTTGAGGTCGCGGGCCACGGCGGCCAGCTCCGCCGTGGTCATTTTGGAGAGCTGGGTGGCGTCCAGCTGCCGCGCGGGGGGCGGCGCGGGCTTGGCGCCCGGGGCCTCGGGCCTCGGGGCCTCGTGCGGCTTGGCGATCGGTTCGGATTTTGTCGTGCTCTCCATGGGGGTGTCTCCTTCCTTGTTCACGGCCTACCTCGCCCGCTGCCCATGCGACAGCAGCTTCAGCGCGAGCCCGTACTCCCGGATGCGTTTTCGAAATTCGGCCTTGGTCCCGGCGTTCTCAACGACGACATCCGCCCGCGCCGCCTTGGCCCGGTCGGTCCATTGCGCGGCCATGCGCCGCCGGACCTCCCGCCGCGAGGTCCCGTCGCGCCGCGCCGCCCGGCGCAGGCGCTCGGGGCGGGGGGCGGTCACGAGCAGGGTGGCGTCGAAGCGCCGGCCCAGCCCGGCCTCGAAGAGCAGGGGAACATCCACGACGGCCACCCCGCGCACGCGCGCGACGCGGCGCTCCATCCCGTCTAGGATCAGGGGATGCAGGAGGCCTTCGAGCCGGCGGCGCCGATCGTCCCGGGAGAACACCCGCTCCGCCAGCCGCCGCCGGTCGAGCGCGCCGTCGGGCTTGAAAAAACTCATCCCAAAGGCCCTTCGGATGCGCCGGGCGCCCGCCGATCCCGGCCGGGTGACCTCCCGGGAAACCTCGTCCAGGGACACGACTTTGACCCCGAGGCGGGCGAATTCCGCGAGGGCGAGGCTCTTTCCCGATGCGATCCCGCCGGTCAGACCGACCCGGAAGGCCTTCACGACTTATGCCTCTCGGAGTAGCGCTTCATGATAGACCGCTCCTCCGCGGTCAGCGACTCCAGGCCCGAGGCCGAAATCTTGTCGAGTATGCGATCCACGTCATCCATGCCGAGCTCGGCGGCGGGCTCTCTCTCCCGCGCCGCCGGACGCGCGACCTTTCGCCCGACCCGCGGGAGAGGCCTTTCGGAGAATCCCTCGACGACCGCCCGGGCGCGGATCTTCCAGATCCACCACCAGCGGATGTAGATATAGCCGACGACCATCCCTCCCAGATGGGCGAACCGCGCGACGCCGGGAGTCGAATCGGAGACTCCCGCGAAGAACTCGATGAACCCGAAGAGGATCGCCATCTGGCGGGCCGTCAGGGGAATCAGGAAGTATAAGTAGACGACGGCGTCGGGGTAGAGCATCGCGAAGGCGACCAGCAGGCCGTAGACCGGACCCGACGCGCCGATGACGGGGACGGCCGAGTCCGGCGAAAGGGCCACCACCGCCACGGCGGCCCCGAGGCCGCATAGGAGGTAGTACTTGAAGAACTCCCGCGAACCCCATTGCGCCTCCACCGGCATGCCGAACATCCAGATCGCGAAGAGATTGAAGAGGAGGTGAAAAATCCCCCCGTGCAGGAAGAGATAGGTCAACGGCTGCCAGACCCAGCGATCCTCCAGGACGCGGGCCGGGACCAGCCCGAAATGAAGATCGAACTCGCGGCCGACGAAGGTCCGCAGCAGGAAGACCGCGGTGTTGGCCACGATGAGCCACTTGATGGCGGGCGGCATGCTCCTGAAATCGATCGGGGCGTGCGAGAAGGAGCGGCTCATGGCCGCGCCTCCAAATCCTGCCAATTGGCACCGGCCCGGATGTCGACCTTCACGGGGACATCGAGCCTCACGGCCTTCTCCATGACCCCGCGCACCCATCGGCCGAACTCTTCCGCCTCCGATTCGGCGGACTCGAAAAGAAGTTCGTCGTGGATCTGGAGCAGCATCCGGGCCTTCCGGGGACCGCCCCCGGCCGCCAGGCCCTCGTGCACGCGCAGCATGGCCACCTTGATGACGTCGGCCGAGCCTCCCTGGATGGGGGTGTTGGTCGCCGCCCTCTCCGCGAACTGGCGCACCCCGATGTTCTTGGCCCTCAAATCCGGGAGGTAGCGGATCCGTCCGCTCCAGGTCCGGACCCCGCCCTCACGGCGGGCGGCGGTCAGGTTGTCGGCGATCCACCGGGCCACGCCGGCGTACCGGGAGAAATATTGCTCGATGACGCGGGCCGCCTCGGGGCGCGATATGCCGAGCTGCTCGCCCAGGCCGTGAGCCGTCTGCCCATAGACGATCCCGAAATTGATGGCCTTGGCGCGGCGCCTCAGCTCCTTATCGACGGCGCCGGGCTCGACCCGGAACACCTCGCAGGCCGTGCGCCGGTGGACATCCTCGTCCCGCTCGAAGGAGGCGCGCAAGACCGGGTCGCCGGAGACGTGGGCCAGCACCCGCAGGTCGATCTGGGAGTAGTCGGCCGAGATCAGAACGCGGCCGGGAGCGGCCCGGAAGGCGCGGCGGATCCTCTGGCCCGCCGGGGTGCGGATCGGGATGTTTTGGAGATTGGGATCGAGACTCGAAAGCCGGCCGGTGGCCGTCCCGGTCTGGTCGAAATGGGTGTGCACTCTCCCGGTCGCCGGGTCGACCCGCTCCAGCAGGCCGTCGACATAGGTGGACTTGAGCTTGGCCAACTCCCTGAATTCCAAGACCCGGGAGGGGATGGGGTGCAGGGCCGCGAGGGACTTGAGCGCCTCCTCGTCCGTCGAGCGCCCCCCCTTGGCGGTCTTGTGGGCAACGGGCAGTCCCAGCGTGTCGTAAAACAGCTCACCGAGTTGCTTGGGAGAGTTCAGGTTGATGTCAAAGCCCGCCAAACCGTCGACCTCGGCTTTGAGACGGGAAATGTCCCGCCCGAACTCCTCCGAAAGCCGGCGGAGGTAGTCCACGTCGAGGAGGACTCCCTCCCGCTCCATCGCGAGCAGCACCACGGCCAGGGGAAGCTCGATTTCCTCGTAAAGCTTCGCCACGCCGAGCTCACCGAGGCGGGCCTCGAGCCCCGCGCGGCCCAAGGCGAGAGCGGCGCGGCGCAGCAGCTCCTCCCCGGAGTCCTTGAGCGCGGCTCGCCGCTGCGGGGACGAATCCAAGCAGTACCGGGCCAACATCGCGTCGAACACCGGAACCGGCGCGCCCCCGGAAGCCCCGGTATCCCGGAGAAAGGCCTTGATGTCAAGGACCGCCTTGAGGGCCGGCCCCGCGATCGCCTTGGCGGCGAGAGCCCGGCCCTTCCGGTCTCCCGGCTCCACCACGGCCACCCGGCCGTCCTCGAGGCCCACGGCAAGGAGAACCTCTTCTTCCTTAAAAAGCTCGCCGGCAGGCGCGCGAGTCGCGGCGACGACGAGCGCCTTGGCGCGTCCCAGTTCGGCGGCAATCTCCTCCCAGGGAAGGACGCGGATCTCGGCCCCCGGAGGCGGCCCGCCTCCGTTGCCCGAACCCGGCACCAGGTCCTTGAGCAGGGAATGAAACTCCATGGATTCCAAGACCGGTCCCAACCTGGCGGCTTCGGGAACCGGGACGGCAAAGCCGCGGGGACCGCGCTCGAGCGGAACATCCTCGCGCAGCCGCAGGAGCCCCACCGCGGCGCGGGCGTCCTTCTCGCCCTCCTCCAAGACCTGGGCCAGGCGGGGAGTCAGGCGCTTGTCGCGCTTCTTCGCCGCGGCAAGGACCGACTCCAAGTCGCCGAAGTCGCGCAGGAGCTTGGCCGCCCCGACCGGGCCCACCCCGCGCACGCCCGGGACATTGTCGGAAGAATCGCCGGTCAAGGCCAGGAAATCCACGACCGACGCCGGCCCCACGCCGAGCTTGGTTTGGACGGCTTCGGGATCGAGCCTGACCCCCTTGGCCGCGTCCAGGACCCAGACGCCGTCTCCCACCAACTGCAGGGCGTCCTTGTCTCCGGTCACGAGCACGGCGTCATAGCCCTCGCGTTCGCACCGGCGGGCCAGGGTCGCCATCAGGTCGTCGGCCTCGAATCCCTCGGCCGAGACGCACGCAAAACCCATCCCCTCCGTGAATTTCGGAGCCGCCTTCAACTGGGCCAGGAGATCCGGCTCGAGTTCCTTGCGGGTCGCCTTGTAGGCCGCGTAGGCCTTGTGCCGGAAAGTCGGTCCCGGCAAATCGAAGCAGACCGCGATCCCGGCCGGCTTCTCCTCACGCACGAGCTTCCAGAGCAGGCGGGCGAAGCCATAGAGGGCCCCCACCGGTTCGCCCTTGGACGTCGACAGGGGAGGAAGGGCGTGGTAGGCCCGGTGCAGGTACGCGTGCGCGTCAACGAGGTATAAGCGCGGCCTCACGGAAGATGAAGCGGAACGGCTCAGGCGGCGACCAGCGAATCGAGCGTCTTCTTGATGTCGGCTTTAGAGTGCACGCCCACGAGCTGTTCTACGACCTTTCCGTTCTTGAAGAAAAGCAGGGTCGGGATGGCGGAAATGCGGAAGCGCCCCGCGGCATTGGGATGCTCGTCGGTGTTCATCTTGGCGACGCGCACGCGCCCGGTGTATTCCTTGGCGAGTTCCTCGATGAGGGGGGCCAGCATGCGGCAGGGGCCGCACCACGGCGCCCAGAAGTCCACCAGGACGGGGGACGGACTCTGGAGGACATCCTTGTCGAAAGTGTCGTCGGTCAGTTGGATTTCAAGGGACATCGGGATTCTCCGGGGAACTCGTCCGCTGCGACGCTGCGGCTGTGGTAGGCATATGATACCAGGAGCGCTGAATCCTGTCAAGACGCCGACGGTCACCTGAGAGCAGAGCCGTGGTGTTCCCCGCCGGAAATCTGTTATAATGCCGTTTCCATGAAGGCTGGAATCCACCCCCTCTATCAGACGGCGAAGGTGATCTGCGCCTGCGGCGCCACCTTCGAGACCCGCTCCACCAAGGACGTGATCAAGCTCGAAATCTGTTCGGGCTGCCACCCGTTCTACACCGGCCAGCAGCGCTTCATCGACACCGCCGGGCGCGTGGAACGCTTCAAGACCCGCTTCAAAAGCACCGAGGGCAAGATGGTCGCCCGCGCGCCGGCCAAGGCGCCGCTGCGCAAGGTGCTCTCGGCGCCGCAGCCCAAGCGGAAAGTTCTGACCACCGCCCCCCGAAAAGAGGAGAAGGCCGAGAAGAGAAAGGCCCCCGCGAAGAAGGCGTAGCGGTCCTCCCGCGGCGAGCCCCGGCCTCCACAGGCCGGGGCTTCCATTTTAAGACAATCTGATGAACGAAAAGCTCAAGTCCATCGAAGCCGAGTTCTCGAAGCTCGAGGCGAGGCTCGCGGCCGGAGACATCCCCGGCGCCGAACGGCCCGTTCTCATGCAGCGCCACGCCCAGCTCGCCGCCTGCGTGCGGCGGGTTCGGGAACTCGCGCGCCTTGAACAGGAGGCCAAAGAGCTCAAGGCTCTCGCATCGGGGTCCGACCGCGAGTTGGCCGTCCTTGCCGCCGCGGAGCTTCCCGAGGCGCTCCCGCGCCTCAAGGCGCTTGAACGCGAGCTCCTTATCGACATCCTGCCCAAGGACCCCGACGAGGAAAAGGGAGCCTTCGTCGAGGTCCGAGCGGGGGCGGGGGGAGACGAGGCGGCGCTCTTTGCCGGGGAGATGGTACGCCTCTACACCCGTTTCGCCGAGATTCGCCGTTGGCGCGTCGCGGTCATCGATATCAGTCTGACGGGGCTAAGGGGGGTCAAGCAGGCGGTGCTTTACGTCGAGGGGCGGGGGGCGTTCTCATGGCTGCGCCATGAGGGGGGAGTGCACCGCGTCCAGCGGGTGCCCGAAACCGAAGGGTCGGGTCGCATCCATACCTCGACCTGCACGGTCGCGGTGCTTGCGGAGGCGGAGGAGGTGGAGGTCGCGGTGGACCCCAAGGACCTCAAGATCGACACCTATCGGGCGGGTGGGGCGGGGGGCCAGAACGTCAATAAGGTCGAAACCGCGGTGCGCATCACCCACCTGCCCAGCGGCGTGGTGGTCCAATGCCAGGAGGAACGCTCCCAGCATAAGAACCGCATGAAGGCGATGAAGGTCCTTTGCGCCAAGCTGCTTGAATTCCAGCGCCAGAGCGCCCAGTCGGCCGAATCATCGGCTCGCCGCCGCCAAGTGGGGACCGGGGACCGCTCGGAAAAGATCCGCACCTACAATTTCCCGCAGAACCGCCTGACCGACCACCGTCTGGAAAAGTCGTGGCACAATCTGCCGTTTATCATGGAGGGCAACATCGAGCCCGTGCTCGCGGCCCTGCGCGAGGCGGCATTGGCCCAGGCCCTCGGCCAGGCCGGGGCTTAACCATGACCGTGGGCGAGTGGCTCGCCAAGGGGGAAGGCTACCTGGCCTCCCGCGCCGTGCCCGAGCCGGCGCCCAACGCGCAGTTTCTCATGGCCGAGGCTCTCGGCCTGGGCCGTGGGGAAGCCCTGCGGCGCGGCCGGGAGGTTCTTCAAGACAAGCCCGCGCGTCACTATTGGAACCTCGTGCTCGAGCGGGGCCGCCGGGTGCCCCTGGCCTACGTGGTGGGCTGGCAGTCTTTCATGGGTCTGCGCCTGGAGGTGCGCGAGGATGTCCTCATCCCGCGTCCGGAGACCGAGGAGTTGGTCGCCGAGGCGGCGCGGCTCCTCGACGCGGTGCCGCGGCGGCCGCGCCATGTCCTCGAGATCGGAACGGGCACGGGGTGCATCGCGATCGCGCTGGCTTCGCGCTTCGCCGATGTTTCGGTGGTGGCGACCGAACTCAGCCCCCGGGCCCTGGCCCTGGCCCTGCGCAACGCCGAGACCCACGGCGTGAGCCGCCGCATCCGCCTCGTGCGCGAGGATCTCTTCAAGCCCGGGGCCGGCCCCAAGGGCTGGGCGGAGCTCGTGATATCCAACCCCCCCTACGTCTCCACCGGCGACCTCGCCGGCTTGGAGCCCGAGGTGCTGGCCGAGCCCCGCCTGGCGCTCGACGGCGGGCAGGATGGCCTGGACGCCTTGCGGGCCATCATCGCCACCGCCCCGGGGCACCTCAAGCCGGGCGGGCTTCTTGTCCTGGAGATCGGCTCGGGGCAGGGACCCGCGGTGCGCGGTCTGCTGGAGCGCGCCGGCTTGGGCGACATCGCCGTCCGCAAAGATTTCGCGGGGCATGACCGGGTGGCCTTGGGGCGGCGCAAGACTGCGGGCATGGGGTGACCGCTCGTCGCCCGCCGCGTGTGTCCATGCGGATGTGCCGGGCCCAACTCTCCGGGCGAAGCGGCCTGGCGCCTGGCGCCGGAAAATCGTTAAATAGTCCGTGGACTGCTTCGTTATTCGCGGCGGCCGGCCGTTGCGCGGCCGGGTACGGGTCAGCGGGTCGAAGAACGCCGCCCTTCCCATTCTGGTCGCGTCCCTGCTGACCGACGAGCCGTGCACGGCGCGGGATGTCCCCCGCCTGCGCGACATCCGCACCACCGTGCGCCTCCTGGAAAACCTGGGCAAGCGCGTGGAACAGCGGGGGCACGAAGTGCGAGTCTTGCCGGGGCGTCCCCTCAAGACCCGGGCCCCCTACGACATCGTCAAGCAGATGCGCGCCTCGGTCTTGGTGGCCGGGCCGCTGTTGGCGCGTTTCGGCCGGGTGCGCGTGCCCCTGCCGGGAGGCTGCGCGATCGGGCTGCGGCCCATCGACATCCATATGAAGGCTTTCGAGGAGATGGGGGCACGGCTCTCCACGGTCGAGGGAGACGTGGTCCTCGATACCGCGGCCCTGGCGCCCGGGACGCTGCGGTTCCGGTTTCCGAGCGTGGGGGCGACCGAGAACGTGATGCTGGCCGCGGCGGGCCTCGACGGGCTCACCCGCATCCATGGGGCCGCGCGCGAACCCGAGATCTCGGACTTGGCCGCGGCCCTGGAGCGCATGGGGGCGCGGGTCGCGGGGGCGGGGACTTCGACGCTAAGCGTGCGGGGCTCCGCGCGGCTGGGCGGCTACGACCACCGCGTCATCCCGGATCGCATCGAGACCGGGACGTTTCTCATCGCCTGCGCCGCGGCCGGCGGCAAGATCGTGCTGGACGGCGCTTGGGGCGGGCACCTGGGGGCGGTGTTGGAGGCGCTGGAGAAGGCCGGGGCGCGGGTCAAGTCGACCGCTCGCGGGATTGCGATCGGAATGGAGGGGCGTCCGCGGCCGGTGAGCGCGCGTACCCTGCCTTACCCGGGCTTTCCCACGGACCTGCAGGCGCCGTGGATGGCCCTCATGTGCCTGGCCCGCGGCCGCAGCGTGATCCGGGAGACCGTGTTCGAGAACCGCTTCATCCACGCCGCCGAGCTCTCCCGCATGGGGGCGAGTCTCGCGGTCCGGGGGGGCACGGCGACGGTCACGGGGGTGGAGACCTTGAACGGCGCTCCGATCATGGCCTCGGACATCCGGGCGGGCGCCGCGTTGTTGGTGGCGGGCGTGGCGGCGCGGGGGCGCACCGTGCTTCAGAGGGTGTATCACATCGACCGCGGCTACGAGCGGGTGGAAGCCAAGCTCAGGCGGTTGGGGGTGTCGATCTCGAGGATCAACCGGTGACCTACGAGCACGCGCTCAAGGCTCTGGAAGAGAGGCAGGAGACGAAGATCTGCCTGGGACTCGAGCGGGTGCGCGCGCATCTGCGCCGGCTCGGCGACCCGCAGACGGGGTTGCGGGTCATCCACGTGGCCGGGAGCAACGGCAAGGGCTCGACCTGCGCGATTCTAGAGTCCGTTCTGCGGGCGGCGGGGTACCGGACGGGTCTCTACACGTCGCCCCATCTCCAAGAGGTCCGCGAGAGGATCCGGGTGGCGGGCGAGAGGATCGGCGGGGAAACTTTTTCCACGCTGCTGGCTAGGGCGATAGAGGTTGATCCCAAGGGTGAACTGACCTACTTCGAACTCCTTACTTCGATCGCCTTCCAACATTTCGCGAGGACGGGGGTGGAGGTCGCCGTGCTGGAGACCGGGCTCGGAGGGCGGCTCGACGCTACCAACGTCGTGGAACATCCCCTCGCCTGCGCGATCACCTCGATCGGATTCGATCACGAGGCCACCCTCGGGAAAACCCTGGCCGCCATCGCCGCCGAGAAGGCCGGAATCATCAAGCCGGGACGGCCGGTGGTCCTGGGCCCCGTGCCTGAAGAGGCGAGGGCCGCCATACTTTCGCGCGCCCGGGCGATCGGGGCGGTCGTTGCCGAGGCCGGGGATGAATTTGCGACCGTGTCCGTGGACTGGTCCCGCGGTTCTCAAGTGTTGGCCGGTTCCGGTGGGCGGCGGTTTCGCTTAGGACTCATTGGGGCGCGGCAGGCGGCCAACGCATCCGTCGCCTGGCGCGCGCTCGGAGCGGCCGGGTTGGAGATTTCCGCCAAGGCCTGGCGCGAGGGGTTGGGCGGGGTGCGTTGGCCGGGCCGCTTCCAGGTCCTCCGCCGCGGCCCGCGTACTCTGATCGTCGATGGGGCGCACAACCCGGAGGCCGCCGCTCACCTTGCCGAGACCCTGGCCGACTCCCCCTGGGCGCGCGGGACGCGGGTGTTCCTGGGAGTGCTGCGGGATAAGGATGCGTCCGGCATCGTTTCGGCGCTCTCCCCGGTCCTCGATGAGGTCGTCTGCTGCCGCCCGTCCTCGCCGCGCGCGCTGGCGCCCGACGCCCTGGCCCGGATCGTTCGCCGCGTCGCGCCCGGGACCCGCGTGCGGACGGCCGAAGGACTCACCGCTGCCCTTGGCGGCTGGTGCGACTCGGACGGTCCGGCGGCGGGCCTGGTCTGCGGCTCCCTGTACTTGGCGGGAGAAGCGCTCGCGTTCCGGGGGACAAGCTCCCGACTCTCCGGACGCAGGCGCCTGGCGGCCCATGGACTCCGTTAGCGTCGGGGTGGACGTGGGGGGGACCTTGACCAAGGTCGTCGCGCTCACGGGCGGGGGTTCGATCCTGCGCGAGTTCGAATTGCCCACCCAGGGGGGCGAGGGGCCCCAGCGGTTCATCGAACGTCTGGGGTCGGTCCTGCGCCTCCTGGCCTCGGAGCTCGGGAGGTCGCCGGCCGCGCTCGGCCTGGCCCTGGCCGGGGAGGTGGACTCCAGGAGGGGCATCCTGCGCTACGCTCCCAACCTGCCCAAGTGGAACGGCTTCGATTTCCGCCGGGCGCTGCGCGGGCGCGTGGGCGGACGCGTCGTCGTGGAGAACGACGCCAATATGGCCGTGTGGGGGGCCTACGTCCGCGAGCTCAAGCGCAAGCCCAAGCACGTGGTGGGAATCACCCTCGGTACCGGGGTCGGCGGGGGACTCGTCATCGACGGCCGTCTCCACCGCGGCGCCACGGGTTCGGCCGGGGAGTTCGGGCACATGCGGGTCAATCCGCGCGGGCGACGGTGCCGGTGCGGCAGCCGGGGCTGTTTGGAGGCCTACTTGGGGGCATGGGCGCTGCTGGCCGACGCCAAGCGCGCGCTGCGCCGGCGGCCGAGCCGGGCGCTGAGGACCCTCTGTCCGGACCTGCGCCGGCTAGAAACCCGGCACCTGGCGCTCGCGGCGCAGGGCGGGGACCGGGTCTGCCGCCAGATATGGGAGGAAGCCGGTGAGAACTTCGCCCTGGGCCTCGCCGGCCTGGTGATGATCCTCAACCCCGAGGTCGTCCTTCTTCTCGGCGGGGTTTCGAAGGCGGGGAAGCTTCTCCTCTCTCCCTTGCGCCGCCGGCTGGCCGCGGAGCCCTTCCGGGCGCCTTTTCGAGGGCTCAGCGTCCGGGCTTCGCGCAATCCCAACTGGGGCTGCGTCGGCGCCGCGCTCTTCGCGTTGGAGCCGGACCCCGGGGCCCGATGAGGCGGGCCGCCGCGCTCCTGACATTTCTGGGGGCGGCGGCGTCGGCCGCCGGGCGGGAGCTTCCCCCGGCGCCGCCGGGCGCCATCTCCTACACCGCCGACGCCTTCGACTACGACGACTCGAGCGCCGTGATCCACCTCAAGGGCAACGTGGTGCTCAAGGAGAGCACGTGGACCGTGCGGTCCCAGGAGATTTGGGTCGACACCGTGAAGCGCCAGGCCCGCACCGAGGGCTACGTGCTCCTCGATGACGGCGTGGCCGCGGTCAAGGGAGCCCGCGGCGAGTTCGATCTGGCCGAGCAGGTGGGCTGGCTCGAGGAGGCCGTCACCGCCTACGGCGACTGGCGGGTGCGGGCCGAGGGCCTCAAGGTCGGTCCGGGACGCCGGGCCGAGTATCACGGCGCCGTGTTCTCGGGCTGCGCCGAGGAGCCCATGCATTACCATCTCAGCTCGGGTCTCCTGAAAGTCGTTCCCAACAGCCATTTGCTGGCTTACAACACCGTTTTCAAGATCGGGCCGATCCCGGTCTTCTACCTGCCGATCTTCTACACGCCCCTGCGCGACATCCGGGTCTGGGACTCCCGGCTTCAGGCCGGCTACGACCGGCGCAACGGAGTCTTTTTGAAGACAAGCTTCCTGAGACGGCATACGGATCATTTGTACAGCAAGTTCTTCATCGACGGCTACACCGGCCAAGGCTTGGGCTACGGCTGGGAGACCCACGGCCGCAAGAGCAACGACGCCCGCTTGGGGCTCTTCGGCTATCACATCTACGAGCGCAAGTCCCGCGAGCACCGCTGGGCCGTCCTCGGGGACCAATTCCAAGTCCTCACCAGCTCGCTCTCGTTCCAAGGGCGCGTGCAGATCCAGTCGGACGCGGAGTTCAACAACCATTACGCCCGGTCCAAGGAGTTCCGCATCACTCCCGAGTTGATCAACTCCGGCGCCCTGGTCTACACGCTTCCCTCGGCCACGGCGCGCTTGAGCTTTTCCCGCACCGACGTCGATGAGGTGGTCGCCACCCCCGGCCTCGGGTCGCGGGGGCGCGGCTACGTCAAGCAGACGGAAAGCCTGCCTAGGCTCGACGTCCAGACCGCGCCCCTGAGGCTCTGGAAGCTCCCCTGGCTCAACAACTTCGCGGGCTTCGCCGACAACAACGCGGACCGCAACCGCGGCTTCCAACAGCAGACCTTCGGCGCTTCGTGGGAGGCGACCCGAAGCTTCCGGGTCGCGCGGGGGGTGAGCCTGACCCCCAAGGCGTCCCTGCGCGAGACTTTCATCAGCCGCGAGGAGGCGCTGACGAGCTTCGCGAGCACCGAGACCCGGCGCAATGTCATCGTCGGACGGCCGGGGGCCGGGGCCAATCTCCGTTTCGATTCGCCGGTCGGGGATTGGGACCTGGGATATGCCTACGAGCTAAGGTTGAAGCCCGGGACCTTCATGCAGGAGGCCGGGGCGCTCGACCGCGGCGTGGAGTCCAGCCTCGCGACGCTGCAGGACACCTTCCGGCCCGCGCGCCGCGTCATGGTGCGCGTGGCCTCGGGCTATGATTTCCGCACCTTCCGCGACTACGTCGTGGGGTTCCGGCGCCGGGTGCAGCCCATCGTGGCGGAGGTGGGTTATGCCGCGACCTCCAGGCTCGACTTTTCGGTGCGAAACGACTACCAGCTCGAGGACGGCAACCGCTCCTTCCTGATGAACGTTTTCTACGGGGAATTCGAGCGCAGCTTCGGCTCGCTGGGCTTCGGCCATAACCTGGCCCTTCCCCAGAAGACGCTGGTCAACCTCGAGTTCGGCCTGGACATGGAGCCGAGGAAGGCCGCCGGCCGTCCCTCGGCGTGGAAGCTGGGCGGGGCCCTGCGGGGCGAGGCCGTCTCCACCGGCGGGGTGGGGCGGGTGCGCGCCTTCCGGCTCTACGAGAAGGAGATCACCATCGACCGCAAGCTCCACGACTTCCACCTGCGGGCCCTCACGCGGTTTCGCCCGGGAGGCGTGCGCGAATTCGCCTTCCGGCTGGAGATGCGCTTCCCGGGGACCAAGCGCGCCGAGATCGCCCGGCGCGAATGGGAGGAGGAGTTCTTCCCGGAGCGCCGCCGAAAGGCCGAGGACCGGCCATGAGCCTCAGCCCCGGTTCCCGTGGGGGTTGTAGATCAGCGTCTTGGTCGTGAACACCTTCCCGGAGCCGCGGTCCCAGGCCTCCTCGTAGGTCACGACGACGTCCCCGCTCGGGGCGGCGTAGATATTGCGCGGGTAGAGGTTGGCGGCGTCCTCGTGGACGCGATCCCAAAGACGGTTGCCGGCCGGGTCGTACTTGGCGGTCCAGAGCGCGATCCGGCGGCCGTCGTAGGTGGTCCCCGCGACGTATAGATTGTTCTTGGCGTCCACCGCGGCCAGGAGGATGGCGTCCTCGGGGCCCGTGGTGTAGGTGCGGACCCAGCGCACGCCGCCGTAGGGATTGTAGGAGACGATCAAGAAATCCGTCTCCTTGCGGCCGTAAGTCGAGACCGAGCCCAGGACGAAGATATTCTCCTCCGAATCCTTGGCGAGGGCATGCGCGCGCTCGTCGTGCCCGCTGTCGAAGGTCTGGCTCCAGACCACCCCGCCGGCGCGCGCCGTTTTCACCAGGACGATGTCGGAGTTGCGGCCGTTCTGCTGTTCCTGGGCGAGGTAGGCGCCGTCCCGAACCTCCAGACTCGCGGACCCCGACTCCTCGCGCGGGGAGGCCGCGGCGGTCCCGGCGGCGAAGGCCAGCGCCAACAGGGTCCCGCCGCCGCCTCCCACGCTCGTGACGGCTCGGCGTCGCGACATCCCGGTATTGTAGCAGACCTCGGCGCCGTCCGCGGAGGATGGTCCAGCCATCTTTCGACGCTTCAACGGATGGATGAGCGGCGGGCGCTATTGAGCGGCCGCAGGGATTTCGTTGCCTTCTTACCCTTTGCGTTCTCCATGCGCCCGTCAGCCCTATCCGATAGTTAGGCAGGCCTCTCTCCAGCGACGAGATTTAGGCGTCTTGCCTCACGGTAAAGTGCTTTGTCCTTGCTCCAGACCTTTGCCCCAGCGAGTCTGGCCGAAGCCATTAGATGTACGTCGACGGAGCCGAGGCCAGTACCATGGAGTCGTTCCCTTGCTATAAAGCCGAGCACCTCCGCATGCTCTGCCATCGGCGCCATCGGGAGAGCGTGAAACAGTGCTAGGGTCTCCTTGCGCTGAGGGAGAGTGCCACAGGCGAGTTCCTCGATGACAAAGGGATGAATTAGAATGGAGCCTTCATTCAGCAGGGTGACGAGGTCAGGTTCCGTTTCCCGCAGATGATCGGCCCAAACAGACGTGTCCGCTAGGATCATCGACGCCTACGGCCCGCGCGAAAGCGCGGTGCGCAACCGCCAAGCGCGGCGAGGCGTTCGCGGGCCTTCTTTTCGATAAGCGCTTCGAGACCCGCGTGGACAAGGGCGGTTTTCTCATAGGTGCCGGTCAATTCGGCGGCACGCTTAAGGATATCGTCTTTGATGATTAATGTAGTCCTCATACATATTATTATGCATTGATTATATGCACCTGTCAAGTGCCCGGCGGGCCCTCCCTGTTCCCGGACTTTCAGAGGCAGGCGCGCCCGCGGCGAGGACATCCCGCCGGTGCGGGTTCGCTGCCGGCTCTCGGCGCCGGGCATGCGGAACTCCGCCCGGGCGGAGTCCACCGGCACCCGCAGAAAACTCCGGCCCCCGCGACGGCCCACCTCCACCGGTGGAGGCAGCCATACACCCCGGCGGTCTGAAAAGTCCGGGAACATGGAGGGGGGGCCATCAATTGTTGCTTGCCGCGGTTGAGGACGTGCGTGTCAATTTGCGTGGTCGATAGGTCACGATGGCCGGTCGGCTTGAGGCTGAATGGATATCCCCGGTGGCGGATGTGTCCCGCCTTCGATTTTCGTACACTTGCCTCCATCCATGGGTGTCAACCACGCGATCGGGACCGCATCGTGATAGGCGAGCGATTCTCCTCGGTTCTGCGCGATGTCCTCGAAGAGCGCTGGCAGGGGCTGCCGCTGCTGGCCACTTACGCGGGAGTTCCGGGCCGCGACCACACTTTAGGGGATTGGTCTCCCGAGGCCATGGACTCTCGCCTGCCGGAGAAGAGAAGTCTCCTCCGAAGGGTCCGGCGTTCATCGACGCGGCCCGGTGAGGAACTCGACCGGCGCTTCATCGCGGGGCAGTTGGAAGTCCAGTGCGCCGAGCTGGAGACTTGGGGGCGCGCGGGTTGGGACGCCGCTCTCTATCCGCTCAACGCCGTGCGCTCGGTGCACGCCCTGATGATCCGGGGGTTCGACCGTCCCCGCCGCCGCGCGGCCGCGTCCCGGCTCCGGGAGTTTCCACGCGCCTTGCGCGACGGCCTGGCCAACCTCCGGCGCGCCGACCAACGGGCCGCGCGCCTGGCCTTGGCGGCCTGCCGGTCCGGGATGGACTTCCTCCGGCACGCCGTCAAAGGCTTCGATGCCGAGGGCGCGGCCATCGCGGGGCGCGCCTTGGAGGATTATTCGGCCGCCATCCGCCGGGAGGTCCTGCCGAAAGCCGGGAGGCGCTTTCCGGCCGGTCGGGAGCTTTTCGAGCTCAAGGTCCGGCGGGAGCACGGACTCCCCTATCGGACCCGGGAACTGATCGAACTGGGCCGGGAATGGATGGCCCGAACCAGGGAGGAGATGGCGGTCGTCGCGAGCTCGATTGATCCGGCGTCGAACTGGCGATCTCTCCTCGTGAAGCTCAGGCGGGATCATCCGACGGCCCCGCGGCTGCTCGAGGTCTACCGGAAAGAAACGCTGCGGGCGCGGCGCTTCTGTTTGGACCACAAGCTCGTCACCATGCCCCCCGGGGAGAGGCTGGACGTCCTCGCCACCCCGCGCTTCGAGTGGGACACCTCGCCCTACGCGGCACTCCTGCCGCCGGGGGCCTTCGATGGTTCGTGGCGCAGCTGCTACTGGGTGACGCCGGTCGACCCGTCCTGGCCCGCGGCCAAGAAGCGCCAACGCCTGGAGGGGCATTGCCGCTGGGGACTGGCCTCGGTGTGCAGCCACGAGGGCTACCCGGGGCATCATGTTCAATTGCTGCGGGCTAAGCTCGCCGGCCGCCCGGCGCGCGCGGTCTTCTCGACGCCCGCCCGCGTCGAGGGCTGGGCCCTCTATTGCGAGCAGATGATGGAGGAGGAAGGCTTCGCCCCGGACCCCCGCCAGAAGCTCTACCGGCTCAAGGACCAACTGTGGCGCGCGGCGCGGGTCGTGGTGGACACGGGCCTGCATGCCACCGGCTGGAGCCCGGAGCGGGCTGTGGACTTCCTGGTCCGGGAGGCGCTGCTCGAGCCGTTCAACGCCGAGGCGGAGGTGAACCGCTACACCCTCACGCCGGCCTACCCGCTCTGCTATCTCCTCGGCAAGCTCGAAATCCTCAAGCTCCGGGAGCGCTGCCGCAAGGGCTGGGGTCCGCGCTTCTCCCTGGGCCGCTTCCACGACTGGCTGCTTGATTTCGGCTCCGTGCCGCCGTCCTGGATCGATCCCTCTGTGGTAAAATTGGCGGCATGAAAGGCATCATCCTCGCCGGCGGCTCCGGAACCCGTCTCTATCCCGTGACCCGGGCGTTTTCCAAACAGCTCGCTCCCGTCTATGACAAGCCGATGGTCTACTACCCGCTCTCGACGCTGATGCTGGCGGGAATACGGGATATGCTCCTGATCACCACTCCCGATGACATGGCGGCATTCCGCAGGCTGCTGGGGGATGGGTCCTGGCTTGGGCTGCGCCTTTCCTACGCGGCGCAAGCCCGGCCGGGGGGACTGGCCGAGGCCTTCATCATCGGGCGGGACTTCGTGGGCTCCGACCGCGTCGCCCTGATCCTGGGAGACAACATCTTCTACGGCCATGGCCTGCCAAATTACTTGAAGGCCGCCGCGGACCAGCGCGCCGGGGCCACGGTCTTCGCCTATCAGGTCCGCGACCCGGAGCGCTACGGGGTGGTGGAGTTCGACGCCCGCGGCAAGGCCCGCTCCATCGAGGAGAAGCCGGCCCGCCCGCGTTCGACCTGGGCCGTGACCGGGCTCTATTTCTACGACAACCGGGTGCTCGCTATCGCCGCGGGATTGAAGCCCTCGCGGCGCGGGGAGCTGGAGATCACCGACGTCAACCGCGCCTACCTGCGGCGCGGGGCGCTGCGGGTGCAGCGCTTCGGGCGCGGCATCGCCTGGCTGGATACCGGAACCCACGAGAGCCTGCTCCAGGCCTCCACCTTCATCTCGGTGATTGAGGAGCGCCAGGCGCTCAAGGTCGCCTGCCTCGAGGAGATCGCCTACGGGCTCGGCTACATCAACGCCCGCCAGGTGGCCAAACTCGCCGAGCCCATGCGCAGCAACGAGTACGGCCGCTACCTCCTCCGGATCATCGCGGGCTAGGGCGGTTCCGAGCCGCAGAACCAGGGTTCGCTCAGGCGCGGCCGCGCCCGCGTCAACGCTGCCGGGAGGGATCCGGCACCGCGGGGGGGGGCAGGGGCTGGCCGCCGGGGGGGGACATGCCTTGGAGCGCCTGGCCCATGATTTGACCGGAGTCGATCTTGGCGTTCGAGTCTCCGGCTATCATCGCCGCCACCCCGATCGGCATGCCCATGGACTGCATGGTATCGCGGACGAGGTTCTTGGCGGTATCCTCCTTGGTCAAAAATTCGGTGGCCGCGGACATGACCTCCGGCGGCGCCTGCTTGAAGGCATCCTGGGCGAAGCTTGTGAAGGGTGGTTGACCGGCGTATTTCTTGACCATGCCGCCGAAATTCGGAGCATTCACCAGACCCTTAATGAACTTGGCGGGATCGTGGTCCTTACGGTAATCGTCTCGGAGCTTCCTGAGATCCGGATGGCTGACCCACTCCTTGCCGTACTGCGTCAGGATCGGATACTTCTTCTCATATTCCACCACCATGGCGGTGATCTTCTTTTCGAAGTCCTTGTAGAGTTGGGCGAAACTCGGGTCCTTGAGCTTGTCGGTCGGGTTCGGCGCGGCCGCGGGTCCCCGGGATTGCGGCTGGGCGTACTCCGAACCTCCCTGGACCATGCCGAGGCTTGAGGATTGCCGCCGGGCGACGGGGCCGCCGCTGGTCGCTTGGCCCTGGGCCACCTCGTTCACGTCGAAGCCGGCGTCGTCGGCGCCCTCGCCCCGTCCACCCAGCAGGAGGTAGCCCACCACGGCCATGCCGGCCCCCCCCATGATGAGGACAAGGAGTATCAGACCTTTCCAACTGCGCTGGGGGGGAGCCTGCTGATCCATGCTTGATTATGGCATGGGATCGGCGTAAATTCAAGCCTCGGTTAAAAATTCATAAAATTCAAAGGCACATCTTGACAACCCCGCGTTTACCGTCTAAACTTCGATGGAAGGGGGGATCAATCCCATGGTTAAAGTGACTAGCTTCTTGATGCGGGCGTTGTTCTTGTTCGTCTTGTTCATCCCAGTCATGGGCGGCAGCGACTGCGGCTGTAAGTAATCGACCCGCGGCAACGGCAGCGGCCGCCGGCGGAGTTCTGGGGCGGGGACCGGTATGGGACGGGCGGTTGACGGGGAGGGCGGCTTCTCCCGGCAGCGCCCGGCGGGCCTCATGGCTGTTGATCGCCGCTCTGCTGGCGGCCTCCGGTTGCGGTCCTGAGGGTTGCGGGCCGGAGGAATCGAAGGGCTCCTCTCAGGCGGCCCCCGCGACCGGGGGAGCCCCGACCGGCGGCTCCGGCGGACCGGTCAACATTTCTCCTTTCGACAGCAAGAACGCGCCGGCTTCCGCCGCTCCGGACCAAAGGCGGGCCGGGGCTCCCGTGCCCGATCCCACGCCGGCGCGAATCCCGGCAGCCTTCGCGGTGGCGGAGGCCGGACCCGGTCTCTACCGGAGCAAGGTCGCTAGGAGCAAGGCCGCGCTGGTGCACCTCTACGTGCCGGGCTGCGCCGACTGCCAGGTCGCCGCGCCCGTGTTCAAGGCCCTGGAGGCGGACCATAAAGGCAAGCTTCAATTTTACCAACTCGACGCCTCCGTCGCCGATAATTCGGCGCTCCTGCCCAAGGATGTCGCGGTCTCGGCGTACCCCGGCTTTCTCCTGCTTAAGAATGGAAAGACCGCCTCGTGGCGCAGCGGCATGCCCTTGGCCCGGGGTCTGCGCCCGGACGGTTCGAGCGAAGCCGACGAGGAGTACCAATTGAGGCTCGCCACGTGGTTTCGCGCCGCGATCCGGCAGGAAAATCTCAACCTACCCGAGTAGTCCGTTTTTCGCTATAATACCGCGTCATGCCTGACGCTCAAGCATCTCCCGATCGCGTCAGGCGCCATGCGCTGCCGCGCCAGGTGCCCGCAGCGCGTTCCAAATCCGGACTCTGGCTCGTCACCGGCGCCGCCGGGTTCATCGGCTCGCACATCGCCGAGGCCCTGGTCCGCGAGGGACGGCGGGTGCGAGTCCTCGACAACTTGTCGACCGGGAAGCTCGACCATATGGCCTCGTTCCGGGACCAGGTCGAATTCGTCAAAGGCGACATCCGCGCCTTCGAGGATTGCCAACGCGCGGTCCAGGGGACCGAAGTCGTCATCCATCAGGCCGCCATCCGTTCGGTCCCCAAGTCCGTCGACCGGCCTCTCGATTCCAACGACACCAACATCACCGGGACCCTCAATATGCTCATGGCGGCCAGGGAGGCGGGCACCCGGCGCTTCGTTTACGCCTCCTCCTCGTCGGTCTACGGCGAGGCCAAGACCTTTCCTCAAAGGGAGATCCAGCGTCCCGAGCCGGTGTCGCCCTACGCGGTCTCCAAGCTCGCGGGGGAGCACTACGCCGTCATCTTCGCGCGCGAGTTCGGGCTCGAGACGGTGAGCTTGAGGTATTTCAACGTCTTCGGGCCGCGCCAGGATCCGGAGTCGATGTACTCCGCGGTCATTCCGCGGTTCATGGAGCAGGCCTACCGCGAGGAGCCCCTGGAGATGCATTGGGACGGCCGCCAGAGCCGCGACTTCACCCACATCGCCAATGTCGTGTCGGCTAATCTGCTGGCGGCGCGGACCCGCCGCGGGATCGGCGAGACCTTCAACATCGCCAACGGCCGTCCCTACTCCCTCCTCGACATCGTCAAGGCGATCGAGGGCATCGTGGGGAGGAAGCTCGCCCTGGCCCGTCACCCGAAGCGCAAGGGCGACGTCCGCAAGACCTTCGCCGATATCTCACGGGCCCGGCGCGAGCTGGGCTACAAGCCGGTCCTGGGGCTCGAGGAAGGCCTTCGCGACACCTGGGCGTATTTCGAGAAGGTCTACTTCGCGGGCCGCAAGACGCCCGCCGCCGCCGCTGCGTGAAGCTGCTGGTCACCGGCGGGCTGGGCTTCATCGGATCCAATTTCATCCGCCATATCCTCGAGCGCCGCAAGTCGTGGAGCGTCGTCAACCTCGATAAGCGCACCTACGCTGGAAATCCCGCCAATCTCGCCGAGTTCGCGCGCCATCCGCGCTATCGCTGGGTCAGGGCCGACATCGGCGACGCGCGGGCCGCGGAGCGGTGCATGGCCGGCGCCGACGCCGTGGTCCATTTCGCGGCCGAGAGCCACGTCGACCGCTCCATCCTCGACGCCTCGGCCTTCATCGAGACAAACGTCGCCGGGACCTACGTCCTTTTGGAATGCGCCCGCCGCCTGGCGGTCGGACGATTCCTCCATGTCTCCACCGACGAGGTCTACGGGAGCGTGCCGGGCGGCCGCCAGTCCATGGAGACCGATCCCCTGGAACCCAACAGCCCCTACGCCGCGTCGAAGGCCGCCGCGGACCTCCTCGTGAGGTCGTTCGTGGCGACCCATGGCCTGCCGGCCATCGTGACCCGGGCCTCCAATAATTTCGGCCCTTACCAGTTCCCCGAGAAGGCCCTGCCGCTCTTGATCACCAACCTCATGCAGGACCAGCCCTTCCCGCTTTACGGCGACGGCCTGAACGTGCGCGATTGGGTCTACGTGACCGACCACGTTCGCGCCATCGAGCTTGTCCTGCTCAAGGGCAAGGATGGGGAGATTTACAACATCGGGGGAACTCATTCCTGCGCCAACCGCGAGTTGGTCGAACGCGTGCTGGGCCTCATGGGCAAGCCCGAGACCCTCATCCGCCCCGTGCCGGACCGGCCTGGGCATGACCGCCGCTATGCCTTGAACTGCGGCAAGCTTCGCAAGAACCTCGGATTCAAGCACGCCTTCGGCTTCGAGGAGGCCCTCCGTCGGACGATCGCCTGGTATCGGGACCATGAGTCGTGGTGGCGGCCACTAAAAAAGTCGGTCGACTACAAGGGCTATTACGGCCGTCAGTACGCCCGCGGGCTGGCGGCGGCCAAGGCATGACTGAAGGAAATGCCTGCCCTTCCGAATACAATGGAGGGGCAGGTCCGAAGGATACCGGGGAAGAACCATGACCCGGCGCAAAACCGCCGACGGCCACCGCCCGCCTCTGCCCCTGCACGGCTGGGGCGGGGGAGGCTGGATCGAGGCCGTGGTCGGGAGCATGTTCTCGGGCAAGACCCAGGAGCTGATCCGCCGCCTGCGCCTGGCCGCCATCGCCCGGCAGAAAATTCAGGTCTTTAACTCCAGCCTCGACACCCGCTACTCCAAGGACCACATCGTCTCGCACGACCTGGCCAAAACCCCCTCGCGGTCGGTCGCCAACGCCCGCGATATTCTCAAGTGCGTCGATCCGGACACGCAGGTGGTGGGCATCGACGAGGTGCAGTTCTTCGGCCCCGAAATCGTGGAGGTCTGCGAGGAGCTCGCCGACCAGGGCCGGCGCGTGATCGTCGCCGGCCTGGATCAGGATTATAAGGGCCAGCCCTTCGAGGCCACCTGCCGCATCATGGGCATCGCCGAGTTCGTGACCAAGAACCTCGCGGTCTGTTCGGCCTGCGGCTCCCCCGCCAACCGTTCCCAGCGCCTCTCCGCGACCCGCCGGCGCATCGAGGTCGGCGCCACGGGCAAGTACGAGGCGCGCTGCCGCCGGTGTTTTAGGCGGTAGGCGGACTCGATCGGTACTCGGCTCGACTCCCACATTTGCTAGCAAAGGCCCATGCGGTTCTGGGCCCTCCCGGGTGATGCCGCCTAATCGGCGGGGATCGCCGACTTCGCGTAGGCCGCGTTGGCCCGGACCGAGGGGTCGGGGTCCTGCAGGAGGCTCTCAATCGCGGCCCGAAATCGCCTGCGCTCGCCGGAGAGCGGGCCCTGGACCGCGCCCAGGGCGGCGGGGGCGGCCGCCCTGACCCTAACGTCGGGGTCCGAGAAGGCGCGCTCGAGCAAGCCGACGACCGCCGGGTCCCAGGATTGGGCCGCGGCCTTGCCGGCCATGACCCGGGTCCGGGGCGATGGCGAGGCCAAGGCCTTCTCGATCTCGGCCGCCGCGGCGGGACCCATGCGGCCCAGGGCCTGGGCCGCGGCGTCGCGCGCCGGGGCGGACGGGTGCTCGAGCCTCGCGGCCAGAGCCGGCGCGTCCTCCGCCAGGCCGTGCTGACCCAGGCCCGCGAGCGCCGCCATCACCACCTCATCGTCGGCGTCCTCGAGGCTTTTCAGCAGGCCGGCTCGGGCCTTGGGGGCGAGGCTTCGCGTGGATTCAAGCTCGGCGGTCAATGCCGTCCGGTACGGTTGCGCCCGCCGGGAAAGGATCGCGAGGAAAGCTTCCAGAATCTCTTTGGGCACGGGCTCGGTCGGTGTGGGCAACGAATCCACGAATGCCGCCCGCTCCGCGTCGGGAAGTCCGGGATCGAGGGCCAGAACGGATAAGAGTTCTCCCGGTCTTCGTAATCCCATGCCGGCGGCGGTGGAGGAGTCGAAGTTCACCCCGGCGACTTTCTCAAGAAGCACAAGCCGGCCCGGCTCCTCGCCGCGGTCCCAACTCCAGAGACCGCCCAAGCCCGCGGCGGCGTCGCGGCGCACGCGCCAGTCGGGATCACGGAGAGAAGAGAGAAGCGGCTCGATGGCTTGGGCGGCGTGACCGCCGCGCGCGACCCCTAGAAGGAGGGCCTTCCGAAGGCCTGCGGCCGCCGGAAGCTCTCCGAGGGCCCAGGCCGCGGCGCGGGGACCGCAGCTTGCAAGAAGGACGCGCAGCCAGATCATCTCGTCGAAGCGTTCCGGTGATAAATGGGCCGCGAGCTCCCCGCAGCGTTGGGCGGGCAGCGCCGCGAGTTCGCGCCGGGCGCGGCGGGGAACCGTCGCGTCGAGCCCCGCCGAGGAGGCGAGGTGCAATAGCGCGGGGAGGCGTTCCGGCCCCTGGAGGCCCTGGGCTTGCGACCAGAGGCTCTCGAGCACCATGCGCTCCCGAGTCGCCTGGGTTTCCCGCGCCGGGAAAGGGGGACGCTCCACCGGAAGGGACAGGCCTGGATCTAGAAGGAGCGCGGAGTCCCCATGAACGACTCCCCAGGGGCCCAGGCTCAGCCGCAGCGGTCCGGGGATGGGGGCGGCGGCAGTGGCGAAGCGCAGGCGGGCCGATCCGCGCACCGCGGCGATTCCGTAGCTGGGAGCGAAGCGGCGCATGGCTCCCGAGCCAAACTCGGGGAGGGAGAGCTTGTTGCCTTCGCCCAGCACCACCGCTAGGCCATGCCCATTGGCGTCGCCGCGGCCGGTCCCCCAGTCGGCGCGGGCGGAATTGTCGTCCCCTCGAATGAGCGCATAGCCCGCGCCATAGTCCCAGCCGAAAGCCGGACCGACGCCCCAGTTATCAAGCCTGTTGCCGTTGCCGTCCATTTGTAGAAATCCCAAGGCCGCGTGCACCCCGGCCCCTTGGGAATAGCGGCGGGCGATCAGTTTGTTGGCGTTTCCCTTGACCGCGAGCCCTCCGAGCCCATGCCAGTATCCCGACCCCTGCGCGAAGTAGCTGGCCTGCAGGGTATTGCGGTCCCCCGTAACCGCGGCCAAGCCTATCCCGCCGGCGGCGAAGGCGCGGGGCCCCAGACCCGCGCCCTGGCACAGGCTGAGCGCCGCCTCGGCCTCCCGGGGATCGGCGGTCTCCAGCCCGCAGGAGAGCGCGTTGCCGTCGCCGTTCTGTTTGAGGATGCCGACTCCGTTGGTGAATCCGAATCCCTGGCTGGCGAGGTGCGCGGCGATGGTTCCTCCCGACGACTCGGAGACCAGCACCCCCGCGCCGAAGGCGCCGGCTCCCTGCGAGAAACGCCCGGAGGACAGGGTGTTGCTCCGTCCCGCGATCCAAGCCACGCCCGCGCCGAAAAAACCCGCGCCCAGCGACAGGTCGCCCGTCCGGATGGATTTGCGTCCCGCGGGATTGGGGAGGTAGAGAATCCCGATGCCGAAGACTCCGGAACCCGCGCCCCCGGCGTCCGGCGGGGATTCAATCGTGACCTCCGGAGAGAAATCCAGCACGACCCTGACCTGCCCCTCCTGGGCCGCGGCCACCGCCGACCGGTAGATGGTGGACTCGCCCGCCCGGATCAGCACCGCGACGTCGCGCAGTTCCGATGGAGTGAAGGTTCGGTGCGGCTGGGCCGAGACCAGCACGGCGCCCGCGGGGGTGACCCACCGCCGTTCCCCGCCGTCCGGGCGGGCCAAGGACCGCAGCCGCGGCATGCCGGCTTCGATGGCTTGGCAAAGCCTCATGGCGGT
Organism: uncultured Elusimicrobia bacterium; assembly: GCA_964374095.1. Lineage (GTDB taxonomy): Bacteria > Elusimicrobiota > Elusimicrobia > UBA1565 > UBA9628 > CAYJXJ01. Next base: position 58,684 of record CAYJXJ010000002.1, read on the forward strand.
CTTCGGAAGATGTCTCGCTGGAAAAAGGGAGGCCGCTTCGTAGCCGGCCGGGTTGGGCCGGGGTTTGGCCGGCGAGGCGAGTATTTCAGGGAACAGGGTCCGGTGGGCCTCCGAGCGCCCTTGCGGGGAAAGGGCTGCCAGGCTGTCCCGCAACGACCGCCGGGCCGTCTCCACCGCCTCGGCGATGGCGGAGACCTCCTTCCCGGCGTCTCCCCAAGCCTGGAGAATGCCGGGCAGCAGCTCCCGCGGTTCGCCGCTGGAAGGGGGGGGCCCCTTGCCGTCCAACCAGGCCGCCGCCGCCGACAAGAGGGCGGCCGGAGTCCGGGACAGGCCCGCCTCCCTCGACCAACTCTCCGCGACCGCGGCCAGCCCGAGGGGGCTTTTCAGATGGCGCTCGACGGTGGGCAGCGTCAGGCGCGTCTCCCAGCGGTCGGGCCGGAGGTCTAGGTCCTCGCGCGACACGCCGATCGCCGCAAGCGCGGCCTCCAGGGCTTCCGAGGGCTCGGCGGGATTCACCGGCTGGGCGCCGGCCAGCGCCGCGAGCAGGAGTGGGACAAGGGGCGTCAATGCGACCAGTGCGGCGTGAAGCTCGAGCCGGGAATGTCGAGGAGCCGGTGGGGTGCCGAGCCGTCGGCGTCCATGACGTAGACCTGGGGCCGCCTTCCGTCCCGGTTCGAGACGAAGGCGATGAAGCGTCCATCGGGAGACCAACTCGGATCCTCGTTGGAGCCGGCGCCCCGGGTGAGCTGGCGGACCTGCGTGCCCGTGACGTCGACGAGGAATATGTCGATGGCGTCCTTGGCGCGGGCGCGGCCGGCGAACGCGATCCACTCGCCCGTCGGGGACCACGCCGGGGAGTCGCTCCAGTTCATCTGGGTCAGCCGGCGGGTGCGCTGGGTGGTCAGATTGAGGGTATAGACTTGGGGGTTGCCGGAACGGTCCGAGACGAAGGCGACCTGCCCCGCGTCGGGAGAAAAGGTCGGCGAGGTGTCGACGCCGAAGTGCTGGGTGAGCCGGGTCAGGGTCCCGTCGATCAGCGATTTCTGGTAGAGGTTGGGGCTCTTCTGCCGGGAGAGGGTCAGGAGCATGAGGGTTCCATCCGGGGAAAATCCCCCGGCGAGATTGAGGCCCTGCTCGACCGAGAAGGGACGGGGACGCATGGTTTCGAGGTCCAGGAGGAAGAGATCGGGATTGCCGTCGCGGTAGCTCGTGAAGGCGACGAGGCGGCGGTTGGGGGAGAGGCGAGGCAGGAGAGCGATGGATTTGTCGGAGGTGAGGCGCCGGACATTGGCCCCGTCGTAGTCCGCGATGTAGATTTCCTTGTGCCCCGTCTGGCTGTTGGCGAAGGCGATCTGGGTGTGGGCGATGCCGGGACGGCCGGCCAGGGACTGCACCACGTCGTCGGCGACGCGGTGGGCGAGGGAGCGCCAGTGGGCCGTCTGTTGCCGGTAGTACCTTTCGAAGACGGGCTCGCCCGACGCCACTTCGGTCAGGCGCACCATGAGGCTGAGTTCCGCCGCGGCCTTGCCCGCCGCCGGCAGAGAGGCCCGCGCGGTCAGCAGCCACCCCGCGCCCCGCGCCTTCCAGTCTCCCAGTATCGAGACGAGATTGTCTCCGGTGAAGGGGGGGCCCTGCTCGACCAGGCGGAAATGCCTGGAAAACCGCAGGTCCTCCCGCACGACGTTCTGCACGTCTCGGGCCGCCAGCGCGGCCGGGCCCGACGCCGGGTCCTGGGCGAAAAACGGCGCCAGCCCCAGGCCGAGGGCCGTGGCTCCCGGACCGCCCGCCAGCGTGATGGTGACCTCGGTCGCGCCGGCCGGGGGGAGCAGGCACAGCCACAGCCCCAAAGGCAGGAGGGGCCCCATCGCGCTAGCGGCGGGGCTTGGCGCGCGCTTCCTTTGGCAGCTGGCGCAGTTGTTCCGAGGCGGCCTTCGCCTCGGGGCTGCGCGGGAAGTCGGCGCTGATGGATTCGAGGTATTGGCGAGCCTCCGGGAGGTCCCGCTTGAGGTTGATCAGGCAAAGCGCGTAGAGAAGGCGCGCGGAGGGTATCATGGAGCTTTTCGGGTAGCGCTCCAAGACCAGGGCGAACTGGCGCCCCGCCGCCTCCCACCGCTTCTGCCCGTAGTAGGCGTCGGCCAGGTTGTAGGTCGCGATATCGGCCAGGGCGCCGGAGGGGTGGCGGGAGAGGTAGTCCTCGAACCCCTTCGCGGCGAGGGCGTAATCCTTCCGCGCCAGCCGCACTTCGGCCGTGTGGAAGAGCTCCGTCGGGCTCGAGGCGGGCGTTTCCAGGGCCGCCTTGAGCTCGGCGTCCTTGCGCGCGGAGTCCTTGGCGAGGTTCTCGCCCAACGCCGAGACCTTGTTGCTGACGGAAGACCCGACCGAACTGATGCCCGAGGCCAAGTCGTCCATCTTGGAGGCCAGGCGGTCCAGGCTGCCCTGCAGGGTCTGAGCGGCTTCTCCGAACGCCGAAATCTCGCCGCGCAGCTGCTTCATGCTCACCGACAGGTCGGCCTGGTTGGCCTGGAGATTGGTTATGGTCTTTTTGAGGTCCCCGATCTGGTGGCGCAGTTCTCCGGTCTCGCTTTCAAGCTGGAGCATGTCCTGCTGCGTGGCGACACAGCCCGACAGCGCCGCCAAGACCCCCAGGAGCGGCGCCGCGGACGTCCGCAGTCTCACCGCGTGTGGCTGTTGGGCGTCCCCGCGGAGGCGGTCCGCGACCGCACCCGCGTTTCGGCCCGGCGGTTGCGGGACCAGCAGTCCTCGGTGGCGTCGGTGCATAGGGCGTTCTCCTCGCCGTAGGAGATCGTCGCGATGCGCCCGCCCGCGACGCCCAAGCGGATGTAATAGTCGCGCACTTCCTTGGCGCGGTTCTGTCCCAGGGCCAGGTTGTACTCGATGGTTCCGCGCTCGTCGCAGTGGCCGGAGACCAGAACCTCGACGTCGCGGTGCTCGCCGAGGTAGGCGGCGTTTTTCTTCAGATTGTCGAGCGATTCGCCCTGCAGGGAGTAGCTGTCGTAATCGAACCGGATCGGGGCGAGGTCGGGGATGCCGATGAACTCCGACCCGCGGAGGCTGGCCTCGGTCACGTCCACTCCCGGCGTGTAGGCGGGGCCCTTTTCGGTTTCGGAGGCTTGATCGCCGGCGCCGGAGGCGAGCCGCTTGCGCCGTTTGTTGGCCGGGCCGCAGGACACGACGCTCAGGGCCAGCACCGCGACCGCCAGCAGCCGCACCGATCTTTTCAACATTGGCAAGCCTCCCGGGGACGCCGAACCCCTTGCGCGCGCTATCATAGCACAAAATCGCCCCTTCCGCGCCTAGGCCTTTTGGACCAGATATGTATAGGTCCTTTGGTCCTTCCCATCTAGGTCCTTTGTAGTGTAGACTAAAACTCGATGACCGGGGGGCTGAGGTTGTCGGCCGCGGGGATTGCCCTCCTCCTGCCGGTCGCGGCTTTCTCCCATCCCGCCTCCTCCGCGCCACGAGACACCGCCGCTTCCCGGCTGGTTCCCACCTTGGAATCGCCCTCGCTTCCAATATTACTGGAAGCGAGAATCCTAGGAGGCGCGGTCTTCGACGGCAGGTTGGGGACGGCGCGCGGCCGGGCCGGTTCCTGGGGCATCGCCCCTCCGGTGGCGGGCGCTCCCGTACTCGGGGTTCCTCACAACGGCGTTATCCTGCCCCGGGTCGCCTTTAGCGGGCAGGGCCCGGTCTCGGTCCATCTCGTGAAGGCCATCGCTGCCTCGCAGGTTTCCATCAAGCTCGCGCTTTACGACTTCTCGCTCCAGGACGTTCTGGAGGCCTTGCAGCGCGCGGCCCGGCGCGCTCCGGCGGTGAGGATCCAGATCGTGCTGGACGAAGGCCATGTCTTTCCGCGCGGCGGCAGGCGCCGCAGCGCGCAGATCGAAGCGCTCCTGGCCGAGCCCGGCATCGAGACCCGCATGATCCGCGGCCTGGGAAGCTTCGGGATCATGCATAACAAGGTCGCGGTATTCGACGACGTGTTGATGGAGACCGGTTCCTATAACTGGGGCCGGGCCGCCGAGACCGTTAATTTCGAGAACGCCATCTTCAGCGACCAGCCCGAGCGTGTCAGGGCTTTCGCCGGCTACTGGGCCTGGATCTGGCAGAGCGCCTACTCCCCGTCGGAGCCCGGCCGCGGCCCTCCCACCATGAAGCCGGGCCCGCCCCCGGACCTCTCACGGCCGGTGCCCTTCCGGGACGCGCCCTTCCCGGGCTCGGTGTTCTCTCCCCTGGGGGGCACGGCGGAGTGGATTCTGAAGGCCATCCGCTTATCAAGGGTGAGCATCGACATCGCCCTCTTTAACTTCTCGAATATGGACATCGCCGCGGCCCTCCTGGAGCGCAAGCAGAATGGGGTCGCGATCCGCCTGGTCCTCGACCGCGGGCAAGCCGGCAACAGCGCGGTGATCCCCTTTCTCCGGGAGAACGGCTTCGACATGCGGGTGATGGACGGACGCGCCGCGACCGGCGACATGCACCATAAATTCGCGGTCTTTGACGGCGCCATGGCCGAGACCGGGGCTTACAATTGGTCCTTTACCGCGGAAAATTACAGCTTCGAGAATGTCTCATTCCTCGACGACCCCGCGGATGTGGGCGCCTTCCGGGATGAGTTCGGGCGTCTGTGGGCGAAGGCGTTGGTTCCGACCGCGGAAGACCTTCATTGGGAGGGACCTCATTGGGAGGGACTTCAGCGCGTCGGGTTGTGCCCCGATGGAGAGGCGGAGGGCTCGGATTTGGAGGACGGCTTCCCCGATTGAGCGATCTCATAGATCAGGGGCCGGCCCGTCGGAATCTCGACCTGCATGATCCGCTCGGTGTCGAGCCCGTCGAGCTCCATCACGATGGCCCGCAGGCTGTTGCCGTGGGCGGAGACCAGCACGTTGCGGCCCGTGGCGGCCGCGGGCAGGATGCGGGTTCGGAAATAGGGCAGGGCCCGGTCCGCGGTATCCTTGAGGCTTTCCCCGCCCGGCGGGCGGACGTCGAATGACCGCCGCCAAATCCGGACTTGTTCCTCTCCATATTTGGCGGCCGTCTCCGCTTTGTTGAGGCCCTGGAGATCGCCGTAATGCCGCTCGTTGAGGGCCTGGTCGCGCTCCACGGGCAGGTCCGGCTGGCCGAGTTCGGCCAGCATGAGCGCCAGGGTCTGCTTGGCCCGCAGCAGTTCGGAGGTGAATGCCAAGTCGAAGCGCGTGCCCCTGAGGGCTTGGCCCGCGCGCTTGGCTTCGGCCTCTCCCAGGGGGGTGATGGGGACGTCCACCCAGCCCGTGAAGCGGTTTTCCAGGTTCCACTGGGATTGCCCGTGCCGGACCAGGACGAGCTTTCCCATCAACCCGAGGGCTGCTTGGGAGCCGCGAGCATCTCCCGGATGGTCTTGCGGAATTGGTCGAGGTGGATGGGCTTGGGCATGAACCGCGACCCGCTCGCGTCGGAGACTTCGGCGAGTATCGTTTCCGGGGAGGCTTCCCCGCTCATGAAGAGGATCGGCGTGGCGCGGCTGGCTTGATTGCGCCGCAGGGATTCGAAGAGATGGGCCCCCGTGGTTTGGGGCATGTGGTAATCGAGGATCACCAGCTCGGGCTTGAATTCCCGGGTCTTGCGCATGCCCTCGACGGGATCCGACGCCGCGTCGGCGTCATGCCCGTCATGGCGCAGCACTTCCAGAAGGAGGGAGACGATCTCGAAGTCGTCATCGATGATGAGGATGCGGGCCATCAGCCTGATTAAACGATTTCTGGCCCGTCGAGTCCAGGGCGGCTGGACCTGCCAGCTTTGAGAGTGGGCACAGCGTGAAGGAAACCCTTGGAGATAAACAACACGGGCTTACGGCAGTCTCAAGCCATGGTCGCCGTCCGAACGGGGCGCCTCTCCAGCTATCGCCCTTCCTACCGTCCTCAGCGAATCACGGCAACCCGTCCGACCGCCCGGACCTCGGGGTAACCGGACTTGCGGGCTACCACCTGGTAGATGTAGACCCCCGTCCTCACCCCCGAGACCTCCCAGACGTACTCGTAGGTCCACTGCGAGCCCCGGCCGTCCCCGGCGTCGAAGAGCCTCGGCGGCCCCAGGCTGGCCGCGTGCACCACGGAGCCGAATACATTATAGATTTTAAGCTCGACCGTGTCCGCCAGTCCCACCCGCACCCGGAACGTGGGGTTCTGGCGGCGAGCAGGATTCGGGAAGACGTAGACGCTGAGCAGCTTCAACCCCTGCTCGACATCGGTCGTGGCGATCGAGATGGGGCGTCCCAAGGTGCGGATGGTGTCGGTCCCCTCGAAGGTAGCGCCGCTCCTGAGGGCTCCGGCCACCGTCACCTTGACCT
>CAYJXJ010000003.1:0-43132 GCA_964374095.1 uncultured Elusimicrobia bacterium
AGGGGAGACTCTACCATTTCTCGTCGGGAGACCGGCTTAAGTGAACGGCATTGGGGCTTACCGTGAAGGATTGCTCCCCTAAGTTGGGCGGCCCTCGGACATCGACATACGCCGCTTTCCCATAGGCTTCGTACTCCAGCCGTTCCTGAACGATTGCCTGGGCATCCGCTAGGGCAACGATGGAGCCCAGTGCATCCGCGTGGAAGAAGAACTCTTGCCCGCCTTGGTTCATGGTCAGAGGCTCATCGATTCCCGGTCCGTGGGTGAACAGCGCCACAAGGTTGTTGCTGCCATCCAGCATGGCCAGAATGTCCTCGCTGTCGTAGACGTAACGGAGCGCTTGGCTCGCCAGCGCCCCTGTTGACTTCTCTATCCGCCGCCCTAGGGCGTCATGCTGGTAGCTCGCCAGAATCCCATTTGGCAACTCGGCCCTGATGAGCCGGTTCTCGCTGTCGTAGGCGTAGGCCGTCGCCGTTGCCGTGAGCCTGTCGGTCCTCGCGGTCAAATTGCCGTTGGGGTCGTGCGTGAACGTGAAACTGCTGTTGGACTGGAGCCGGTTCGCGGCACCGTAGGTGTAGCCTGTGATATTGGCGTCCGCCAGCCTGTTTCCCACCGCGTCGTAGCTGAAGGCCTCATTCTTCGTTCCGATGCTGCTCGCTTGCGGGTGCGCCGCGCTCACCAGTCGGTGCAAGTTGTCATAGCCGTAAGTGTGCGTCCCGGTTTGGTCCCGCATGCTCGTGCGATTGCCCGCGGTGTCGTAGGCGTACTCGGCAAAGGCCAGCACGGCGTTGTCGCCCACCCGCCGGTGCAGTATCTGCGTGATCTGGGAGCCCGCATCATAGGCATACGTCGTTTCGATCCCATTGGGATATCCGAGCTTGGTTCGTCTGCCGAGGCCGTCATAGGCGAAGGTGAAGATACGTCCATGTGGGTTGACGATCTTGGTCAGCCGGTTGAGCGTATCGTACTCGTAGCCGAAATTCCCCCAGGGCGTCGTCATCCTGGTCCGGTTGCCGTTGGCGTCGTAGGCGTAGCCTATGATGGCCTGGAACCCGCCCGGCAGAGTCTGCTTGCTCTGGGTCAGCCGGTACAAGGCATCGTAGGTCATTTCCACGATGCTCCCGTTGTGGTGCGCGACCCGGGTCAGGTTGCCCACCGGGTCGTAGGCGTAGGTGATCGTCCCCTCCGGCAGGGTCTTGGCGACCCGCCTGTTTAGGGCGTCGTACTGGAACGTGATCGTCTGCCCCTTAGCGTCGATCACGTTGGTCAGGTTGCTCATCTTGTCGTAGGCAAAGGTCTTGGCCTGGTTCAGGGCGTTGGTGACCGACGTGAGCCGGCCGACCACGTCATATCCGAACGTGGTGGATTGGGTTTTAGCGTCCGTCACGGTCTGAAGCTGCCTCTGCCCCGGGCCGGGGATGTATCCGTAGTTCGTGATCCCGTTCAAGGCATCCTTGATTTGGGTCAGGTTACCCATGGCGTCGTACTGTAAATTCGTGATCTTGCCCGCCGGGTCCGTGTTCCTGGTAACCCGGCTCAAAGCGTCCCGCTCCATCACCGTGGTCCTGCCGAGCGGGTCCGTCACCCCCCTCAATGCGCCGTTGTTGTCGTAAACGAACGACGCGATGTTTCCCAGGGGGTCCTTGACCCCCGTCACATGCCCCTGCTTGTCGTAGGCCAGCACGGTGGACGCGCCCAAGGCGTCCCGCGCCTGGATCAGATTGCCCTTGGCGTCGTAGAACAGGTTCGTCTTGTTTCCTTTGGCGTCGGTGACCTGCGTCGGATTGTTGAACGTGGGCTCGTAGATCGCCTGAACCGTCTGCAAGAGCGGGTCCGTCACGGCCGTCACGTTGCTGTTGGTGTCGTAGCGCAAGCTCGTAGTCCTTCCCAACGGGTCCTTCACGCTCGTCAGCCGCATGTCCCCATCGTAGGTGTAGAAGGTCTCGCCGAGCAAGGCGTCTTGCAACCGCGTGATCCTTCTCAGCCCGCTGATCTCGGTCCAGTCGTTACGGGTGCTCCGGCCCAGGGCGTCAATGATATGGGTGCGCTGCGCGCCCTCGGTGTAGTTATAGATCAGCGCCCCCTCGCCTCCCTCCCACGTCACCGTGCTGACCTTGTTGGCGTTTAAACCGGCCAACTCCGCAAACGGGGAGTAGTAGAAATACCGGAACTTGGCCCCGTTGGGGTAATGGATCTGCGTCATGCGGTTCTGGCCGTCATACTGATAGCGCGTGGTGTCGCCGTTGGCGTCGATGTCGTCGGTCCGTTGGCCGAGAGCATCGTAAAGATGGCGGGTCACCCTACCCGCCTGATCCGTCACGGAGTCGATCTTGCCCGCCGCGTTGTAGGTGTAGCTCATGAACCGGCCGTGGATGTCCTGAGCCCTTGTGATCCGGCCTTGCCCGTCGCGCTCATAGCTGACGAAGTTCCCGTTGGGGTCGGTCATCAGCCCGGCGCGGTAGTCCGTTGGGAACCTGGCGTAACGCGTGGTCGTGCCGTCGGGGTAGCGCTGGACCAGGCTCGTGGGGCTGCCTCCCTCGGTGTCGAGCCCCACCAGCTTGGTGAGCGTGTTGACCGGCTGGGCGTAGAACGCCGTCATGCCGCCGGCCGGAGCGTTGAGCGGATGAAATATCCTCTCATTGCCGTCGCCGTCCCGGTGGGTCATGGACCCGGCGCCGTCGCGCTTGACGCGCTCGTGCATGTCGCTGTACCAGCCCCGGCCCCACTCGCCGTCCTCCGGCCCTTCGGTGCTGAAACGCGGCGTGGCGTTCAGGCCGAAGGAACCGCTGGGCTGGCAGTCCGGGGGACCCGAACCAGTGCAAAAGCCCTTGGTTGCATCGCACCCGCCAGGACCGCCTCCACCCCCCGCGCCGCCACCCCCGCCACTGCCGCCACCTCCACTTCCACCTCCACCGCTACCCCCGCCACTGCCGCCTCCACCGCCACCGCCACTGCCTCCGCCATTGCCTCGCCCTGACGTCGCCCCCTGCGCCCCGCCGCCACCGCACCCCCCACCACGCGGCGTTACGCTCTCCCCGGGCCCCACCGCGCTCGCGAACTTCGGGCCACCCTCATAGTCGAAGCCCGCCCCGCCCGCGGTGTGGATGAACGGCGTCACCAGGACGCGCCCGCAGTCGTCCCCCGCGCTCACCGTGGTCCCCGGCCAGGTAGCGCCGATCAGCGCTTTGGCCGCGCAAGGATACAACGCCGCAAGAATCGCCAGCATGCTCGGGCAACTCGCGTGCGCCAAATGGACTTTCGCGGGGATGATGACCGTCTGCCCGGCTCGAATCTCGGGGATTTCATTCACCGCCAACTTGACTTCGATGCCGCTTCCCAGCGGAAACTTGACCTTGACGTTGAACGCCGACACGAAGCCCTTGTTGGTGATGGTAAACTGCGTCTGCACCGTCTGCCCCGCCTCCATGGCCAAGACCATGCCCGGCGGGTCCATCACCAAGACCGGGGCCGGCACGTCGGTCTTGAACGTCGCCTGGAGCACGATGTCGTACTTGTCCGTGATCCGCGTAGGCGTCACCGAGAACTCATAGGTCACGGTAGCCGTAGGCAGGAGCGTTTCAATCTCTTTGGTCAGCCCCGGCTCGATGACCAGCGTGCTGTCCTGCGTCAAGAACCCCTTGGCCTCCACCCGCCACGCGTACTTGCCCGAAGGGGCGTCCACGATCCGCGCCAAGCCGTTTGAATCGGCCGCAGCCCGGAAGCTCAAGCCCTCGACGTCCAGGCTCGTGATCGTCACCACCGCCCCCGCGATGGGCACGCCCTGCCCGGTCGCGCTGCGCGGCTTGTCCGCGTTGATCACGCTGAAGGCCGCGTTGCCCTTGCGCGTCGAAGTGACGGCCACGGCGGCCAGTATGGGCACGGGCGCGAGGTTAAGCGCGGTGATCTGAAGCAAGGGATTGGGCTCGTAGGTTCCGTTGGGCAGCGCGGCGGGCGGCGCGAACACCAGCGTAAAGTTCACGTTGGCTCCCGGCGCGAGGTCGCCGATCTCGGTGCTTCCCCGGACTTCCACCCAGTCCAAGGCCGGAGGCGTCAGCGCAATTCCGCGCCAGGCGTGAAAGCCCTTGTTCTCGATCCTGACCGCCACCTCGCGCGTTTCCCCTCCCAGCATGCCGATAGAAAAACTCTGCGGGCTCACCGCCGGTATGGGCTGGGCCGGGACCACGTCCACGGTAACGGTGATGTGGCGCTCGAAGCCATGGGACTCCCGGACAAAAAGTATAAACGTCGAACTTGAAGCCGTTGGACTCGCGCTCAAGGTCAGGCGCAGGTCGGCTCTGGCCCCTGCCGGGAGGGTCCCCGGCAGGGTGCGGGTGTCCACCGCCAAGACCACGCCCGCCCCGGTTACTAAGGAAGTGCTCAACGTCAACCCCTCCAGCTCGGCGGCCCCCGTGTTCACCAGCCCCGCCACGAAGGAAAGCGCGCTGTTCTGCGCCATGGTCCCGGCCAGGCTCGAGCTCTCGAACCCGAAGCCCACCATGGTGAACGTGGACAGCCCCCCGTGCGTGACCACGTCCGGGTGCGAGCCGAAGGCCGTGTAGATGCCGGCTTCGTTGGGAAGCGGGAAGAACAGCGCGCGATACGCCCCCGAGCTGTCCGTCACCGCGTTCACGTGCCGGTCGAAGCCGTTGGCCGCGAGGTGCACGCTCACCGGGGCGTTAGGCACGGGCGCCTGCGAATCGTCAAAAGCCAGCCCCTCGACCTCCACCCGCTCGCCCTGGTCGTACACCGCCTTGTCCGAGAAGGCCGTAACGCGGTAGGGCACCGACTCCACCACGCCCTGGGCCGTGGAGCTTCGGAAGCTCCGTGCGCCCTTCACGGCCTGGTTGCCACCGAGCTGAAACGTCGGCGTGCTCACCGCGGCCGTGACGTTGAGGCTCGCCCCGACCGTGTTGGGCACGAGCACGAGCACCGGGTCGAGCAGGACGCTCGACTTGGGCGGCACCGTGACGTAGAACACCTGCCGCGCAAAATTGAAGGAAGACCTTGCCCCGTTGCCGGTCTGCTTGAGGCCCGCGGAGGCGAAGAGCGTGCCCGCGCTCGTCTCCAAGAGTATCTGAACCTCCTGGGTGGGCAAGACAACCCCGCCCTCCGCCTCGGCCGTGATCACGTCCATGGGCGCGGTCCCGCGGTTGTGCACCCGCACCCGCGCCGGGCTGAAGGTACCCGCCGTCAGGGCGTCGGGGAATACTTCAAGGAAAGGCTCGACCGGATCGACGGCCAGGACCGGGAAGCTCCGCTCGAGGACCACCTTGGCGCCCAGGTCCGTGGGCAGGTCCACCCGGACCCGGAGGGACGAACGCTCCGGCAGGTCCTTGGGAACTGAGAGAACACCCTTGAGCGCCGCGGCCCCGCCGGGCGCGGCGAAACCCCCCGGAACCGCGGCCTCGGCGGCTTTGCCTTGGTCCGTCAGAATAGTGATCAGGGCGTCACCAAAAGTGACGCCCTGTGCTCCGGTGTTCACGGCTTGCACGGCAACGGCGTCAAGGAACCCGCGCGTCAAAGTGTGCGTGGCCATTAATAGGAGCGCGGAGGGCACCGAAGCCCGGGCCTTGGGACCCTCCGCGCCGGCGGCGTCCGCGGCCGAGACCTCATACGCCTGTCCCACGGCACTCACGCCGGGGTCCTCGAAGGACGTCGCGGCGTGCAGGCTGGCGCTGATCCGTTGTCCGTCCCTGTAGACCCGATAAGCGATCACGTCGGGCTCCGGGCTCTCCCAGGAGAGCCGCGCCGAATCCCCCACGACCACGGCCAGGGCTCTAGGCGCGAGCGGGCCGATCTGGAGCCGGAAGCTCAGCGTCGCGCTGGAGACGTTGCCGGCCTTGTCCGCCGCGCTCCCGGAGAGGAAGTAGGAGCCGTTCCTGGCGATGGGGTCCCCGCTCCGGTATGGAACGCTGTCGCTGAAAAGGCTGTTGGCAAGGAGAAAGGAGGAAGTCTGAAGGTTGAGGTCGGCGGCCGTTATGTCCACCGCGACCGGAACCGAGCTGACGATCACCGCGCCCGGAGCGATCCCCGACAGCGCGACCAGGGGCGCGGTCTTGTCCAACGTGAAAGTCACAGTCGAGCTCCCCCCGACGCCGCCCAAAGTCGCGGCGGTGACGTTTAGGACATGCGGCCCTTCCGCCGACACCCGCGTCCCGGAGACGAACGGCGCGCCGTCGAGACGGCCCTTCACCGAGGCCGCGTCGAGGTTGGGGTCGGAAGCCGAGAATGCAGGAAATACGTCGGTCTTGAAGAACCCGCCGTCCGCGACCCCGGCGATCGTAATGACCGGGGCCGAGCGGTCCCAGACCAGGGCCGCGGCGAAGGCGGGCGCGCTCTCATTGCCCGCCACATCAAGGGAGGTGGCCGCGTAGAAGTAGGTTCCGTTGACCGCGGGCGACTCGGTGACGGGCGGGGCCGCGCTCCTGAAAGCAATCCCCGAAACGCTCGTCATCGGGAAGGTCGCCCGGTAGAGCCGGAAGCTCGCGGTGTCGGTGCCGGCGGCCTGCCAGTCGATCTCGATGTTGCCGAAGGCGTTGACGACGGCGGTCAGGGCCGTCGGCGGCGGCGGCGGTGTGGCGCGCGCAAAGACGATGGGATCGGTGGCCAGGGACTCGTTGCCGGCTCGGTCCACGGAGCTGACCCGGTATTGGTGCTCGCCCTCCGTGGCCTGGTCGAGGAAGGCGCCGCTGCCGTCCGGGGCCGGAGGGACCCCGTCGGCGACCAACAGCACGTCGCGATAGACCCGGTAGAAGGCCGGCCGCTCGCCCAAGGGAGCGCTCCACGCGACCGACACTTGGGCGGCGGGCAAGGGGTTGGCGCGCACCGCCTCGGGCGGGTCGGGCGCGATGGTGTCGATGATAAAGACCGTCGTCCCGCCGAGGAGGGAAGTCCCGACGTTGCCCAGGCGGTCCTCGGCGCTGAAGGCGAGGCGGGCCAAACCCTCCCCGGTCAGACGGTCGATCTGTACGGTTCCGGCCCAAGTCCTAGAGTCGAAAGGCGCGGTCGAGGAAAGCGGAACCTGCACCGTAGTCCCCTGGGAAATGAAGCTCAGGGTCGGGGTGGAGAGGGCCGGCTCGTCGAGGGCCAGGTTGAAAGTCAGGGGGCCCAAGGACAGCGGAGAAGCCTTGGAGAGGTTCAGCGTCGCTTTGGGACCCACGGTGTCCACCAGCAAGGTCCCCGCGCTGACGGACCGCCCCACGTTGCCGGAGAGGTCCGCGCCCTCGAAGGAGAACAACCCCGCGCCCTGCCCCATGCCCGCGGTCACGGCCAAGGTCGAGCGCCACAGGGTCGCGGTGATCGGGGTCAGGTTGAGGGCCAGCGGCCCGCCGAGCGGGGGCGTGAATGTGAAGACGGGCGGCTCGGACAGAGGCTCGGTAATCGTGAACTCCGGCTGGTATATCCCGGGACCGACGGGCTGGGGGGTCGAGAATCGCACGGCCGCCGCCGGCGGCACGCCGTCGGTCAGGACGTAGACCACGTCGGAGAGGGCGCTCTCGTTCAAGACGCGGTCCGCGGCGGTCACGGCGTAGAAGTAGAGGCCGTCGGCGGCCGGAAGCTCCTCGAAGAAGAGAGCGGCGAATTGGTCGGCCGCGCGCAAGGCCGGCGGGGCGGGCGTTCCGGCCGTGAGGTCCGTGTCGGTCGTGGAGCGGTAGACCCGGTAGAAGCTCGGGGTCTTGCCCGTGAAGGGGGCGGACCACTCCACGCGGGCGCCGCCTCCCGGAGTCCCCGAGGCCGAGGGCAGGGCGGGCGAATCCGGGGCCGTGGCCGCGAAGGTCACGCTCACGGCCCGCGAGGGCGGACCGAAGCCCCGGCTCTCGAAGGCCGCGGCCGTGAGGAGCAAGTCCCCCTCGTAGGGCAGGGTCGCGGGAGCGAGCTGCCAGGCGCCGCCGGCCACCGCGGCCGCGGCCAGGTCCAGGCCGTCGACCATGAAGGCGACCGTGGTCCCGTTCACGGCGGAGCCGGAGACGTTGACCGTGGCGACCCGGGTCGTGAAGCCGTCGGAGGGGGAAAGGATGACAGGCGCCGGGGGCGGGGCGTAGTTGAGCAGAATTGTCCTCGAAATTTGGCCCTCGTTTCCCGAGGCGTCCTGGGCCGCGGCGCGGACCAAGCGCTCCCCGTCCGGAAAGCCCCGGGTGTCCCAGATGAATGAATACGGGGCCTCGGTCACGACCGCCAGCGTGGCTCCGTCGACCGAGAACACCACCCGGACGACGCCCACGTCGTCGACGGCCGTGACCGTGACGCCCCGGGGCCGGGAAACGAGCTGGCCGGGAGCCAGGTCGATGGAGGTGACGGTGGGCGCGACCGGGTCGAAGATGGCGACGTTGGAGAGTTCCGAGAGGTTGCCGGCCCCGTCCTCGGAGCGCACCGCGAAGTAGCGCGCCCCTCCGGTGCTCGCCGCCACCGTGAAGCCCGCGGTCGAGCCGGCGCTCACCAGGCTCGGGATCGTCTCCGAGGAGGTCCCGGCGTCGAAGACCCCGTTGGTCGAGGAGAGAAGAAAATAGCGCGCCACACCCGTGACGTCGTCGAAGGGCGCGGTCCAGGCCAGGTCGAGTTCTCCCGCCTCGCGCCGGACCGCGGCCACGCGCAAATCGGCGATGGTCTGGGGCGGCTCAAAATCGGCGGCGACCGCGGCCGAGGCCGGCGCGCCCTCCGCCCCGGCGGCGTTGACCCCGCTCACGCGGTAGAAGTAGGCGGCGGACGGGCCCAGGGCGTCGCTGTGGAATGTCTCCGTGGTGGAGGCGACAAGGTCGAAGGTTCCCGACTCGCTCTGGATCGCCCGCCGGATGTTGAAGGAAACGGCCGGGACCCCGGAGACGGCGGGTTCCCAGGTTAGCAGGACCGTCCGGCCCGGCCGGTCGAGCTCCGCCCGCAGGTTGACCGGCGGGTCGGGCGGCGCGGGCAGAGTCCTGGTCGAACCGATCTCAGAGTAGTCCGAGGCAATCTGGTTGCCGTTGAACGCCCGCACCCGCGCCTCGTAGACGGTATCCGGGGCCAAGCCCGGCACGACCGCCTGGGTGGACGAAACCACCACCGGCGTCGAGACGTGGGCAAGGAAGCCGTCCGTGGACACGGTCACCGAGTAGCCGGTCCGGAACTCGGGGTTGCCGTTGGGGTCCCAGGACCAGGCGACGCGGTCGAAGCCCACGCTCGCCGCCACCGGCCGTCCGGGAACCGCGGCGCGGGTGAATACTTCGATGGAGCAGCGCCGCGGGCCTTCCCCGTAGGCGTTGAAGGCGCTCACGCAGAGGATATGGCCCGAATTGATTTCGAGGCCGACGCTCGCGTAGGAGGTCGTCGAGACCAGCGCCGTCGGAACCACCTGAAGGCTCGACTCGTAGACCTTGTAGTTGGAGACGCCCGGAACCTGGCTCCAGATCCAAGCGATGGAGGATATCCCCAGGGCCGAGCCCGAGACGAATCCCGGCGCGGGGGGCGTGACCGCGCCGTCCGGGCCGTTCCAGAGGAACTCGGAAGTCGGGAACGGTTCCCCGATATTGCCCACCAAGTCCCTGACGCGCATGTAGAGGCGGTAGCGGTGGCCGTTGACGAGGTAACCCGCCAATCCCCCGAAAGCGCCGGAGTCCGAGGCCGTGCTGTTGCGAACGTCCGCGGACCAGGAGAAGGCGACGGGAGTCCCCTGCCCGTCGGCTTCGACCACCCGGAACAACGGGGCGTCGTCCGTTGATATCCACTGCCGCTGGATCGAATCCCACCAGAGGCCGAAGTCCAGGTCCTCGGCCGCCAGCGCGGGCTCGCCGTCGGCCCCCGAGTTGTCCGCCGCGGTGCCCGAAATAAAGTCCAGCGCCGTGATGATCGAGCCGGAGACCGGAGCGGTGAATGCTCCGGTGGGCGCCTGGGTATCAAGGAAAATGCCGAAGTCGATGCCCGTTGCGGCCTGTCCCGGGACCAGGGGTATTCCGGCGAAGTTGTTGTAGGATCCGACGCGCGTCGCCGTCGAGATGAACTCCGGGTCCGAGCCCTCGAAGGCCGCGAGCATATAGGCGGCGGGGGCGGCGAGGCTCAGGGTGAAGGGCGAGGAGGCCCCTCCGGTCGAGGCGAAGGTGAAGAGCGGGGTCCGCTCCCGGCCGAAGAAGTCGGTCGATACCGCGATCGTGAAGGCCGCCCCGGGGGAAAAGGGCGACGTGATCGAACCCGCGATGGAGCCGGTGCTCGCGGCGAGGGCGCACGGGCTTAGGGAAGCCTCTCCCGCCACCGTCGCCGCCCCGGAGAACAATTGCGGAGTGGAGCCCGCCGCCACCCAGACCCGGCCCAGGGCGTCCACGGCCAGGCCGTTCTCCGCAAACGCGCCCCCGCCCACCTGAGGATAGCCCGCGAACAGGCTGCCGTCGGGCGCATGCTTCCAGACCGCCGCGGTGACCCCCGCGTCGCCCGCGACCCCGGCGGACCAAACGTTTCCCTGCCCGTCAAGCGCCACGGCCAAGCCGTCAGCTCCGTCCAACGTCGCGGGATGCCAGTAGCTCGTCGAGAGCGCCGCCCCGGAGGCATCGAAGCTCAGCAGGACGTAGTCCGTCCGTCCGCAGGACGGAGCCGCCTGGGCCGCCGCGACCCAGGCCGCGCCGGAGGAACTGACCGCCAAGCCCAGGCCGATTTCATGGAGGGAGAAGAAGGCGTCGGGCCGAAAAATAGGAAAGCCCGGCAAAAGGTTCCCCGCTGAATCAAACTTCCAAATTCCAAGGTCGAGCCTGGCGGTGCCCGGGTTGCGGCTTACCCCGGCCGACCACAGGCCGCCCTCCGGGGCCAGGGCGGCGGAGAGGCCCGCGTCCAGCGTGCCGCGTTGGTACGTCTTGGGAAAGCCGGGCTCCAGGACCGCGTCGAGGCCAAAGCGCCACAGCATCAGCTTGAAGCTCTCCCCCGCGCTCGTCTGCTCGGCCCCGGCGACCCACACCCTGCTCGAGGAATCCACCGCGATCCCCCCGCTGAAGACGGCCCCGCCGAGGGGGTTGGCGTAGGTCGTCGAGCTCAGGATGCGGTCGCCGGAGGCGGCGATTCTCCACACCGCCAGGTCGGGCGCCCCTCCCGAGGAGGCCGTGCCGCACACCCAAGCATTTCCGTCGCCGTCGAAGGCAATGCCGTATCTGCCGTTCCCGACCGCCCCGTCCAAGGGCGTCGAGGAAAGGAATAGCCCCCCGGAGTCGTACTTCTCCACACGGAAGTTGGTCGCCGGCAACCCCTCGCCGACGCGGTCGCGGCCTACGACCCAGAAACGTCCCTGGGCATCGCGGGAGAGGGCGGAGGAGTCGGCCGCGCCGCGCGCGCCGGGCGCGAGGAACGCGAGGCAAACGGCGAGGACGGCCGGCGCCGGCGAAAAGCGCCAGCGCCGCGGGGGAGGTCTACTCGGCGTAGTGACTCCTTAAGACCCTGCGGGCGCGGATTCAGCGGCCTACCCAATATATAACCCCGGGGCCGCGCCAAGTCAACCCCGCGCGCGTCTCTTGTGGTGACGCCGGCGTCTCAAAACTGGTCTACGCGGTCGGCACTGGGGAGGCCCGCGGGCTCAACGCGAATACCGGTCCACGACTTCCTGCCAGGCGGGACGGATCACGAGCCCGCCGTTCACGTCCACGACTGGCAAGTTGAAGAATTCAACGCTCAATCCCTGCCGCTGCATCCGCGGGTAGAGTTCCGCGCCCACCGCGCTATCGTCGATGATTTGGAACTGGAAGGGAACGCCGCGGAGGCGCAACTCCTCCCGCAGCGCGCCGGTCCAACCGCAGGAATCCCGCCCGTAGACGGTGACATACGGCGTGGCGCGAACCGGCTTTGGCGGATCGACGAGCAGCCGGATCCTGTCCCGCATCAGGTAGGCGCCAAGAAACAATCCCGTCAACAACAACCAACTCCTCGCCCCCATCGAATCGGCCCCTAATGCTTCTTGCTCAAGAACCGGGCTGGTAGACCCAACCAAAGCCCCGCACGGCGTGGAGGCGCGCGCCCAACTCCCGGGGAAGGCTCGCGCGCAGGCGGGAGACCAGCTTGTCCAGGGCCTTGGCTTCATCCTTGAGCCGCGCCGGGCCGAAGAGGGCGCGTGCCAGTTCCTCCCGGCGGACCCCGCGGGGGCTGCGCTCGACGAGAAGGTAGAAGCACTTGAACTGCTTGGAAGGAAGCTGAGTCCAAGCCCCCCGGTAGGACAACGCGCCCCCGGCTTCCAGGCGCAGGTCCCCGCTGACCAGGCCCTGCGCGTCGAGTCGGCGGCGCCGGATGGCGGCGCGCACCGGTCCCCTTAAAGCGGTCGCCTTGTCATGGGCCATAAATATATATGGCTGTAATGCCATATATCTGCTATACTTATCGTGGGCATGCTGAGTTTTGAGTGGGACGACGGGAAAGAGTGGAAGAATCAATCAAAACACGGCGTGTCCTTCAGTGCGGCCCAATATGTATTTGCCGATCCCAAGCGCATCATCGCCGAGGATCTGGAGCATGGCGAGGGGGAGAGGCGGTTCTATTGCTTCGGCCGCGTTGGAGGGGGGATCCTGACCGTGCGCTTCACGCATAGAAAGGATCGGATCCGAATTTTTGGGGCCGGATATTGGAGGAAAGGGAAGGGTATTTATGAAAAGGAAAATAAAGTACACGGATGAGCCGCTCGGGAAGCTCCGGCTGATCAAGGATTTCCTACCTCCTCCGGAGGAGCTTGCGTTTAGAGAGGAGGGCGTCAAGGTGACGATGACGCTAAGCAAGTCCAGCGTGGATTTCTTCAAGAGGGCGGCTGAAAAGTACCACGCTCCGTATCAGCAGATGATTCGGAAATTGATTGATGCTTACACAACTCGCCACCCCATGCCCTAACATTGGCTTGAGCCGACGCGCGCCGGCAAGGAGAGCCGATCGCGCGCTCAGCGCCCTGCGGGGCGATGAACACGATACAGGAACCTTCCATCTCTTTTCACTTTGGACTCGGGAGATCGAGAGGAGAAGACGACACGTCGCAAGGCCGAATTCTCGGATATCGCACTGTACGCGCGTACAGTTGGCGTGACGGCCTCAACCTCGCCGGCGATCCCAGGAAGAAGAAGCTCGTCGCCGCCGGCCCCCGGCCCGCGGCCCCGGTCCCGGTTTAGCGGGGCTTCAGCCCCCGATGGAGCACATGCTCCGCGGGTTGTTAGCGGCCTCGGCCGCGCGCTCGACGAAGCGGTGGGCGGAGGGCTTGGCGGCCAGCACGGATAAGATCGTCCGACGCAGCTCCTCGGGTCCCGCCCCCGCGCGCAGGGGCCCGAGCAGGTCGGCCCCGTCCTCGCCGTCGAGGCACGGCACGAGCTTGCCCCGGGAGGTCAGGCGCACGCGGTTGCAGGAGTCGCAGAAGCCGCAGGTCATGGCCGAGATGACGCCCACCGTCCCCCGACCGCCGGGACGCCGCCAATAGCGGGCGGGCCCGGCGCCCGCGGGCCAGGCGTCGCGCGGCAGGGGCTCGAGGGGTGCCGCGCGCTCGAGGATCTCGGCCAAGGGGACGATGCGGCAGCGATCGAAGAAGCCGCTCACCCCCATGGGCATGAGCTCGATGAAGCGCACGTGCACGGGGAGCTCGGCCGAGAGGCGGGCGAAGTCCGAAACCTCATCCTCGTTCATGCCCCGGGCCGCCACCATGTTGAGCTTGACGGGGGAAAGCCCGGCTGACAGCGCGGCCGAAACCCCCGCGAGCACTCCCTCCAGGGTCCCGAAGCGCGCGATGCGCTGGAACCGCTCGGGCTTCAAGGTGTCGAGGCTGACGTTGAGTCGCCGCAGTCCGGCTCGGCGGATATCCCCCGCCATCGGACCGAGCCGGACGCCGTTCGTGCTCAGGGATAAGTCCCGAAGGCCCGGGATGGCCGCAAGCCGCGAAACCAAGCCAACAATGCCGTCCCTAACCAACGGCTCTCCCCCCGTGATCCTGACCCTTGAAAATCCCAAGCCGATAAAGGCTCGCACCAAGGCCTCGATCTCCGAATCCGTCATGGCCTCCTCGGAAGCGCCGAAGGAGGCCCCCGCGGGCAGGCAGTAGAGGCAGCGCAGGTTGCAGCGGTCCGTGACCGAAAGGCGCAGGTACTCGATGCGGCGGCCCAGGCCGTCGGAGGGAGGAGTCAGTCGAGCCACCGGAAGGCGAGGATGTCGCCGGGCTTGACGGCTTGCGTTCCCACGCCCGGCGCGGCCAGGGCGTTGGCGCGGGCGCAGCGCGCGACCATGTGGGAGGCCTGGGGCTCGAGCAGGCGGAGCTTAAAGCCCTCGTCGTCCAGCGTCGCCTCGCAGAAAAGGCGCTGCTGGCGCTCGCGGGGAAGGGCGCAGGTGTTGACGGCCCGGCCGCGGAGGTGATAGGGCGGGACCCGCGCGTCGACGCCCTGCATCTTGAGCAGGGCCGGGCGCGCGAATTCATCCAGGCACACCAGCACCGAGAGCGGGTTTCCCGGCAGGCCGAACACCAGCTTCCGGCGGCCGCTTCCCTCGGACGTGCCGAAGAAGAAGGGCTTGCCGGGCTTGAGGCGCACCTTCCAGAAGAGCGGGCGCACCCCCAAGGCCGCCAGGACCGGCCGGGTGAAATCGTAATCTCCGACCGAGACCCCGCCGCAGACGACGACGGCGTCGGCGCGGGCCAGCCCGGCTTTAAGCCGGGCCTTGAGCGCCCGGGGGTCGTCCCCCGCGATGCCCAGATCCACCACGTCGGCGCCCCAAGCCTCCAGCGCCGCCTTGGCCGCCGGGCCGTCAGCGTCGCGGATCTTTCCCTCGCTCGGGCGCGCCCCGGGCTTGACCAGCTCGTCTCCGGTCGAGAGCAGGGCGACGCGCGGGCGGCGGCGCACCGCGACCCGCAACAGCCCCTGGCTGGCCAGGACCGCGATCTCCAGGGGCCGCAGGCGCGTTCCGGCCGGGAGAAGCTCCTCCCCGGCGCGGGCGTCCTCGCCGCGGCTTCGGATCCACTGCCAAGCCTCCGGACGGTTCTCGATCATGACGCGGGCGCGTCCTCGGGCGCGGGTCTCCTCGACGGGAACGACCGCGTTGGCCCCCGCCGGCAGGGGCGAACCCGTCATCACCTTGACCGCCTCGCCGCCGCCCACGGCGCGCCGGGACGCGGAACCCGCCCGGGACAGCCCGCGCAGGCGCAGCGCGGCCGGACGCCCCGGCGCGGCCTCCGACAAGTCTTGGGTCCGGACCGCGTAGCCGTCCATCGTGGAATTGTTGAAGGCCGGAAGGTCCTCGCGCGCGCGGACGGCCAGGGCGAGCACGCGGCCCGCGGCTCGTCCCAGCGGGATTGTTTCGGCGTCAAGCAGGGGCGCGCATTCAAGGATGCGCGCGATCGCGTCGTCGACGCCGATCAGCTCATCCATGACCAACGGAAATGGCCTGCGCTTCCAGTTGCTGGATGCGCAGGCACCTCATCATTTTGGAGGAAAACCATGACCGACGGAAATGGTTTGACACCTCATCATTTTGGAGGAAAACCATGACCGACGGAAATGGTTTGACACCTCATCATTTTGGAGGAAAACCATGACCGCCCCCCCGAATGATCTCGACGGCATGGGGGATGAGCCTGGCGACGGCCGCCAGCGACTCCAAGGCGCCCGGGAGGCTGCCGGGCAGGTTGATGATGAGGGTCTTTCGCCGCACGCCGCTCACCGCGCGCGAGAGGGCGGCCCGGGGGTTCTTCTTCACCCCCATGGCCCGGATGAGCTCGGAGAGGCCGGGAATCTCTTTCTCGATCAGGGCCTTGGTCGCCTCCGGGGTCACGTCGCGAGGCCCCAGGCCGGTCCCGCCGGTCGTCAGGATGAGATCCACGCGGTTCTCCAGGCACCAGTCCCCGAGGACCGCGCGGATCTCCCGCTCCTCATCCGAGACCATGGCGCGCGCCTCCACGCGCCAGCCCAGCTTCTCGGCGGCCTTGGCCAAGGCCGGGCCGCTCAAATCCTCGGCCTCCCCGCGCGCGCCGCGGTCGCTGATGGTGAGTATGCCCGCCGTCAAATTCTCTAGAGCCATTCCACCTCCGACTTCCATACCGGGACGCGGCTCTTGACCAGGTCGACCAGCTCGCGGCACGCCGCGAAGGCCTCCTCGCGATGCCGGCCCCACGCCGCGGCCAGCAAACTCGCCTCGCCGGCGGCCACGCGGCCCACGCGGTGGCGCGCCGCGGCGCGCACGCCGCGGCGCCTCTCGACCGCGGCGACGATCCGGGCCAGCTCGCGTTCGGCCATCTCCGGATAGGCCTCGTAGACGATCGCGGCGATGGGGCGGCCCCGCTCCTCGGGCCGCACCACGCCTTCGAAAACCACGCGCGCGCCGTGCCCGGCCGGACCCACGGCCGCGAGCGTCTCCGCGGAGTCCAAAATTCCCCGGCACAGAAGTCCGCGGCCTCCCGCGGCCGCGCTCCGGCTTACCTCCACCGATGGAGGTGGAACGGCGGACTCAGCCGGCATCTTCATCGCGCCACGGCTCCTTATCCACCGCTGACCGGGGGAAAGAAAGCGACTTCATCTCCATCCTGCACCCGCGCGTCCCATGCGGCATGCTCCAAGTTGACGGCCACCCGCACGGCATCCCGCAGCCGCCGCAGAGGCGCCAGTTCCGGGACGGCCTCCAAGAGGCCCCCGGCCGTGGCGGGCTCGGGCAGGGAGATCGACAGCTCCCGGAGACCGGCCCAGCGGGCGCAGTCCGCGAAGAGCCTCACGGTCACCGCCATCCCTCGCCTCCCTCGGCCTGGAACCCGGGCCGCTCGTAGGTCCCGGAGCTCCCCCCGGACTTGCGCGCCAGGACCACCGGCCCCAACGCCATGCCCCGGTCCACGGACTTGAGCATGTCGTAGAGCGCCAAGCCCGCCACCGCGGCCGCGGTCATGGCCTCCATTTCGACTCCGGTCTTGCCCCAGGCCGCCGCGCGCGCGCGGATGAGCACGCGGTCCGGCTTGAGGAAAAACTCGACGCCGACGCTTTCCAAGGCGATGGGATGGCACAGCGGGATAAGTTCGTGGGCGCGCTTGGCCGCCATGATGCCGGCCACCCGCGCCACGGCCCAGGCGTCGCCCTTGGAAACGCTTCCCGAGCGCAGCGCATCCAACGCCGCCGTTCCGGCGCGGAGCTCCGAGAGAGCCACGGCCTCGCGCCGGGTGACGGGCTTCCCCCCAACGTCGACCATGCGGGCTTTCCCGCCGTCCCTGTGGGTCAGGCGCGACATGCCGTATTTTAGCTAATTTGCTAGACTGCCGCCGTGGCGACGTGCTTCATCGTCAATCCCGCCTCGGGCAAGCACGCTCTTTGGAAGGTCTTCTCGGAGTCCGGGGCCTGCGCGGGAGCCCGGGTGATACTGACCGAGCGCCGCGGACACGCCTCGGAACTCGCGCGGGAGGCCCTGCGAATCGGCTGCGAGCGCATCGTGGCCGTGGGCGGCGACGGGACCCTGAGCGAGACGGCCCATGGGCTGCTCTCATCGGGACACCTTCCGGCGGGATTGGAGCTGGGTCATCTGCCGGCGGGTTCCGGGTGCGATTTCGCCCGGCACTTCCGCCTCCCGACCGACCCGGGGGCGTGGAAGGACTTCCTCGACCGGGCCAAGCCGGTGCGACTCGACGTGGGGCGCGTCACGTGGGGACAACCTCCCCAGGAGCGCTTCTTCGTCAACGTGGCTATGGCCGGCCTGGCGGGCGACATCGCCCATTCCATGGAGATATCGGGCAAGCCCCTCGGCGGCACGGCGAGCTACCTCGCCATGTCCTTGGTCCATTTGGTGAAATCCAAAGCGCGCAAAGTCAGCCTGATCGTCGACGGCCGCGAATGGCCGGAGACCCCATACCATATGCTGGCCTTGGCCAACACCTCGTCCACGGGCGGCGGGATGAAGATGGCCCCCGACGCCGATCCCGCCGACGGCATGCTCGACCTGGTCGCGGTGGGAGACGTGGGGGTCCTCAAACTGCTATGGAACTTCCCCAAGATCTATAAAGGAAGCCACCTCTCGGTTTTCGGCATCGCCCATTCCCGCGTCATGCGCCTGGACGCCGAGAGCCGCGAGAAGGTGCTCCTCAACATCGACGGCGAGGCCGTGGGCGAGCTCCCGGCCAGGTTCCAGGTGGTGCCCAAAGCCCTGCCGGTCCTGCTCCCGGGATGATATCCCTGCTGCTCTACTACCTCATCGTGCCGATCCTGGCCGGGGCGGCCGTGATCGCCGTCATTAAGAAATACGGGCGGCAGGGTCCGCCCGAAGATGTGGCGGCGCTATCGGCGGCCCGGCCGATAGCGCGCAAGACCTTCCGCGCCCTTCGCCGCGACCACCGCGGCGTCAAAATCCTCGGCGACTTCGAGACCCAGCCCGAGGCCGTGGAAGCCGCCTACCGCGGGAAGGAAGAGGCCCTCGCGGCAAAGGAACACGCGGCCTTCCTGGTCCTAAACGACAAGGGCGAAATCATCGAGGAAACCGACTCCTGACCCGCGCTTCCGATCCATCCCAGGCGCGGGCGGCCGGGAGAAAGGCTTACGCCCCGCTGGGGGAGGATCCGGCGGCGGCGGGTTCGACGGAAGGCAGGTAGAGGCGCTCGACGTATTCCTTCACCATCCGGTCGGCGCAGAAGCGCGGCGAGACCGAGCGGATGGCTTCCTTCATAACGCGCACCCAGCCGTGGGGAATGCCCCCGGTCTGGTCATAGTAAAGGGGAACGACCATCTTCTCCAGCAGGTCCAGGAGGGCCTGGCCGTCGTCGCCGCCCCCGGCCACGGACCAGCCGTTCAAGCCGTTAAAGCCCTCCTCCCACCAGCCGTCGGCCACGCTCAGGTTGGGCACGCCGTTCATGGCGGCTTTCATGCCGCTGGTGCCGCAGGCTTCCAGGGGCGGCTGCGGGTTGCTGAGCCAGACGTCGCAGCCTTGCACGAGGTAGCGCGCGACGTGCATGTCGTAGTCCTCGACGAAGGCGATCCGGCCGCCCAGGGCGGGATCGCGGGCGAGGCGATAGATGTGCTGGATCAATTGCTTGCCGCCGTCGTCGTCGGGGTGGGCCTTGCCGGCAAACAGCAGCTGCACCGGCCGCCACGGGTCGAGCAGGAGCTTCTTGAGCCTGTCGACGTCGCTCAGGATGAGGGTGGCGCGCTTGTAGGCCGCGAAGCGCCGGGCAAAGCCGATGGTCAAGGCGCTGGGGTCCATCAGCGCCCCCTGGGCCAGGGCCTGGCCGGGGTCGGGCATACCCTCCACCCAGCGCCGCCGGGTGCGGCTGCGCAGGAGCCGGAAGAGCTCATCCTTATTCCTCAGGTGCATCCCCCAGAGGGCTTCGTCGGGGATCGCCGCCGCCTTGGACCAGACCGCCGGGTCGTCCTGGCGCTCGCGCCAGTCCGCCCCCAGATGGTCATCGAAAGCCCATCCCAAGTCCTGGTTGAGCCAGGTGGGCAGGTGCACCCCGTTGGTGACATGGCTGATCGGGACCGGGTCGGCCTGGACCCGCCGCGGCCAGAGGGAGTCCCACATCTTGCGGGAGACTTCCCCATGGCGGCGGCTCACCGCGTTGCGCCGCCCCGCCAGGCGCATGGCCAGCGCCGTCATGTTCCACCCGGAGTGGCCTCCGGCGCGCCCCAGGGCCAGGAACTGCTCCCGGGAAAGCCCAATATCCGGCCAGTAGTCCTTGAAGTACTCGGCGATCATCTCCTCGGTGAACACGTCATGGCCGGCCTCGACCGGGGTGTGGGTCGTGAACACCGATATCCCCGAAACGTCCTTGAGGGCGTCCGAGAATTTCGCGCCGCCGGCCACCTTCTCCCGGATCAGTTCGAGAAAGAGGAAAGCCGAGTGCCCCTCGTTGGCGTGATAGGCCCGGGCCGGGACCCCGGCCGCCCGCAGAAGCCGCACGCCGCCGATGCCGAGCACGATTTCCTGGCGCAGGCGCATGGACCGGTCGCCCGCGTAGAGGCGGCTTGAAATCTCCCGGTCTTGCGGGGAGTTGGCGTCCACGTGGGTGTCCATGAGCAGCAGCCGGCAGCGTCCGACCACGACCTCCCAGACCGCCACGTGCACGGTCCCGGAGCCGACCGGAACCGGGAGGATCAGGGGACCCCCGTCCGAACCCATAACCCGCCGGACCGGCGAGCTCTCCCAGTCGGCCGCCTCGTAGATGTTCTGCTGCCAGCCGTCTTGGCTGATGCGCTGGGTGACATAGCCCTGCGGGTACATGAAGCCCACGCCGACCAACGGAACGCCGAGATCCGAGGCGCTCTTGCAGTGGTCCCCGGCCAGTATCCCCAGGCCCCCGGAATATATCCGCAGCGAGTTGTGCACCCCGAATTCCGCGGAGAAGTAGGCGACGGCTCCTTTAAAATCGGGGCGGCGCTTGGAGAACCAGGTGTCGGCCCCGGCCAGGTAAGCGTCGAGGCTGCGCATGACCATGGCATAACGCTGGAGGAACTCCGGGTCGCGGGAAAGAACCTCCAAGCGCTCGGGCGCCGTCTGTCTCAACAGCTGTACCGGGCTGTGGTGCGTGCTCTGCCAGAGCGAGCGGTCCAAGGCCTTGAACAGGGCCCGGGCCTCGGGGTGCCAGGACCACCACAGGTTGTAGGCCAGGTCCTTGAGGCGGGCGATGGGCTCCGGAAGACTCCATGCGGGAGCGTCGGTCACGGCGGCAATGTTAACATATCGCCGGGCCCTGCGCCCCCGAGACGATCTCCCGGATCTTCTGGCGCAGGAGGCCCGCGGTGTCTTTCTCGTCATCGACGACCATGATGCGCGCCATGCCGTTTGCCATGCGCCAACTCAACTCCAGATGGCGCATGGCACTGGGCGCCTGCCGGCGCCCGGTGCCATCCTGTTTTCAATCGCCCCCAAACTTCATATTCTGATCGGGTGGCGATCAACCCCGCGCACCAGCTGGTCATACTCGCGCGCCTAAGCGAGTTCTGCCAGTTCCGCGGCGCCACCCTCTACTTCGAGAAGGACCCCTGGGAGTACATGCGCCACAAGCTCCTCGACATCGAGGAGCCCCTCACCGGCCTGAAGGCCGAGCTTTTCGCGGCGACCAAGACCAAGCTCCTGGCCGAGATGCGCTCCCGCCGCATCGACGACGAGCGCTACGCCGATTTTCGCGTCCTCTTCGATAGGCTCCTCAATCCCGGCGATTTCTCGGACCTGGCCATCCATTTGAGCACCGCCCCCCCGAACCCGGCCACCCAGCTTCAATCCGTGATGCGGATCTTGGGCGATATCCAGCCCACCAACCTCTTCATTGAGGAGCGCCGCGCCCCCGCGGAGCGCACCCCCTCCTGGGAAAAGCTGATCGCGGAGATCTGCCGCCGCACCCAGCTCGACCGGCTGGGGGAGCTCTTGGCTCGCAAGCCGCGCACCCGCCGCCGCAAGTCCTACTATCTTCGCCGCGTGCGCAAGAACGTCGCCGAGTATTGCACCGTCCTGCGCGTTCCCACCAACCCCGGCGACACCTTCACGCCCTTCATGCTTCCCCGCATCGAAGCCCTGGTGGCGGCCAACCTCCGGTTCCTGGCGAAGTACCGCTAGGGGCCCGCTACTGGAGGCGCAGGTCCTCGAAAGGCGCCTCGGTCAGGCCCTGCTCGGCCGACGTCAGGCCCCGCCGCAGGGCATGGAACCCGGCCGCCGCGACGGCGGCCACCGCGGCCACCCCCAGCCAATGCGCCGGGGCCCAGCGGGCGCTGAGCAGGTCGAGCCCCAGCCCGCCGGTCAGCGGGCCTAGCGAGGCCCCGCCTTGTTGCGCGAGCCCGAAGAATCCCATATAGCGCCCGCGCTCCCGGCGCGGGGCGAGGTTGGCGGCCAAGGCGTTGACGCCCGGCGCCACGAAGATCTCGCCCAGCGTGATCACGGCCATGGCCACGGCCATGCCGGCAAAGCCGGCGGCATACCCCACGCCGGCGAAGCCCGCGGCGTACAAGAGACACCCTGCGGAGACCCCGGCGGTCAACGGAAATCTCGACAAAAGGCTCGTCGCCGGGAACTGCAGGAGCGCGACCATGAGGCCGTTGATCGAGAAGAGCAGCCCCACCCGGCTCTCCGGCATGCGCAGAAAGCTCGTGGCATAGATCGAGACCGAGACCACGAGTTGCGCCATGGCCACGGAGATCAAGAAGTTGTTGAAGCAAAGACCCCGGAAACGCGGGTCGGCCGCGGCCTTGAGGGCGCCGGCCGGATCGAAGGGCTCGACGCGGCGGGACCCCGGACGGTCGGACAGCAAGGTCGAGGCCGCGGCGCAGAGGGCGCAGACCGCGGCGCTTATGGCGAATATCAGGGCGTAGGAGCGCTGCGCGAGGAAGCCTCCCAGCGCCGGCCCCGCGGCGAAGCCCAAGTTGATGGCGATGCGCAAGAGGCCGTAGGCGCGGTGCCGCTCGCGGGGCTCGACGTGATCGGCGATCCAGCTGCGCGAGGCCGGCTCGAACCCATGGGCCGTGAGGCTGGCCAGTAGGTGCAGGCCCATGACCGCCCAGACGGGCTGCTCCGCCCCGATCGCCCAGGCCATGGCCGCGGTCGTCGCGGCCCGCGCGACCAAGGACAGGATCATGACCCGGGACCGTCCCAGGACGTCGGCCAGCTCCCCGCCGAGCCCCTGGCCCAGGGCGGTCAGCAGGGATGCCGCCGACAACCAGACCCCCACCGAGCCGAAGCTCATGCCGCGCCGGTGGAGGTAGAGGGCCAAGAACGGAAAGGACAGGGCCAGGCCGGCGGCGAGGACTCCTTGGCAGGCGAAGAGGATCCAGAGCTGCCGGGCGGCCTTGAAATCGGGGAGAAGGCCTGTTATGCTATGAGCGACCCGCCGAGAGGGAACGGATTCTCTCATAAGATAGCAGATTTTAGGGAAAATTCGGCCCGGCCGCCAGGCCGAAGGTTTATGCCAAAGACTTCTCTCGACACGCTGTCAAACCTCCTCGTCCAATCGGGGATCTTGACTCTCGACGACATCTCCAAGGTCGTCCATTCCCAGCTCGGGCCCGATGAAACCATCGACATGGCCCTGATCCAGCGGGGATTGATAAGCAAGAACACCCTGCTGACCCTGCTCACCGACCATTACAAGGTGCCCTTCGTGGCCGAAATCGAGAAGGTCGACATCCAAATCCTCAAGCTGGTCCCGGAGTACCTCATCGAGGGCTACCAGGCCGTTCCCATCCGGTTCGAGGAGGGCATCCTGACTTTGGCCATGACCGCGCCCGACGACCTGGGCGCCATTCACCGCATACGGGCCGTGACGGGCTTCAACATCAGACCCGTCGGCATCCTCGAAGGGGGTTTCCGCAAGTTCTACGCCAAGTACTTCGAGGACTCGACGATGGCCCAGATCCTCAAGGAGATCGAGCTCCACCAGCGCGAGCTGGAGCTCCAGGAAACCCCGACCACCGACCTGGAGAAGAGCCGGCCCATGGCCAAGCTGGTCGACTCCATACTCCTTCAAGCCGTCCGCAAGCGCGCCTCGGACGTGCACATCGAACCCCAAGAGAACTTCGCCCTGCTGCGCCTGCGGGTCGACGGAATCCTCAAGTCGCACCAAGTCTTCCCCAAGAGCGTCCTCCTCGGCCTGACCAACCGCGTGAAAGTCCTCTCCCACATGGACATCACCGAGCGCCGCCTCCCCCAAGATGGTCAGTTCCGCCACAAACTCGACGACCGCGAGGTGGACGTGCGCGTCTCCTGCGTCCCGAGCCACTACGGCGAGAAGATCGCCCTGCGAGTCCTCGACCGCCGCAGTTTCCTGATGAACCTCGACCTTCTCGGCATGCCGCCGGAGGTCCAGGCCCTTGTCGAAGAGACGGTGGGGAGGCCCAACGGCCTCTTCCTCGTCACCGGACCGACCGGGAGCGGCAAGACCACCACCCTCTATTCCATCATCCAGCGCCTGCGCTCCCCCCAGCTCAACATCATGACCCTCGAAGACCCCATCGAGTACGAGTTGCTGGCCGGCAGCCGCCGGGAGGGCGGAATCACCCAGATCCAGATCAACTCCCGGGTGGGCCTGACATTCGCCTCCGGGCTGCGAGCCTGCCTGCGCCAGGACCCGGACATCCTCTTCGTGGGCGAGATACGC
The DNA here is from genome assembly GCA_964374095.1 of uncultured Elusimicrobia bacterium. Classification (GTDB taxonomy): domain Bacteria; phylum Elusimicrobiota; class Elusimicrobia; order UBA1565; family UBA9628; genus CAYJXJ01. The sequence continues at coordinate 23,996 of CAYJXJ010000003.1, forward strand.
GACAAGGAGACCGCCGAGACCGGGATTTCGGCCGCGCTCACGGGCCACATGGTGCTCTCCAGCCTCCACACCAACGGCGCGGTCCAGACCGTGGCGCGCCTGATGGACATGGGGGTCGAGCCCTACCTCGTCGGCTCGGCTCTGCGCGCGGTCGTGGCGCAGAGGCTCGTGCGCCTGCTCTGCCACCAATGCAAGCTTCCCTATACCCCGCCGCAGGACGCCCTGGTCCGGCTGGGCCTGGACGTCGAGGAGGGGCGCACCCTCTTCAAACCCAACGGCTGCGTCTCCTGCATGCAGCAGGGTTACTGGGGCCGGACCGGGGTCTTCGAGCTGCTGGCGCTCGACAACAACCTCGTCAACCTCGTCATCCGCAAGGCGCCCATACCCGAGCTCTTCGGCGCGGCGCGGGAAAGGGGGTTCAAAACGCTCAAGGACAATGGCCTGGACCTGGCCGCCCAGGGCCTCACCAGCATCGAGGAGGTCCTGCGGGTGCTGCCGTCGGTCTAAGGGCCTATCCCTTGCCGCGGCGGGCCAGGGCCTCCCGGATGTGCTGGAGCAGGAACTTGGGGTCGAACGGCTTCTCCAAGAACGCCGAGATCGCGGCGGCGTTCTCGAAGAGTTCCCACATCTTGCCCTTGGCCGTCAGGATCAGGACGGGAATCTCCCGGGTGCGGGCGTTGGACTGCAGGCGCGAGTAGACCGTGTAGCCATCCAGGCGCGGCATCATGACGTCGAGGATGATCAGGTCCGGAAGCTCCCGGCTGTCGTCGGCGTTCCCGGTCCGGGGTTCGATGCCCACGGCGCGCAGGGCCTCGTCGCCGTCGGTGGCCTCCGAGACCTGGTAGCCCTCCCTCGTGAGCATGTAGCGGAGCAGGCCCACGGTGTCCTTCTCGTCATCGACGACGAGTATGCGCGCCATCAGACCAGCGCCGACCAGAGAAGAAATCGCTTCACAATCCGCCGTCCATCAGGATGGGCTCCCCGTTCATGTATGAGTTGCGTTCCGACACCAGGAAGGCCGCGAAGGCGGCGACCTCACCGAGGGTCCCGACGCGGCCCAGCGCCCCGTTGGGCCGGAAGTCGCAGAAGCCGCAGGTCATGTTGCAGCGGTTGGTGACTTGCAGGAGCGCCTGGAACGGGCGGCGCCGAAGTATGCCCAGGGCGAAGGACGCGTCGCGCTTGAGCTCGGCCGCGGGTCCCGTCCCCCGGTGATAGGTGAAGGCGACCCGGGCCCCCTCCCCGGCCAAGGCGCGGCACACCGCCGAGCCCACGTAGCCCGAACCCCCGAGCACGAGACACCGCGGTGGACTTTTGGATTCCGGCATTCGAGGCGGATTTTACCAATTTCTCCGGCGGCGGCACCGTTGCCTCCACCGGTGGAGGCGGTCCCCTACCGCCGCGCTCGGGCGCGGACGCGCTGGACCGCGTCTAGTTCGCGATGACCGGCATGCCTTCCGACGGCGCGAAGGTGATGCCGCGCCGCGCCACGCGCGGCGCGTAGCCCGGCGATGGCTGAAACTTGAGAGACCCGACCATTTCGCCCAGGATGACCTTCATCTCATAGAGGGCGAACGCCATGCCCAGGCAGCGCCGCGCGCCGCCTCCGAAGGGATAGAAATGCTGCGGCGGGACCCGCGTGTCGAGAAAGCGCTCCGGATCGAAGCGCTCGGGATCGGGCCAGATGTCGGGGCGGCGGTGGGTCAGGTAGATGCAGGGCGTGACCGAGGCCCCCGCGGGAAGCTCCCGGCCGGCGATGGCCGCCGGTTTGGTGAGGTAACGGCCCACGAGCGGAACGATCGGATGCAGGCGCAGGGTCTCCTTGATGAAGGCGTCCAGGTAATCTGGCTCTCCCAGCCGGGCGGCGGCCTCGGGATGGCGCACCAGGCGGGAGACCGCCCAGGAGAGCGCCGTCGCCGTCGTCTCGTGGCCGGCCACGAGCAAGGTCAGCAGCTCGTCGCGCAGGTCTTGGTCGGTCATGGGCCGGCCGTCCTCGTAGCGGGAGGCCAGGAGCAGGGACAGGATGTCGTCTCCGGCCGGCCCGCGGCGGCGGCGGGCGATCTCCGCGAACAAGGCGTCGTCGACCCGGCGCTGGATGGCCGCCACCCGTCCCCAGGGCGACAGCCGCCCGAGCGCCAGTTGGAGCCGCAGCCAGGGCACCGTGCCGTCGGGGCTCGCGAACATCAACGCGGCCGGATCGGCGGAGACGTCGAGCAGCGCCTTGAGCAGGCCCTTGAGCGGCGTCTCGCCGGCCGCCCCGAAGACCGTCCGCAGGATGACGTCGAGCGTGACGGCCTGCATCTCGGGATGGATCGGGAAGGGGCGCCCGCGCGGGAAGCGCGCCATGGCCCCGCCGATGATCCCGCGCATGGCCTCCCCGTAGGCCTGCATGCGCTCTCCGTGGAAGGGCGGCATCATGAGCCGGCGCTCGGCGCGGTGCGCCTTGCCGTCCAGCAACAGGAGGGAGTGCGCGCCCAGCAGGGGCTTGACGATGACGTTGACCGGGCCGGCATGGAAGGCGTCGGGGTCGCCGGCGAAGATCTGACGCACGGCCTCCGGCTCGCTCGTGAAGACGAAGGTCATCCCCCGCGGCAGGCGCACGGTGAACCAGTCGCCGTAGCGCCGCGCGCAGGCCTCCATGAAGGGGATGGGGCGGTAGATCCACTGCAGGCCCTGCACGAGGCCGGGCCAGCGCGGGCCGGGCGGCAGGCTCACCGGTTGACCAGCCATGCGCGAAAGGATACCCCGCGCTTGCCGAGCCTGTCAAGGCCGCCGTCCATCGGGAGGAAATTGACGTTTGACTGGAGCCAGCGATGCGTGTATAAATGGCCGCCGAACTCCCAGAGTCCGGGAGGCCCGCCGCTCTCAGCCTCCGAATTCCAGCCTGACGGGAGGGGGCCGGATGCCCCGGTCGACATCGGAGCGCAGGCGCAGAAGGAGCGCATCGGCCTTGGAGCGCCGAAGCCCGGCGTCGATCCACGCGCGGGCCGCGGCGAAGTCGCCGGAACTCGCCGCCCTTTGGGCCAGGAGCTTGTGCGCGAAGACGCCGCCGGCCGGGGTCATGGCCGCCTGCCGCAGGATTTCCTCCGCCTCCCTGTCCCGGCCGCTCTGAAGGAGGGCCAGCCCCAGGCAATTCCTGATGACCAGGCTCCCCAGGGCCATGTCCCGGGCGTTTCTCGGGGGGTAGCGCGCGACCAACCGGTCTCCGCCGCCTTCCCGCAGGCGCAGAGCTTCCCGCAGCTCCTCCGCGGCCTCGGCGCTCTCGCCCCGGGCCAGCCGCGCCTTGCCCAGCCCTTCGTGCGCGGCGGAGCACCAGGGATAGATGGTCACCAGGGAGCGCCAAAGCCGGACTTCATCCCGCCAGTCGAGCGAGCGGTAGGCGCTCGCCAGCCCGAACGCCAAGAGCGCGCCGGCGGCGAGCGCGGGGCGGGGCTGAAGAACCCGCGCGAGGATGACCGAGGCTCCCAAGGCGAGGAGGTACAGCCATCTTTCAGCGAGGAGGCGCATGCTGAGGACGGGAACCGGAACCAGGTTGGCCGTGGACAGCAGGAACGCCAGCGCCCAGAGCCCCCAAAAGCCCTGCGGCCGCTCTCGGAGCGCCAGGCGCCCCCCTCCGACCAGGACTGCCGCGGCCAGGACGACCGCTGCCGCGGCGGCCGCCCACTCTTCGCCGGAGGCCGGCGGAATCGCCGGGTATTCAATGCGCAGCCGGACCGGAAGCAGATAGACTCGGACGGCGGTCGCCAATCCGAGGGCGGCCAGGCCCAGCCGCGAGGCGAAGCCGGGTTCGAACGAGGAGGGAGGTATCGCCGGACCGGGGAGAAGGACGAAGCGGATGAGGGCGTAGGCCCCGGCGACGGCCCCGTACAGGGCATAGGCCCGCATATTCTGGCCGGTCCGCTCCCGTCCGCCCTGAAAGGCGTCGTAGGCGGCCGCCAGAGGAAGGGCGAGCAGGCCGGTCTCCTTGGCCAGCATGGCGCACCCGAAGGCGAGGGCGGCTCCCGGCGCGAGGCCGCGCTGGTGCAGGAGCAGTCCGGACAAGAGCCCCAGGGCGCAAAGGGGCTCCTCGTTGAAGGAGAGGCAGGACAGGGTCTCCACGTGGACGGGATGGACCAGAAAGAGGGCGGCGGCGAGCTCGGCGCCCGGCGGGCGCGGGCGCATGCGGGCGAGCACGAGGAGCAGGAGGCCGGCGTTGACGGCGTGGAGGAGCAGGCCGGCCGCGCGGCTCGGGGCCGGCGCCGCTCCGAAGACCCGCCGTTGAAGCCGCAGGGTCAAGGTGGAGAGCGGGCGCCACGTCGCCTCCCGGGAGAAGGCGAAATAGTCGTTGGTCAGGTAGTCCGTCGACGATGCGGGCCGCCCCAGCGCGGGATTGAGCGTCACGGCGAGCTTGTCGTCCCAGATCAAGGGCGCGCCGAGTCCGGGGAGGTAGGCCGCCCCCAGAAGCGCGACGGCGAGCGCGGCCAGGACGCGGGGGGTCATCCCGCCGGCGGGACCGCGGCCAGCACGCGGTGGGCCGCCTCCAGGTCCCCGGAGGCGATCTTGTTGATGATGTCCGACAGGACCAGGCGCTCCCGGGCCAGGGCCGAGAGGCGCTTGCCGTGGGAGGTCGAGGGGGCGTAGCGGACGATGAGGTCCTCCCGGATGCGCCGCCAGCGCGGGCGGGGGGCCCCGTACTTTGTAAGCAATTTGAGAGCACTTTGACCGGAGATCGCCACCGCACCCGGGATGATAACCCAGGAATCGGCGCGCGTCAAGGTCCGCGTGGATAAAAATCCCTAGAATGCGGCCCGCGACGTGGTATCAATTTCATGCCCCGCCGACGAAATGCTCTAATGGGCGCCGTGCGGCGTCTTATTCTAGCGATGGCGTGCGGACTCCTGGCCCTCGCGGTCGGGCGGCTGCGCTCCCAGCCCGAGGAGGATGTCGATCCGACAGGGGCCACTTGCCAGGAAAGGCCGGTGACCCCATGGCGCTGAATATGCCGAAGGCCTTGACCCAAAACGACATCAATGCCCTGGCGCTGCTTGTTCCCGGCACGATCAGACTCAGCTCCGCTTTGGCGATGTTTCTGGGCTTCTTCTGGGCCGGCTGGGACCCAGAGATGCAGTCCTGGCACGACCGGATCGCGGGCACCATCGTCGTGCGGGTGCCCAAGCCCCAGGCATTGATGTAAATGTAGGGAAAGAAGGACCCGGTCTCCGAAGAGACCGGGTCCTTCTTTGTGAGGACGTCGTCTTACTTTTTGCCTTCCGTCGGGAACTGCCCGCGCCACTCCTCGATGCCGCCCACGAGCTCCTGGACGGGGAAGCCCTTCTCGGCCAGCTGCAGGGCCGCCTTGGGGGCCATCGCGCAGGTGAGGTTCCAGCAGTAGGTCGCGATGGTCTTGTTCTTGGGCAGGCTCTTAAACTGACCGGGCAGTTCCGCAAGAGGGATGTTCACCGCTCCAGGGATGTGCTCCTTGGCGAAGGCCTCCTGGCCGCGCACGTCCACCAGATATACCTTGCCGGCCTCCAGGTCGGCCTTGAGGGTATGGGGCGTGGTTTCGAAGCGGAGCTTGGACTTGAAGTAGTCTACGGCGTTGAGTTCTGCGGTCTTGGCAGGGGTCTTGATGGGCATGTTGAGCCTCCGTGAGTGATTTAGTGCGGCGACCCCACTCTAGATTAAAGCGGCCCGGGTGCGCAAGCTCCAGGTCCGCGGTGAGAAAAATCCCTAGAATGCGGGCATTCCCTGTCCCGGTATGGGGTCACGAGCCCCGCCGGACTCGTCTCAATGAATGGCGGACAGCAAGGGCCGCCGCGGTCATCGGGCGCTTTCGCCCGATCCCCCCCAAAGGACCGAATAGCTCGATTTGGCTCTATTCTCGGATCATAGCAGCGCATCCTGATATTGGGAGTCGCATCGATTCACTGGAACAAGCGGCGGCTGAGCGGGCGAAAAATGAGACGGCGGCAAGGCGTGCGGGGCGGCAAAAGCAGGACATGCCTGACAGCCTCGCCAATGGAATCACGTCCGTGTTGCCTCCCGTATCGCCTGTTCCGGAGATAACCCCGGAAAACATGCAGCGCATGATGGAGCAGGCGGCAGAGAAAGCCGCTGAGAGAAAGATCGCCGCCCAGTCAACTCGGGCCGAGAAGCCCAAAGACATCGCCATTCGCTCCGATGTGGATACTCCGCGCCACCGCATGAAGGAGAATTCAAACGATTTCGCCCTCGTCGTGGGGATCGAGGATTACTCTGGGGAGCTCCCGGACGCCCAATTCGCCGAACGGGACGCCCGAGCTATCAAATCCCATTTGTTGGCCTTGGGGGTTCCGGAACGAAATATCAAGCTCATGGTCGGGGGCCAGGCCACCCGCGGCAGGCTCGAAGGTGTCCTGGAAGACTGGCTCCCACGGATGGCCAAGGCTGAGGGTCGAGTATTCTTCTACTTCTCGGGGGCAGGAGGGCGCTCCGTCCTGGGGGAAGGATTGCGACCCCTGGTGAACAAGGTTGACACCTCAATTGGACCAGGAAGCAAGGTCGTCCTATTCGCCGCTGCCTCTCCCCAGGAGGTCACCGGGTCTCTTAAGGACCAAGGCCACGGTATGTTCACCTACTACTTCCTGAAGGGCTTGGGCGGGGCGGCCAAAGACGCCTCCGGAGCCGTGGCCAGAAGCTAGAGTCGGCGCAAAGGATTTCGGGGCTCCACTTGGGGTCTGGCGATTCAGAGGCGCGTATCAGGCGGCATGATTCAACAGAGTCTCATTGATGATGGTCTGATACCCTATCCCTCGACGTTTGGCTTCGGTACGCGCCCAGGCCAGCGCTCGCGGGTGCAGCTTCATATAGACGGGGCGGTATTTCTCCTCATGCCGTTTGGGAGGGCGGCCCATGCGCGGCGGACGTGGAACGCCGAGCGTGTTTTCGATGGCGCGCCGGTACTTCTCCGTTTCCGCGGGAGTGGCGCGCCTCATGGACCGGAGTTGTTTGTCCGTTAAAGGCGGCATATCCAGATCAGGGTCCTTAAGATTTAGCTTTCCAATTTTTCGCTTGGTTTTCATCATAGCGTTTCCTTTCCCGGGCAGTGGCCCGACGCGCCGAGATCATGCGAGTGGCATCGGGGCCTCGTTCTGTATAAACCACCAACAATTGCCGTTTCAAGTCCGACGTTCCGATCACAAGTTCACGGGATTCTTGCGCCGTGGAATGCCACGGGTCCGGAAGCAGCAACCGGCCGGATCGTCAAAGACCGTGATCCCCTCCTTGAACGAAACCCCATGCTTCTTAAGATTCGAGGCGGCTTTCCATGCCTTACTTATAGTATATATCACAAGTATGGATCGTCAAGGAGGTTGAGGGCGATGGGCGATGGCGGGGCGCAGGATATACCCGGGCAGGCGCTCCAAAGCCGGATGGTCCCGAGCGGCGATCTCGGTCGGGGATGGCTCGGGGCGGGATGACCATAGTGGACCTGGGGCCCAAACGCGCCAATCAGCCAATCTGGCCGATGGGAGAAGCTGAATGCGGCTTTTAGCCGCAAGCAGGCATCGTTTGGGGAGTCGGCCGAAGTGTCTAGCGAATGGGGCGTTTGAACGGCATGTTCAGCGGGCACTTCCCGGACCTGTCGGTCAAGTTCTAGAGTGCCCGATACTGCACTTATTGACACCATCAGTTTGCGGGGATACACTTAGAGTGCCATGGTCAAGACGATCACGGTCTTTGCGGTGGTTATGGCCTCTTACCTGTCTCGCGCATTCGCCGGCCCTCAAGACAACTGCCTAAAACGGGATGATTGCAGCCGGATCACGGAGAGGAAGATCGAATGCATCGTCAACATGCACTTTACCTGCCAAAGAGCGGCCAAGGCCGCTTACGAGGACCTGTTGAAGGCTCCGCCGGATCAGCGTGAAGCCCTCAAGCTCCGCTTCGATGCCGCGGCAAAGCGGGTGGAGCAGGCGGTCGATCTGGCCTTGGGGCAGGACATCGAACCCATCCTGAAGGATCCGAATGGGGACTATCAGTCCGACCCAAAGCAGTGGAGGGAATCGTTTCTCAAGGGGCGGGCTTTGCTGGAGACCATGAAGGGCGACTTGACGAAGAAGACGCAAGGGGACCCGGGCAACGCCGACCCGTCGAAGGAACCCGCCACGCCCCCGGACGATCAACGCGCCCAGGCGAAGCAAACGTCCGAACCGACGCCCGACGACGGCGCTCCGTCCGATGGCGGCGGGTCGGATGGCGGCTCGAACCCTCGCGGGGAGTCTTCGGACTCCCGCGACCCAGAGTTCCCTGGTGGAAACCGCCTGGGGGACGGGTCCAAGGAGAAGATGCGCAGGGGCCTGGACCTCGCCAAGGCCGGAGCCGCTTCGTGGAAAGGAGGCGGCGCGGGACTCGACGCCGCCGGTTCCATGGGAGACCGGCGCGGTCCCTCGGGTCCCGGAGCCCCGGGTCCCGGGTCCGCGGCGCCGGCCGAACTTGACAGGCCTAGGACCGGAGGGGAACTGATCCTCGCGGCCGTCGGGCCCTTCAAGGGCGCGGCCCAGGCCTTGGGCCTCAAGGTCGGCACCGGCCCCGACGGCCGGAGCGTCCTCTTCGGCTCCGACGGAGGCTTGGCCTCCGCCGCGGCCTTGGAGGACTTGAGGCTCCGGATCGAGCGCGAGCCCGCGTCGCTCCTGAAGCGCCCGGACTTCTTCGACGTGCTTCCCCGGGAAAGCTTCGACGCGCTCAAGGACGAATACCGTAAGGCCCCGGAGCGGCGCGAGGGCTACTTCAAGCACATGTCCCTGGAACCGCCGAAGGAGCGGGACTTTTTGTTCAGCGCCTCCTGCGAGGTCATCTCCGGGGACTGCAACCGCTACGTGGACGCCCGCTCCTACCGGCGGGGCGACTTCGTGTCCCCCGAGGACCTGCGGCGCATCGCCGAGATGATGCGGGAGGTATCCACCGACGCGGCAGCACCGGAGAATGCGGCCAAAGGCAAGCTCGCTAGCCGCATCCCGGTGGACATGCGCTCCAAGGTCCTGGGCGTCCTCTCGGCCACCTTCCAGTTCCTCAAAGGGGTGGGCTCCACACTTCCCTGGGCCGCGCCGGCTTCGCGCACGGCCACGGTGCGGGGGCGGGGCGCCGACGGGGACTGGGGCCCCCGGCAACCCGTGGAGTTCACGGGCAAGCCCGTCCGAACCCGCGGCCAGCCGCCGCAGGCCGGGCCCGTCACCCGGGGACCGAAGGCTGGTTGGGGCTGGTGGATCCTCCTGGCCGCGGCCCTGGCGGGCGCTGGGCTATTCGTCGGATGGAGGCGGCGCCGCGGCTCCACGTCCTCGAGAGCGCCATGACTCCATCGTGTCTCGACGCCAGCCGTCGGTCTTAAGAACTGGGATCAAGGATCCCAAGGACACGACGGCCATCGACGTCATGGAGACCAACTCCGGCCTGATCGGCGCGTCCATGGCGCTCCAGAACCTGCTTCGGCGCCGGCCGGCATTGGACCGGCCTAAGACCGCGCCTCGAACCTCTTCTGCAGGGCCGCCGACATCGCGGCCCCTGAGAGCACGATCACCCAGATGATGTATATCCACAAGAGCAGGATGGGAACGGCTCCCAGGCTGCCGTATATCTTGTTGTAAGCGAGTATTTCGCGGGTGTAGATGCTGTAGGTGACGCGGGCGATGCTCCAGCCCGCCGCGGTGAGGCTCGCCGCGGCGAGCGCCGGCTTCCAGTGGACCGGGCGGTGGGGGACGATCTTGAAAACCAAGGTGAAGATGATCGTCGTCGAGACGAAGAATCCCGCCCCCGTGGGGATGATATCCTTGAACGGCACCGCCGCCGAGGTGGCGGCCCCCACGGCCACCGCCAAGGCCACCGGCCCCATGGTGATGAAGAGCCAATAATAGGCGATGCGTTGTACCCAATTGCGCCGCATCGAGACGCGCCAGATCTGGTTGACCGCCTTTTCGATGGAATAGAGCATGGCCATGCTCGTCACGACCAGGCCCAGGAAGCCCGACATCCCGATCGCCCCGGTGTGCACGTTGGCGATGAAGCCCCGGATGGCGCCGATGGCGTCGTCGGAGCCCTCGGCCAAATTCTGCATGATGAGGGGCTCGATGGTGGCGTAGACCTTCTCCATGCCGCCGAAGGCCTTGAAGGTCGCGAAGCTCACGGCCAGGGCGGGGATGATCGAGAGGATGGTGGTGTAGGCCAGGCTCGCGGCCTGGGTGAGGAGATGGGTCCCCGTCATCATGCGCGACATGTCCACGGCAAGCTCCCGGGCCTCGGCCCAGAGTTCCCGAGTCCGGCCCGGCAGGGCGCTCACGCGCCGGCCAACGCCTTGACGAGGGCCGCGTTGAAGGCCGGAAGGTCCTCGGGCTTTCGAGCCGTGACGAGGTTGCCGTCCACGCACACCTCGCAGTCCACGTACTCGGCCCCGGCGTTTCGAACGTCATCGGCGATGGCGTAGAAGCAGGTGGCACGGCGGCCCTTCAGAACGCCCGCCGAGACCAGCACCCAGGGACCGTGGCAGATCGCGGCCGTGAGCTTGCCCGCGCGGAACACCTCCGCGACGAACCTGGCGGGTTCGGGGTAGCGCCGCAGGAAATCGGGGGCGAACCCGCCGGGCACCAGCACGCCCTCGACATCGGCGGCCCTGACCCCCGGGTAGTCGGCGTCGGCCGGGGCCGGGTAGCCGAATTTCCCCTTGTAGACCTGCCCCTGGGTCCGCCCCACCAAGAGGACGCGAGCCCCTTCTTCAAGGAGCCGATAGTAGGGAACCCAGACCTCGAGCTCCTGGTACTGCTCTTCGATAAGAATGGCGACGGTTTTGCCGGTGAGCCGCATGGCGGCTATTTTACGAAATTGGCTGCGGCCGTTCTGTCACCTTAGACGACGATGCGCCAGATCTTCAAAGGACCGAAACCCTTCACCGGTATTTCGCCGCCGTCGGTGAGCGGAAACTCGGCGCTCAGAAGGTCGCGCGTCCACTGGGTCAGCGCGATGGAATTGGGCTTGGCCGCGTGCTCCATGCGCGAGGCCAGGTTGACGGTGTCTCCGAGCACCGAGTATTCGATGCGGCCGCCGCCCCCGATATTGCCGACGACGACGCGCCCGGAGTTGATCCCCGCCCGCAGGGGCAGGGAATCCGCCGCCGAAGCGCTCCGGCGGGACCAGTCCACGATCAGCTCTTTTGCCGCGCGGACGGCCTGCACGGCGTGGTTGGCCCCGCCGGCGCGCGCGTTCACAACCGGCTGCGCTCCGAAAACGCCCAGGACCCCGTCTCCGATGAATTTATCGACGTGCCCCCCGTGGCGCTGGATGCGCTCGGAGGCCATGGCGAAATAGGGATTGAGAAGGTCGGCCACCTGCTGGGGGGTGCGCTGGCGGCACGACGCGGTGAAGCCCTGCATGTCCACGAACAGGATCGTGGCCTGGCACTCGCGCACCCCCAGGCTCAGGGGGCGGCCCTTGCGCGCCTCCTCGACGATGAGCCGCGCCACGTCGGGACCGAAGTACTGGAGCATGTTGTGCTCGACGTGAGTCAGGAAGGCCTGCCGCTCGAAGGCCAGCTGCAGCGCGATCACGCCGGCCAGCGCGTTGGCCACGCTCAGGTCCTTCTCCGTGAAAGAGTCGCCGGTGGAGCGGTTGTCCATGTAGAGCAGGCCCAGACGCCCCTGCGCCCCCCGCAGCGGCACCAAGAGCCCGGAGCTTATCTCGGCCGCGACTTGGCTCTGCGTCCCGCCGACGATCGTGGTCTTCAGGAGGAAGGCCCGCTCGGCCGGCAGGGATTTAACCAGGCCCGCGCTGAACTTGAACTCCGCCACCCGCCCCACGCCTTTCTCCCAGGCGATCCGGGTGGAAGCCGCCCCGTCGGGAGCGAACACGAGAACCGCCGCCACCCGCGCGGCCCGGATCTTCTCCAGGGCGAAGCCCAAAGTCGCCGTCAGGCACTCCGTGCTGTCGTAAGTATCGTTGATCTGAACGTAGAGGTCCTGGAGCTCCCCGAAGGCCGCGTCCGATGAGGCGCTTCCGGTCGGGCGGCCCTCCTCCCCGGTGGCGATGCGCGAGAGCATGCCGTCGATATTCACGGCGCGCGGGCGGAAGTTCTCCAGCCGGAACTCCCACGGGCCGATCTGAACCCGGTCTCCCGCCTTCACGGGGGTGGGCATGGACGCGTCTTTCCCGTTGACCTGCGTGCCGGAAATGGAATTCTTGCGCCGCCCCGACTCCGGAACGATCTCGTGGCTGCCGTCCACCAGGACGAGGCCGCCCTTCTCCTCAAGGAAGTGGCAATGCCACCGGCTCGTGGCGCGGGCCAGAGCCTCGGAGTGCGGCAGCACGAGATGGCAGTCCAGGGAACGGCCGATGATAAAGGGAAACGGCTGCATCGGGATCGCGTTTTGGCCCCCCCGGGCTCCTTCCCGCAGGAACCACCGCCCGTCCTCCTTCATGAAAAAGGAATACGAACCGACGGCCGCGAGCTGGATCATGCCGCCCACACCCGATCGAAAGCCTCCAAGAACTCGGCGGCGCGTCCGAAGCGGTTCTCGGGTTTGGAGGCCAGGGCCTTGGCCATGAAGGCGTCGGCCTCGGCTCCCGCCCCGGGCATCAGGGAACTCGGGGAGGCGAACTCCATGCGCTCTTTCTTAGGGAGCGGCCTATCCTCGCCGAAGGGCAGGCGCCCGGTGAGCATCTGATAGGCCGTCACCCCCAGGGCGTAGAGGTCGGCCGGACGCTTCTCCACGCCGAGGTGCTGCTCCGGCGCCATGTAGGAGAGGGTCCCGCAGATCGACCCGGGGCTCAGCCGCGAGAGCGTGGTCGCGGCTTGCCGCGCGATCCCGAAGTCCATGACTTTGACATCCCCTTGCAAGCCTACCATAACGTTGGCGGGCTTGAGATCGCGGTGCAGGACCTGGCGGCCGTGGGCGAACTCGAGGGCCGCGCAGACCGCACCCAGGATGCGGCGGCATTCGGGCGCCGGCAGGGGCCCCGCCTGGAGCAGATCGTCCAAAGGCGTTCCTTCCAGGTACTCGAAGACCAGGCACAATTCCCCGCCGGCGTCGACCACCGAGAAGATCTCCACGATGTTGGGATGGCGCAGGCCGGCGACGATCCGCGCCTCTTTAAGGAACAACTCCCGGCCCGCGCTGTCGGCGGATATCTCGGGGCGCATCTTCTTGATTGCCACGCGGCGATGGAGCACCGGGTCGAACGCCTCGTAGATTTGTCCCATGCCGCCCTCCGCGATGAGGCGGCGCATCTCAAGATTCAAGACCGGCTTTGTGAGCTGGGCGGAATGGACGACGCGCGGCGCGGCCGGGGGCGCGGCCGGGGGAACTCGGGCGGGAGCCGGCGCGGCGGGGCGACCGGCGCCTCCATCAATTGGAAGCGCAGGCCGTCTCGCCTTGCCGACGCGAACCCATAGGACGACGCCCACCAGCAGGACGAGCACCAGGACCCCGGCGGCGAGCAGGACCGTCTCAGCCACCGCGAGGCTCCGGCGGCGGCGGAGGCGCGAGGATCGGGGGTTTCTCGGGCTTGGCCTCCGAGCGCTGGAGCTCGAGTTCGCTCACCAGCAGGCTCGGGGCCACGACCGACACGGGCACCCCCGCGATCAGGCTCGTCACGGCGGGGCGGTTCGAGGCGCGGAGAATGTTGCCCATCAGGACCAAGGGCGTGCCCACGACGTCGAGATGGCGCACCAGAGTCAACTCGCCGGTGGCCGCGTCGACCAGATAAACCAGGCCTGGAAAGATGCGGATCGAGTCCTGCCGGCCGGCCGACTGCTGCTGCGCGAACCCGCGCAGCTTTCGAACCCAGAGCCCGTGGGTCTTGCCGCGGCGGCGGCATTCCTCACGAAGAAGATTGCGAAGTTCGCCCTCGGACACGGCGTTCCTAGCCGACAGGATCAGATTCCCCGGGGAGCCTATCACCGGATACCCCGCCGGCCGCCGGCCGTGGCCATTGGACCTTGAAAATCCGACGACCGGATAACGCGAGAGAAGAAAGCCCTTGAGGACGCCGTCTGCGATCAGGCTCACCCGCCGGGCCGGGACGCCCTGATTGTCATAGCGGTAGGTTCCCGCCAAGGGGACGCCGTCAAAGCGGGCCCGGGTGGGATCGTCATCCAGCGAGAGATCCGCCGGAATCACGGGCTGACCGAGCTTATCGCGGAAGGTCTGGGCCCCGGCGGGATTGCGCTGTTCCTCGCCCGACAGCCGCAGGCCGGCGGCCAGGGCCACGGCGGCCGCGATGGAAGGATCGAGAACCGCCGGGGCGTCGAAGGGCGAGGTGCTCTTGGCGAGCTTCAAGAGCCTCAGATCGTCGAGGAGCTCGGCGGCCGCGGCCCGCAGCTCCACCCTCCCCGGGAGATGCTCCGGCCCCGTCGCCACGAAACGCCGCGAGGCCGCGAGCTTGAGCCCGTCGCTGGCGATATCGACGGCGGAGAGCTCGATCTCCGCCGTATCCCTTGAAAACCCCACCCGCAGGCCCTCGCTGTCGCGCACCCTCCAACGCTCGCGCTGCAAGGACACCGAGACCTCCGAATGCAGCAGCCCCGGCTCGGCCCGAAAGACAGCGCTCCCCTGGCGGCACAGCGACTCCAGCCCGGCCGAATCCCAAGACCCGGCCGGACCGTCCGGGACGCGGGTGGGCGGGCCTTCGCGCGAGAGATCGTCGGTATCGTATTCGGCCTTGCCGCGCGTGACCCGGATGGCCTGCTTGCGCAGAAAATCCGCGGCCGCCCCCTTGTAGGCAAGGTCGAGGACCTGCCAAAGACCGTGCCGGATGGAGAACTCGTCGTCTTCGGCGCCCAGGGAGCGGCCCGCGAATCCCGAGGGCACGGCCACGGGATGGTTATCCAGCTCATGGCTGCCCACCCGCACATCCGGGGTGGCGATGCGCTGGCGCCGTTGGGAGGAGAAGCGCACGGCCCCCAAGGAGCAGACCCTGTCGAAATCGGAGAAGTCGGTGACGGCTAGACTCGCGTAATACGGGGGAGGATACCCGTCGCCGCGCATCACCACCGCGCGCGCGAGCTCGGCATCGATGGCGCGGTCCAGAGGGTCCACGGAGGGGACGGCCCCCGCGACGCCGCCGCAAGCGGCCAGGAATGCGGCCATGAGCCCCAATCCGCGCGACGACGCGGCGGGGCGCGCCATGACTACCGCTTGCCGCCGCCCCACGGCGATCCCAGAACGGGAACGACGCTGCGATCCTCGGGAAGGCGCTGCAGCTCGATCTCGGAGACCAGCACGCTCGGCGCGATCTGGCTGACCGGGACGCGCCCGGACTCGGCGCCGCACAGAAACTCGTTGGCCAGAGCCGGGTCGTCGCCCGCGGCGACGATGCGGTTGAGAACCGCCAGCGGGGTGCCGACCAGCTTGACGCCGCGGACCAAGGCGCGTTTTCCGGTCCGCGCGTCAACCCGATAGACGAGCCGAGGCAGGACCTCCAGGGTTTGGGCCGAACCGCGGACATTGGGATTCTCGCCCCCGAAAGACCCGACGAGGTGAAAGCCGTAGGGTTTTCCCGAGGCCCGCACCAGTTCAAGCAGCCGACTTTCGAGGCGCGCCCGCGGCAGGGCCCCCGAAGCCTCGACGATCAGGGTCGCCATGCGGCCGGTGGGGCGGCGGTAGGCGTCGGAACGGCCGTGGCCGTTGGAGTCCTCAAAGCCCTTGATCGGCCAGCGCGACATGAGAAAGGATTTTAGCATCCCGCGCTCCACCAGCGACACCCGCCGCGCCCGGACCCCCTCCGCGTCGAAGCGGTAATGCCCGTTCAACGGCCTGCCCGCGAACGATTCCAGGGTGGGATCATCATGGAGACTTATGAAATCCGGGATGATGCGCTTCCCCACGAGATCCTTGAACACCTGGCTTTGGTTGGGATCCCGCTGCCGCTGCCCCTCGAGCTTGTGTCCCAGCGCCTCGTGAAAGAGCACCCCGGTAAACTCGGGATCGAGGATGGCCGGCGCGGCCGCGGGGGCTTGGACCGGGGCCTCCCGCAAGGCGTCGAGCTCCGCGGCGAGCTCCTCGGAGCGCCTCTCCAGCTCGGCGCGCGAGGGCAGCTCCGAGAGGCTTCGAAAGGAGAGGCTCGCCAAGTTGTCGATGCGCATCCCGTCCGCCGCGCGGGTCATCGCGCCGATCCGCAAGACCCCGGGAACATGCGCCCCCTCGGAACGCAGGCGGGAGCCCTCGCTGGAAAGCAGGCTCCGGCGGATCCAATGAACTCGCGCCACGGCGTGGGCGTCGTAGACGTGAGGATGGCGGCCGAACACGGCGCTGGCGCCGCGCAAGAGATCGGCCAGGCGCCCGCGGTCGAATGGAAACGGCGCGTCGGGAAATTCCCCGCGGGACGGCTCCTCGATCGAAAAATCGTTGAATTCCTCCACGATCAACTCGGTGGCGCGCTTGGCCTTCTTCTCCAGAAACCCGGCCAGGGCGTTCTTGTAGGCTTGGTCGCTCAGAAGCCAGAGCTGCTGGCGCAGCGACGCCGTCGTGTCTCCGGCCGATCCGTGCCACCCCTGGAACGAAAGGTCCGCGTTGTCGAGCGTGCGGTCCCCCACGCGCGCCTCCACATAGACGACCCGGTAGTCCTCGCGGCTCTCCCCCGTGAGCGCCCCCCAAGCCGCGCTCATCTCACCCACGCGGTGCTCCGTGAGACGATAAGCCAAAAAGTAAGGCGGGGCGAAACCCTCGCGCTTCAAGGTCTGCGCGCGCGCGAGCTCCCTCTCCATCGCCGGAAAAACCGCGCCGGCCCGGACCGTCCCGGAAAGGGCCAGCAGGACCGGCAACGCGAACATCGGCCCCCCCCTAATTCTTAGGACGGATGATCTCATAGCCGGTGAAGGGCCCGTGGTAGGCCTCGTGGGGCTGCAGCGCCGGAGCCACCGTCTTGAGCCGTCCCTGCGATTGGGCCTTCTGATAGAGCACGGTCAGGTTGCGCTTGAGGTTCTCATCGGCCGGATTGAGCGCCAGGCCCCGCCGGTAGGCTTTCTCCGATTCCGGCCAACGCTCGAGCATGAAGTAGGCGTTGGCCAGGTTGAGGTAGGCCTCGGGACTCTCATGCCGGTGGACCGGGAGGGATGACCCGGGCACGGGGTCGTAACGCTGGTAGGAGAGGATGCTCGTGCGGAGGGATTCGTTGGACAGGAGCGTGTCCTCCACGTGACAGCCCTCGGCGACGATGGCCGCCTCGTAGGCCTGGGCGGCCAGATCGAAGCGCTTCTGGACCATGAAGATCTGGCCCATCCGGAAATGGTTCGGCGGGAAGACCGGGTCGATGGCTTGGTAAAGCCTCAAGCGGGTCAGGGCCCGCTGCCAGTAAACCTCCGCCTCCTTCGGGCGGCCGTTGGTCGTGTGCCATTCGGCCATCTTCATATGCAGCACCCCGACCTGATGGTGGTGCTGGACGTAATTCGGGGCCAAGCGCCGCACGTCGTCGTAGGCGTCGATGGCCCGCTCGTAATCGTCGCGCGGGACATTGTCCTTGTCCCCCCAGGCGGGATTGTAGAGCTTCGCCATGTTGAAACGGTCGTTGAAGACGTTGCCCCGGAAGTAGTGCGCCATCACGAAGTTCGGATTGAGCTTCCTGACGATCAGATACTGCTCGAGGGCGCGGTCCCACAGCCGCTCCTTGGAGAAATAGATCGCGATGTTGTGATGCACGTCGGCCTTGAAGTACCCCCAAAACGTGTACATCGGAGGCAGCATGGCCAGGGCCAGCAGCGGAACGGCCGGATTCTCCGACAGGTAGGCCAGCCGGAGGAATATCCCGGTCAGGACCGCGACGCAGCCGGCGAAGGCGATCCACGCCGTCCACCACTGGAGCACCTCGCCGCCCATGGTCAGGCGGTTGAGCGGTCCCTGCAGAGCGGAGAATTCCTTGAAGAGCAGGGCCCCCAGATAGAGCAGGCCCCCCCACGCCGCCAGGCGCGCCGGCCAGATCAGGAACTCCGCGAGAACATGCCTGCCCCCCCCCTCCCGGGCGGCCCCGGCGGGCGCCGACTTGGGCGTGTGCAGTTCATAGAGGGCTTTCCCGCGCGCGAGGTTGACGATCATTCCCGAAAGCAGGCCCAGATAGACCCCGGAGGAGACGAAGCGCAAGCTCACGTCGAAGAAGTTGTGGCCCAGCATTCCCATGAAGGCGACCATGTAGCCGATGAGGTCGTAGGCGCGCGGGTGGGGCCGGCCGTCGCGCATGGCCAGGCTCGTGGTGAGCTGTCCCAAGGCCCTAAATCCCACCACCAGCGTGCTCAGGACCAGCCACAGGAATATGCCGAAGCCGAGTATGCCGTTGTCGAAGAGCTGTTCGATGTACTCATTCTCGGAGTGGTCGGTCTCGGTGTTGTGCTTGCCCTCGATGTGAAAGATCGGCGGCCGGCGGAAGGCGGGGTAGATCGGCGGGAAGCTCCCCACTCCCGTGCCCAGGAGCGGCTGGGTCATGATCATCTCCCAGGTCGCCTGCCACGTGAAGAGGCGGAAATTGATGGACACCATGCGCGTGCGCAGGTCGCTGGCCACGAAGCCCCCGAAGCCCAGCACCCCGACGGCCACGGCGCTCAGCACGATCTTGCGGTAGGGCCGTGTGATCTCTCGGAAATAAGCGAAGGCGATGACGCCGAACATAAAGCAGACCATGGCGAAACCCAGCCACGCCCCCTTGGTCCCCGTGGCGATCAGGTCTATCACGAGCATCGCCATGAGCGCCAGGTGGCTTAATTTGCGCTCCTTGAAATAGCGCATCAAGAGGATCGGGAACATGATGACGAGGAAGTCGGCGAAAAAGTTGGGGTTGCCGTAGGTCGAGAATACCCGCTTCCCGAAGGCCCCCCGCCAAATGTAGGGATCGATGCCCTTGCCCACGCCCGCGGGGAAGAGGCTGATGTCGACGAGTTGAAGGAACCCGTAGCCGATGGCGATCCAGGCGGCCACGATGAGTATATTGGTGAGCCTCTCGACGGCGGCTTCCTCCAATTCGTAGATCGCGACCAGGGCCGCGGTCATGAAGAAGAAGTGCCGGAGGAAGAAATCCACGCTGGACATGTTGTACGGGGCATGAATGAAGGAGAAGATGCCCACCGCCAAGTAGGATAGGAATGGCGCCAGGCACACCAAATCCTCGCGGCTGAAAGCCGCCCTTGTCGGAGGTGGCGTCCGAGATCGGAAGAGC
>CAYJXJ010000003.1:43142-47299 GCA_964374095.1 uncultured Elusimicrobia bacterium
TATACTCCATTAAAGCTTGGGGAATTTTGAATCTTTTTTCGGGTTTATTTTTTAATCTCACTCCCCCCCCCCCATTGTCTTTTCGTCCGGGCCCCACCCACACCTATCCCCGGGGGAAAACCCCCCCCCGGCCGGCCTCGGCCAACCGCGAGAGCCACATGGTCAGGAGGGCCAGGCCGCCCATCTGCATGAGGGTGATCTTGACCTGGGCGGAATCGTAGGTCCGCAGGTAGAAGGCCGATGAGATGAGCAGGTAGAGCAGGGGCAGCCACCAAACCACGATCCGGTGGGCGAAGGCCTCCGCGGTCAAGGCCTGCGCCGCGCGCTGCTGGTTGGACTTTCCGTTGGCCATTCTTGGGGAATATAGCAAAGCCTAGGCGCCGGGTGTTCGGTTATGTGCTCACTCCTGCGCCTTTGACACCTCCGTCGAAAATACGATCCCCCCTCCGCCGTGAGGGGGGATCGGATAGGACGCCCCTACGAAAGCCTACGAGCCCCGGATGGTAACGGGGGTCCGGCGCGTGTCACGGGCCCGGGCCGAAATGGTGTAGCCATGGCGGTTGGCGTTGATGTTGATGCCCGAGTCCGCGTCGAAGTACACGGCCATGTCGGTCAGGAAGCTCTTCGGGTCGACCGACAGGCTCGCCAGTTCGAAGACATTCTCCGCGTAACGACCTTTCTGCTTGAGGTGGTCCTGCTGGAGGCTTGCCATTTCCTTTAGGCCCATGTAGGCGTAGGCCACGACCTTGACCCGGTTGTACCGCGGCTCCCAGACCCTCTCCCACATAAAGCCCAGCGCAAAGAGCGCGACGCAGGCGGCCGCTCCGGCGCGGACCCAGAGCATGGGCTCGGACTGGCGCGGACGCTCGCAGACGACCACGCTCCCCGCCGCCATGTCATGCCAACACTGGCGGGAATTTCCCAAAAATGACCACAGGAATCCCAGTCCCATGAACGAGCTCGGCAAATAAAGCGCCGACCGGATCAGCGCCTGCCCCACTCCGAGCGGCTCGCGCTCAAGAGTGACGACTTTGAGGCCCAGCAAGCTCTTCCCCAGCGAGCTTCGGCCCTCGCTGGAGCTGTAGGCCTGGTAGAGCACGAAGAGCGCGGCCCAAATCATCAACCAAAGCCCCGTGTTGCGCACGGCCAGGATCGGGTCCGGGAAGAAGGCGCGCTGTGTCAGCCAATAGCCCGCGGCGAAAATGGCGTAATCGACGGAGATGGCCAGCGCCCGCTCGCTGAAAGTCGCCAGCCTCGGCTCGCCGCGCTCGTTATCGGTATCCATAATCCCTCCCCTCCGACTCTCCCCGGCCGTCTATTCTTCCGTCTTGCTGTCAAAACCCCCGGTGTTCGGGGCCTTCTCGACATCCGAACCGGTGCCGGTGTCCTCGGCTCCCTTGAGATGCTTAACGAGATTAGGATCTACGATCTTGCCGTTCATGAATTCGCACTTCTCGTCGATCTTGACCGCGGCCAAGTCGACCTTCGCCGGCTTGGCTGGGTCGAAACCCTCAAGAAGCTTCTTGGCGCAGGCCTTCACCACGGCCGAATCCATCTTGATCAAATGCCGTTGGAAGTAGGCCTCGACGTGGTCCTTGCCGTCGGGATCGTTCTTTGGATCGAGATAGTCAGTGCCCCCGTCCTTGAAGAAGCCCGAGGCCCGCCCCAAGGCCACGTGCTTGC
Source organism: uncultured Elusimicrobia bacterium (assembly GCA_964374095.1). Taxonomy (GTDB): domain Bacteria; phylum Elusimicrobiota; class Elusimicrobia; order UBA1565; family UBA9628; genus CAYJXJ01. Next base: position 44,826 of record CAYJXJ010000003.1, read on the forward strand.
CGCCGCCGACCTTGTAGATGCCGGCGATATCGGCGCGCGCGCCGACGATGCCGGAGTAGACGTTGGCTTTGGTAAACCGGTCGACCCGGTCCTTGCATTCCTTCCGGGTGCCGACCTTCCCCAGGTGCTTCTTATCGGCAGCCTCCTTGGCTTTCGCCACCGCCAACTCGAATTGCTTCTTGGCCTTGGCCATGCACTTGTCGAGGGTGAGCGTCGGTGACCGGTCCTTCGCGCACCGCTCCTCATCCGCCGAGCGGACCTTCTGCGCCCCCTCCGTCGCGGTTTGGACGTCCGCGATCGCCGATTGCCGCGCGTCGTTGCCCGTGTTGCAGGCGTCGATCTCAGCGAGCGTCTCTTTGTCCGACGCTCCCCGGCTAGGAACGCCGGCGCAGCCCAGTTCGGGTCCGCCGCCGCCTTCCCCTCCGCCGCCGCCTTGGTTCGGGTCGTCCTTGAGGCCCGGCTTCTCATCGTCCTTGGGCTTCTCGTCGGGCTTGGGCTTCTCATCGTCCTTGGGCTTCTCGTCGGGCTTGGGCTTCTCGTCGGGCTTGGGCTTCTCGTCGGGCTTGGTGCCCGTGCCCAGGATGGCGTAGCCGAGGGCTTTGAGGTCTCCGGCTCGGACGTAGCCCGACATGTAGTCATCGGCGATGCTCTGCGCCGCGGCGTCCAGATCGGGCTCGAGGACCGTGGCCCCGGGCTTGTAGTCGGGGACCTTCTCCGTGCGCACGATTTTGCCGCCGACCTTCACGAACAGGATGTTGCCCTCCCGCTCGACGGTGACCTTCTTCACCGCCTCCGCGGCGGTGGGGTCGGTCGGCGTGCCCTTCTTATAAGTGTTGCCGTCGAACATGAGTTCCGGCTTGTCTAGGGTCGCGGCGACGGAGGCCGTGACCTTCTCCTCGAGCTGCTTGCGGTACTCCTCCGCCGCGAGCTCATGCCCCTCGAGCCCGAGCGCGCCCGCGATGCCGGCGACGGTGCCGGTATGATTGTCCCCGAGCTTGGCGTGCTCGGCGTCGCCGGGCACGTGTTCCAGGGGACCGCGCTTGGTCCTTACGTACTCGTTGGCTTGGTTAAGCTGGTCGCGGCCCTTGAAATACAACTCGCGGATCTCGTCGCCCAACTTCCAGTCAATATGGCAAAGCGCGGCCTTGTCCCCCTTCGTGCAGTTCGCCTCCGGCGTGGATCCCAGGTTATGGGCATCCCCCCCGGTCATCCAAATGACTCGCATGTGATACTTGTTGAAATTCTTCTTCCCGACCTTGGCGTACTCCTGATCGTCCTTCTCCATCTGGCCGGCGCTGGTCCAGCTCGCGGCCAGGTGCTTGCGCACGAGGTTCTCCTGGCCCATCACCTTTTCGGCGGTCGCCAGCGTGAACATCTCATCGACAAAGGCGCTCCACAGGTCGCCGCCGATGGGAGGGTCCGCGAGCCCCGCGGCCTGCGGCTCTTTCGCGGCCGGCAACGGGGTGCTGCCTTCCTTGGCCAGCAGCCCCAGAAGCGCCTTGCCTTGCGCGGCGAGCTTGCCCTTGTCTCCCTCGGCCTTCTCCTGGATGAACTTCAAAGCCTCCTCCAAAGCGGCCACCTTGAGGGCGATCAGCTTCTTCTGTTTGTCGAGGGCCTCGAACTTATCGCCGATGTCCTTGAGGATGCGCTTCTGGGCCTCGACCGCCGGCCGATCCGCTTTAAAGGCCTCCCAGTTTTTGTTCATGGACGGCTGGTACATCAGGTAGCCCCAGATCGAGCCATGACATATGTTGGAGAAGGGGGGTTCCCAGCGTTGGTCGACGGTTTTCGGATAGGGAAGCCCTTGGGGGAAGGTATCGCCGAGTCCCGGGCAGCGCGGGTCCACCTTGATCTCCGGGCTGTCGGCCATCGCGGGGAGCGCCACCGCCATTGCGAGGAACAAGAGGGTCGTTCTCTTCATGGCAACCTCCGAAAACAAGCACGCGCGGCTCGGAGCCCCCCCCGGGGGACGACGCTGCGCGTGTCAAGGCCCGGGACGGCGGGGTCGGCCTTAACGAAAGTGTAGGCCCGGGGTCTTGATTTGTCAAGACCCAATTTTCCGAGAACCGCCGCGGGCTACTCCTCCGCCGGGGAATCGCGCACGCGCGGGGGCTTTCCCTGCGCGAGCCACTCGAGGTGGGCGTGGATGAAGGCGTCGAGGTCGCCGTCCATGACGGCCTGGATCCGCGAGGTCTGCTCGCCCGTGCGCAGATCCTTAACCAGCTGGTAGGGCATGAAGACGTAGGAGCGGATCTGGTTGCCCCAGCTGATGTCTCCCATGTCGCCGTAGTGCTTCTCCAGGGAGGAACGCTTCTTGTCGAGCTCGATCTGATAGAGCTTGGCCTTGAGCATGCGCATGGCGTTCATGCGGTTCTGCAGCTGCGAGCGCTCGGTCTGGCAGGCCACCACGAGTCCCGTGGCGATATGAATGAGGCGCACCGCGGTCTCGACCTTGTTGACGTTCTGGCCGCCGG
>CAYJXJ010000003.1:47309-49868 GCA_964374095.1 uncultured Elusimicrobia bacterium
AGGTTTCGAGCCTGACGTCCGAGTCGGCGTCCTGGATATCCATGGCGTCCTCGATGTCCGGGAGGACGTCGGCCGAGGCGAAGGAGGTGTGGCGGCGCTTATTGGAATCGAAGGGCGATATGCGCACCAGGCGATGGACGCCCATTTCGCCCTTCAAATGGCCGTAGGCGTTCTCTCCCCGGACGAAGGCCGTGACGGATTTGACCCCGGCCTCCTCTCCTTTAAGTATGTCGGTGATCTGGAATTCGCAGCCGTGGGCCTGGGCCCAGCGGGAATACATCCTCAGCAGCATCTCGTTCCAGTCGCAGGCCTCGGTTCCCCCGGCCCCGGCGTGAAGGCTGAGGATCGCGTCGGAGGAGTCGAACTCCCCCGAGAGCTTGAGCCGCTCGTCCATGTCGGCGACCGCGCGGGCGAGCGCCGTCAGGCCCGTGCGGACCTCGGCCAGCTCTTGGAGATCGGAGCCCTCGCGCGCCAGTTCCAGGTGGGCCTGCAAATCCCCGGCCTGGCGGGAAGCCTTGTCCCAGAGCTCCAGGCGGCGCTTCAAGCCCGTGAGCTCCTTGGTCAGGCGCTTGGCCTTGAGCGAGTCCGCCCAGAACCCGCCCCCGGAGGCCGCGGTCTCGCGCGCGGCCACGTCGCGCCGGAGCGCGTCTAGACCCATGAGCTTGGCGAGGCGGTCGAGGCGGGCGCGCTCGCCGGCGATGGCCTGCTCGGTCTCGGTGAAGGTGGGATTGTCCATGGATTGAGGGCGATTCTAGGAAATTCCGAAGGCCGCCGCCGCGCCGCGGAGGGTTTGGACATGCAGGCTCACGGTATCCTCCAGGCGCGCCGCGTAGCCCCCGCCGAGAGTCACGGCGACGGGGACGCCCGCGAGCCGGCAGGCTCGGAAAACCAACTCATCGCGCGAGCGCAGTCCGGCCGGAGTGAGGGCCAGCCCCCCGAGGAGGTCTCCCCCCGCGCCGTCGACCCCGGCCTGGTAGACCGCGAGCTGCGGCTTGGAAGCCAAGACCCGGGGCAGGCATTCCTCCAACCGCGCCAGGTAGGCCGCGTCGCCGGTCCCGGCCGGAAAACCGACGTCCAGCGTGCCCGCAACCGGAGCTTCCGGGTAGATCCCCTCCTGATGCATCGAGAACGTGAAGACCCGTCCGTCTCCCTGGAAGATCGACGCGGTCCCGTTGCCCTGGTGGACGTCGAGGTCCACCACCGCCGCCCGGCCGATGCGGCCTTCGGCCAAAACCTTGAGCAGGCCGCAGGCGATGTCGTTCAAAACGCAGAAACCCTCGCCGTGTCCGGCAAAGGCGTGGTGGGAACCGCCCCCGACGTGGAGGCCCAGGCCCGTGTCGAGGGCCTCGGCGCAGGCCAGTATCGTCCCGGAGGCTTGCAGGAGATGGGCGCGGGAAACCTCGCGGCTCCAGGGCAGTTCCATGCGCGTCTCATCATCCAGGGTCATGCCCCCGTCGATGACCTTGGCGATCCATGCGGCATCGTGAGCCCGCAGCAAGTCGCCGCGCGACGGCGGGCCCGGCTCGACGAGTTCGCCCATGTCCCTGACCGCCGCGGCCACGAGCGCGAACTTGGCCGAAGGAAATACGTGGCCCGGCAAGGGGGGGGCGTAGTGGGGCGAGTGGATCAGCTTCACGACGTTGGCCGGCGCAGCGGCAGAAGCGCCGCGAGGGCCAGACACAAGGCCCCCAGCCAATCGCCGCGGCGCGAATAGAACGAGCCTTCGGGGAACGGATTTCCGACGGGGACCTCGAGGTCCAGCCGGCCCCTCTCATTGAGCCCCAGCGTCGCGATCACCCGGCCCCACGGGTCGATGAGTCCCGAGATGCCGGTGTTGCCCGCCCGCGCCACGGTCGCGCGATTCTCGATGGCGCGAAACCGATTGGCGTGGAAATGCAGGACCGGAGCCACCGTATCCTTGTACCAGCCGTCGTTGGTGATGTTGACCAGCGCCCGGGCGCCGCGCGCGGCGTCTTGGCGCGACCAGGCCGGGAAGGTCGCCTCATAGCAGATCGTCACCGCCGTGCGCCCCAGCGGCGTGTCCCAGAGCTCCTGGACCGCCGGTCCGCGGCTCATGCCGCCGAGCTCGTTCAAGATGCCGATGAAGCGCCGAAAGGCGTCGCTGGGAACGAACTCCCCGAAGGGCACGAGCTGGCGCTTCCGATAGATCCGCCGCACCGCGCCGTCGGCCCCCACCTGGACCGCGGTGACGAACTTTCGCTCCGCAGCCAGCGAGACGGCCCCCACCAGATGCAGCCCCCCCGTCTTTCGCGCCCATGGCGAGACGAAGGGCATTTCTCCGCCCTCCGGCCACATCCAGGGCAGGGCCGCCTCGGGCCAGAGCACCATGTCCGGCGGGCGCGGGCGCGGGCGCGACAGCAGCTCCTCGTAGATGCCGAGGATCTCGCGCTCGGCGGACGCGTCCCACTTGCGGTACTGGTCGATGACCGGCTGGAGGATCTCCAGCCGCGGGGGGGGGGGGGGGGGGGGGGCCCCCCCCCCCCCACCCCCCCCCCCCCCCCGCCCCCGCCCCCCCCAACACCCCCCCCACCCCCCAAC
>CAYJXJ010000003.1:49878-63077 GCA_964374095.1 uncultured Elusimicrobia bacterium
CGGCTCGGCGGACGCGACCCCTTTGCGTTAGTGGTGGTTGCCGGGTTTGTGTATCGCCCGCCGCGCGGCGGGCGTGGCGGGCCTCACCCTCCACTCCCTCCGCGCCAGCTCCCAGGTCCCGGCCCCCCAACATCCCCCGACCAGAGCCAAGGCCGCGGCGACGTTGAACCGGCTGCGCGTGCCGATGTCCCACGCTTGGGCCACGACGGCGTTTATCAGGACCACCAAGAACCCCAGCGCATGCGGCCCCCCCCAGGCCCCGATCTGGATCAGCGCCTCGTGGCGCCACTGGGTGTAGGCCAGGAGATCCCCGGCCACGCGCGGCGTCCACCATTCCGTGGCGGCCGCGACCGCCGTCCACAAGACCGGCCAGGTCCATGCCGCCCCGGGCGAAGCCCGGGGCCAACATCGAGCCCCGACCGCACCCACCAGGCCCCAATTGAGCGCCAAGAACCCCGCGAGCGAGCCCCACGAGAGAAGCCCCAGCCCCGCCGACAGCCCGGCAAACCGGCATGTGTCGTAAATCCAAGAAAGGATGACGGCATGGAATACGAAACCAGCCGTGAACGCCGCCAGGCCCGCCTTCTTCCAGGAAAGATCCCGCAGGACCCAGAACAACGGCGCGAGGGAGACCCAGCCGAGGAGACAGAGGCCCGGGCGCGGAAAGGTCAGGGCCGTGAGAAGTCCCGACAAGCCGGCAAGGACGGCTACCCGCGTAGCAGACAATCCCACTGTAGCTGCGGGCAAGGCGTACTACCTTCCCGCAGGTACTGGGCCGCATCGGGATGGCGGCCCGGTACGCGCGGCAGTTCGTCTCCGGGAGTTCGCCTAGCCGCCATGGCACTTCTTGTACTTCTTGCCGGAGCCGCAGTAGCAGGGATCGTTGCGGCCGATCCGGGAGACGGTGGGCCGCGCAGGCTGCGGCGGTCCGCCCGGCCGGGGAACGCGCGTCCCCGCCGAAGGAGGCTCGTCGTCCTTTCCCGGCGTCCTCGGCGGCGGGGGAGGAGGCGGCAGGCGCGGGGCCTGCACCTTGAAGACGTATTCCACGGCCTGCTCGCGGATATGGCCGAGCATGGTCTCGAACATGGCGAAGGATTCTTTCTGATACTCGATCTTGGGGTCCTTCTGGCCGTAGGCGCGCAGGCCGATCGACTTCTTCAGGTGGTCGAGGTCGTAGAGGTGGTGCTTCCAGGCCCGGTCGATCATCTGCAGGAGGATCATCTTCTCGATGTCGTGAAAATCATAGCCCTCGAAATCCCCGGGGCGCTTGGCGTAGACTTCCTTGATCGCAGCCAGGGTCTCCTCACGCAGGGAGTCGCGTTGGAGCTTGCGGATCTCCTCGGCGGCGGGCGAGAAATCGAGGCCGAAGGTGCGGCTGAGGTAGGCGGAAAACCCCGCCAGGTCCCAGGCCTCGGGGTAGCGGTCGGCGGGGCAATGGGCCGCGAGCTTCTCATCGAGGTCCTCGCCGATCATCATCTCGACGCGCCCGGCCACGCCGCCGCCGTCGAGGATCTCGTTGCGGAGGTTATAGACCACCTCGCGCTGGCGGTTCATCACGTTGTCGTAGTCCATCAACTGCTTGCGGATGTCGAAGTTGTGGGTCTCGACGCGCCGCTGGGCGCCCGCGATCTGGTGGCTGACCAAGGCGGATTCGATGACCTCTCCCTCCTCCATCCCGAGCTTCTCCATGATGGCGGAAAGACGGTCGGAGCCGAAGAGGCGCATGAGCTCGTCGTCGAGGGCCAGGTAGAAGCGGCTCTCCCCGGGGTCTCCCTGGCGGCCGCAGCGGCCGCGCAGCTGGTTGTCGATGCGCCGGGCCTCGTGGCGCTCGGTGCCCAAGACATAGAGGCCGCCCAGGGCCTTGACTTCCTCGTACTCGGCGGGGTCCTGAGGGTTGCCCCCGAGCAGGATGTCGGTGCCGCGGCCGGCCATGTTGGTGGCGATGGTGACCGCGCCCTTGCGCCCGGCTTGGGCGATGATCTGGGCCTCCATCTCGTGGTACTTGGCGTTCAAGACCTGGTGCGGGATGCCGGCGTGGCGCAGCATGGCCGAGAGCTTCTCGGATTTTTCGATGGAGCGCGTGCCCACGAGCATGGGCCGCCCCTTTTTCCAGTTCTCCATGATGTCGGCGACGATCGCGGCGTCCTTCTCGCGCTCCGACTTGTAGACCAGGTCCGGGTGGTCGGCGCGCACCATTTTGTTGTGGGTGGGAATCTCGCACACCCTGACCTTGTAAATCTCCCAGAACTCGCTTTCCTCGGTCATGGCCGTGCCGGTCATGCCGCCCATCTTGCGGTAGCGCTTGAAGTAGTTCTGGAAGGTGATGGTGGCCAGCGTCTGGTTCTCCTCGCGGGGAGCCAAGTTCTCCTTGGCCTCGACCGCCTGGTGCAGCCCCTCGGACCAGCGCCGTCCCGGCATGAGGCGGCCCGTGAACTCATCGACGATCACGACCTCCCCGTCCTTGACCACGTACTCGACGTCCCGGTGGTAGAGGTGATGCGCCCGCAGGGCTTGGGTGATGTGGTGCACCCACTCGCCCTCGAGATCGTCATAGAGATTGGGGGTATTGAGGAGCTTCTCGCACTTCTGGATGCCCTCCTCGGTCAAGACCGCGGTGTGGTTCTTCTCGTCGACCACGGCGTCGTGGCCCTTGCCGAGGTCCTCGCCCGCGTACTTGGCCTTGATCTCTTCCTCCTCCGTGATCTTGCGGGTGTTGATCATGGGAATGATCCGATTGATGATCGCGTATCGATCCGTGGACTTCTCGGCCGAACCGGAGATGATCAGGGGGGTACGGGCCTCATCGATCAAGATCGAGTCCACCTCGTCGATGATGGCGAAGTTCAAAGGGCGCATGACCCGATCCTCGGCCCGCACGACCATGTTGTCGCGCAAATAGTCGAAGCCCACCTCGTTATTGGTCACGTAGGTCACGTCGCAGCGGTAGGCCGCGTGCCGGTCGGCGTTGGGGAGGTCGTGCTGAACGAAACCCACGCTCAGGCCCAGGAACCGGAAAATCGGACCCATCCACTCGGAGTCGCGCTTGGCGAGGTAATCGTTGACCGTCACCAGATGCACGCCCCGGCCCATGAGCGCGTTCAAGACGACCGGCGCGGTCGCGACCAGCGTCTTTCCCTCGCCGGTGCGCATCTCGGCGATGCCGCCGTCGTGAAGGACCATGCCGCCCAGAAGCTGTACGTCGTAGTGGCGCAGGCCGATGGCGCGGGCGCCCGCCTCGCGCACCAGGGCGAAGACCTCCGGAAGGATCTCGTCCAAAGCCGCCTTCTCGACGGCGCGCGAGGCCGCCAACTCCTCGTCGGTGACCCCGTCCTTGAGCCCGGAGAGCTTCTCGGTAAGCCCGGCGCGCAGGGCGGCCAAGCGCCCGCGGACGGCGTCGTCGGAGAGCGCCTTGATCTCGGGGCCCAGGGCGTTGATGCGCTCCAACTGAGGCTTGTAGCGCTTGAGGGTCCGCTCGCTGGGCGTGCCGAAAATCCAGTAAAAGAACTTCGCGAACATGTGGTGAGCCGGATTTTAGCATTTCACGGGACGCGGCCACGCCCGAGATGGCGGCCGGCGATCCAACCCGTCCGGATCCGGCTCAGGTTTTTCTGCCGCCACCGCCACCGGTGGAGGTAGGCCGTCGCGGGGGCCGGAGTTTTCTGCGGGTGCCGGTGGACTCCGCCCGGGCGGAGTTCTGCATGCCTGGCACCGAGAGCCGGCCGTGAACCCGCACCGGCAGGATGTCCTCGCTGCAGGCGCGCCCGCCTTTGAAAGTCCGGGAACATGGAGAATCGCCCCCTTGACAAACGGCTTGTTATGTAGTACTGTATACAGTAGCTTATATGGAGAAAATATCCGAAGTCCGCGCGCAAATCTACCTGCCCAAGGGCCAAATGTCGGAGCTCAAGCGCGCGGCCAAGGCCAAGGGCGTCTCGGTGGCCTCTTACGTCCGGGAAGCCGTGGAGGAGCATATTCGCTACGGCTGCCGCCTTGAACGCCGGCTGACCAAAGACAGTCCGGTCAACCAGTTGGTGGGGCTTTCCCGCGGGGACTCCCACCCCGTGGCCCGCGAACACGACAAGTACCTCACCGGGGAGTTGAGGTGGCGCAAGCGGTCTTCGTAGACACCTCCGCCTGGTACGCCTTGGTCTGCTCCTCCGACCCGGAGCACGCCGCCGCCAAGAGGGCTTGGGGGCGCCTGCAGGCCGGCGCCCCGGCGGTCTCGACGAGCGACTGGGTCCTCGCCGAGCTGATCGCGCTCTCCGAGCGGCGGCTGGGCCGGCCCACGGCGCTGAGGGTCGGATCCTTGCTCCTTTCGGATGACGCCGTTCGGATCATGATCGTCGACCGACAGACCGTGGAGCGCGCCTGGACCCGGTATGGCGCGCGCGGAGGGCCGAGCCTCGTCGACTGCTCGTCCTTCGAGCTCATGCGGCAGAACGCCATCGGGGACTTCTTCGCCTATGACGAGGATTTCCGGCGCGAGGGCTTCAGGCCCTTCGGGGGAGCGTGAGGACCGCGCTCCTGATCGCGCTGGCCTCCCTCTGCGCCGCGGCGGGCGACGCGTTATTGAGCCGCGGCATGAAGCAGTTCGGGGACATCTCCGCCTTGGCCCCGGCCCAGTTCTGGAAGATGCTCGGCATGTTCGCCAACCCCTGGGTGCTGATCGGGGTCGCGCTGATGTCGGGCTACTTCTTCATCTACAGCGCCACACTCTCCTGGTCGGATCTAAGCTACGCCCAGCCCCTCACCGCGCTGACCTACCTCTTCGCGGCGCTCCTCGCGCAATTCGCCCTGGGCGAAAGCGTCGGTCCCTGGCGCTGGGCGGGAATCGGCCTGATCGTGGCCGGGGTGGCGATGGTGGTGCTCGACGGGTCGCGGGCACCGGGGCCTTGACCGCCCGACTTGCCGCCGCGGTTGTCCTCGCCGCGGTCCTGGGCTGCGGGGGCCCGCGCTCCCAGCCCGAACAGGTCCTGCGCCAGGGCCTGGCCAAAATCTACAGAGGGCAGTTTCGCGCCGCGGTGGAGGACCTGAGCGCGGTCATCCAATCCGACCCCGCCAACTCCCGCGCCTATTACCTGCGCGGCCTGGCCTTCCGGGAACTGCGCCGACATCCCGACGCGGTCGCCGACTTCTCCAAGTCCCTGGACCTCGGACCCGCGGCCGCGGGCATCCTCTACCAGCGCGGCCTGGCCTTGAAGGAGCTCGGCGACCTCCCCGGCGCGCTCGCGGATTTTTCGGCGGCGCTGGGCGCCAAGCCGCGCGCCCCCGAGCTTCTCTACGCCCGGGCCGACGCGCTCGACCGCCTGGGCCGCCCCGGCGCGGCGGAAAGGGATCTCGATGCGGCCCTCTTGCTGCGGCCGGAGTTCACCTCGGCCCTGCGCCTGCGGGGAAACCTCCGGCGCCGGCGCATGGCCGATGAGGAGGCGCTGACCGACTTCGACCGGGCCCTTCAGGCCGACCCGGGTCTGGCGCAGGCCTATATCGGCCGCGCCCGCGCCCGCGCGGCCATGGACCGCCGCGAGGAACTCGAGACGGCGGCGGCGGACCTCTCGCGGGCCGTCGCCCTGCTCCCCGGGAACCCCCGGGTCCTCTCCAGCCGCGCCGCGGTGCTCGCGACGCTCTACCGCCGCGACGAGGCCCTGGCGGACCTCGACGCCGCCATCAAGGCCAGCCCCAAGGACGCCGACCTCTACGTCAGCCGCGGCAGGCTTTACCGGGATATCGCCTACGACAGCCGCGACGCCTCGGGGTATCAATCCGCGCTCCTGGATCTGACGCGCGCCCTCTCGATCGCGCCGAAGCTGCGCGCGGCCTACTCCGTGCGCGAGAACGTCTACCTCCTGACCGACGACTACGAACGCTGCCTCTCGGACAACCAGAACATACTGCGTCTCAATCCCAAGGACCCGGACGCGCATGTCGGGCTGTGCAACCTCCGGCGCTCGCAAAACGACGCCCCCAAGTCGCTGGAGCACTGCGACCGCGCCTTGGATCTGGCGCCGCGCGACGCCAGCGCCTTCCAGCATCGCTGCCTCACCCTCGCCAAGATGAGCCGCCTGCGGGAGGCCCTGGCCGACTGCGACCGGGCCATCGAGTTCGACCCCGGCTACGCCGACCACTGGGTGAGCCGCGCCGGGGTCCGCGCGCAGAGCCAAGACTGGCGCCGCGCCCTCTCGGACTTCAGCGAAGCCGCGCGCCTCAACCCGCACCTGGGGGGCAAGCTCCGTCCCCTCATGGACAAGCTCCGAGCGCGCCTGGCCCCGGGGCGAGACCGGTGACCCGCGCCGCGCGGGCCGGGATGCTCCTCGCGGCCGGCCTGGCCGCCGCGGCGTGCTCGCGGCCCTCCCCTCCGTCGCTCCCGCCGGAAATCGAGTCCGCCCTAGGAGAACTCCCCGGCGACGCGGAGCGGGCCTTGGGGACTTCCCTGTCGGGCGCCGCCGGCGACGACGCCCTGGCCCTCAATTGGCGCGGCCGCCTGCGCGTGGACCGCCTGGACTTCACGGGGGCCATGGAGGATTTCGAGGCCGCCATCGCCAGAGACCCCTCCCTCGCCGCGGCTTGGTATAACCGCGGCAATGTCCGCATCGACCTCGGCGACTACGCGGGAGCCTTGCGCGACCTGGGCCGGGCCGCCCAGCTCGACCCGACGCTCACCGGCGCCCCCTACAGCGCGGGCCTGGCCAAGCTCGAAATGGGCGACTACCAGGGCGCGGAGCAGGCCCTCGCCACCGCGCTCCAGGGCGATTCCGGAATCCAGCAGGCGTGGTGGCGCCGCGGCGAGGCCGTGGCGGGCCTGGGCGACCAGCTCGAGGCCCTGAGCCGGCTGGATCGCTTTCTCAAGTACCAGCCGCGCTCCTTCGCCGCGCTGAAGGCGCGCGGGGAAATCAAGGAGGAGCGGCTCGATTACGAGGGGGCCCTCGCGGACTACTCCCGCCTCGTCGAGCTGGCGCCGGACTCCCCGGTGGGCTACGAGGACCGCGCCGACGTGCTGGACCTGAGCCTGCGCGAGGCCGAGGCGGTCGCGCAATACTCACTCGCCATCGAGCGCGAGCCCGACGACGCCTCCCTGTACTCCCAGCGGGGACACGCCCACTACCACCGCAAGGACTACGCCGCGGCCGTCGCCGACTGGAACGAGGCCATCCGCCGGCGCCCGCCCTACGCCCGCGGCCTCAAAGCCTTCATCGAGTACGCCCGCCGGAAGCCCCGGAGCCCGCGGGCCGGTCCTACGGGACCCTGACCCGCGCCCGCAGGATCTTGTCTCCGGGCTCGATGCGGTCCACCACGTCCATGCCGCGGGAAACCCGGCCGAAGACCGTGTAGCGGCCGTCGAGGTGCGGGGCCGGCACGTGGGTGATGAAGAGCTGCACGCCCCCGGTGTCCTTGCCGGCCTTGGGCATGCCGAGGGTCCCGCGCTCAAAAAGCCGGGGGTTGATCTCGTCGCGCAGGGTCAATCCCCCGTCGCCCCACCCGCTGCCGCGCGGATCGCCGCCCTGGATGACGAAGTTCGAGACCACGCGGTGCCAGATCGTGCCGTCGTAGGCGCCCGAGCTCACCGACGCCAGGAACGTCGCCACGTGCATCGGAGCCTCCCCGCCGTAGAGGGCGAGTTCGATCTCTCCCTTCTGGGTCTCGAGCACGACCGCGGCCTCCCCGGATTGGCTCCCCAGGGCCGCGGGGGCCCGGTAGGCCGCCGGGAGGGCGCTCAACGACTCATGCCGGTCGCCGGGAACAGCGTCGAGCGTCCCCCGGATCGCCTTGACGATCCCGTCGCGGATTTCGGCGTTGCCGCTCCACGGCGAATCCCGCAGAGCCAGATGCAACGGTTCCAACAGCTCGGGCAGCTTCCAATTTCCCGCGGCCTCCACGGCGGTTCCCAGGACCTCGAGCGGGGCGTCTTTCTCCCGCAGGATCGCGTCGACCAAGGACACGGCCTGGGTCGAGGAGGACTTGGACAGGGACTCCAGCGCCGCCGCCGCGACCCGCGGGTCGCGGTCGCTCAGGCCGGGGATGAGCCATAGGTCCGCCTCGGGGAAATCCGCGGCCGCCAGAAAAGCCCGGGAGCGAAGCCACCAATCCGGCGAGGTCCGCTCGCGATCGATGATGGGACCGGCCGCCTCTTTTAGGAGTGCCGCGGCGGCCAGCACGGCCTGGCCCCGGGCCAGCGGGGAGGCGTCGGAGAGGAGGGGGTCGAGCTTGGCCGCGAGCTCCGGTTTTCCCGATCCGGCCAGGGCGTCCGCCGCCGCGGCCCGGACATGGGAAGAGGCATCGAGGAAGGTCTCGGATCCGATCAGCTCGGCGCGGCGGGCCTGCCCCAGGGCGCGCGCGGCCTCGGCCCGGACCAGGGAATCCGGGTCTTTGAGGGCCGTGGCCAGCGCTCCCGCCGGCGCCTTCTCCCCCAACTGCCCTAGGGCCCGCAGGGCGAAAAGCCGGACCCAGGTCTCGGAGTCGGCGGCCGCCGCCGCCAGGCCGGCGGCCGCCTCAGGCTCCGGCCAGCGGCTGAAGGCGAAGGCCGCGCGCCAACGCACCCCCGCGTCCGGATCGCCCAACATCCGCACAAGCGCCGCGACCGTCGCGGGCGCGTATCTCGCGAGCCGCTTGAGATGCCGCAATCGAAACAGCGCCAGGGCGGCCTCGCCCCGAATCCGGGGATCGGAGTCTCCCAGCCCCTGCGCCAGAACCGCCTCGGCCTCGGGGGGTCCCGCCTTGCCGAGCGCCTCCAGGGCCTTGGCCCGAAGTCCGGCCTCCCCGGAGCGCGCCAGGGGCGAGAGCGCCCGCAGGGCCGACTCCTGACGCGGGACCGGCCACTCCGGCTCGCCGAGGCCGAGCTGCCCCAGCGCGAAGGCCGCCTCCTCCCGGACCCCGGGATCGCGGTCGCCAAGCGCCTTCTCCAGATCGCGGGCGTATTCCCGGCTCTGCACCCGCCCCATGGCGCGTAGGGCCAGGCGCCGCGTCGCCGACTCCCGATGGGACGCCCCGCGGCGCAGCAGGGCCGACCGGTCCCGCCGGGAGTCCTCCTCGACTAGAATGCTCCGCCTGGGAATGCCCGCGCACGCCGCCGCCGAAAACGCGATGATTAAGGGAAGCAGCCGCATGCATGAATTATAATATTCCGCCATGCCGACCGCAATCCGCCGCCCCGCGCTGCTCGCCGTCCTCATGGCCTTGTGCGCGTGCGTCTCGCTGGAGGAAGCCACCATCCCGCGCGGATCGGTCCGGCCCGACCAGCGCGCCGTGATCATGGTCTATGCCTCGCCCGGACCCTGGGTCAGCCAGGAAACCGAGTCCAAGACCGAGTCCGCGGCCAAGTTCCTCCCCGGGGTCGGCCAGGTCGTGCAGGATTTCCAGGATCAGCAGGACCTCAAGGCCGCGCTGGACCTCGCAGAGGCGCTGCCGTCGTGGCCCGCGGCGGAGCGCTTCGAGGCCTTGCTGTCCACGGCCCTTAAGGCGGGGGGCTTTCCGGCCCGCCCCGTCGCCGCCGGGCAAGCCGGTCTCCCGCCGGGACTCGCCCGGCGCTTCAACCGCGCCGCCGATCCCCTCGAGTGGCGGCGGCGCTATCTGCTTTCCGAGCCGGGCGAGGCCCTGCGCCACCGGGACTACTCGGCGGTCCTCGAGCTCGACGACGCCCTGGTCGTCGAAGTCAATCTGCAGTACGGGACCCTCAACGGCGCGGAAGGGCTCGCCTACCCCGCCCTCGCCTCCCGGACCCGGCTCATCCGCGCCAACATCATGAGGGTCCTCTGGAGCCATGATGACGAGGCCTCCGACAAGGCCGATCCCAAGCATGTCGCGGAATTCAAAGCCGCCCCGTCCCAATTCCAAGACCGCCTTCAGAAGCTCCTGGCCCCCCTCGCCCAAAAGATCGCCGCCGCGCTGGCCGCCGCCATCGTCGGGCCGGCGCCCGCCGCGGGAGCGCCGCCCGCCGTCGCGCCCGCCATGCCGCCGCCCGCCTTGCCCCGGCCGCCGGGTTCGGCCCCGGAGCGGCCGCCGGCCGATCGGCCTGCCGGTCCAACCCGCTGATGCCTGCCCGCCCGCGCCGCCCAGCGGTCAACGCCATGCGGTGGCGGGGACGCTTCGAGGTGATCACCTTCGACTGCTACGGCACCCTCATCGACTGGGAGGCCGGGCTTCTGGCCGCGTTCAAGCCCATACTCGCGCGCCACGCCGTCAAAGCCTCCGATGAGAAAGTCCTTCGACTCTGGGCCCGCTTCGAGAAGGCCGAGGAGAGCGGCCCCTGGCGGCCCTACCGCGAGGTCATGCGCTGGGTCGTGCTCCATGCCGGAATGGCCTTGGGTTTTCGGCCGTCGCCGTCCGAGTGCGACTCCGTGCTCCGGTCGCTCGGCGGCTGGCCCGCGTTCCCGGACACGGTCGCGGCGCTGCGGCGCCTGAAGCGGCGCTACGGCCTGGGGGTGATCTCCAATATCGACGACGCTCTCTTCGCCAAGACCGCAAAGACCCTGCGGGTCCCCTTCGACTGGGTCGTCACGGCCGAGCAAGCGCGCTCCTATAAGCCCGCCAAGAAGAACTTCGAGCTGGCCCTGCGCCGCATCGGGCTGCCCAAGGGCCGCATCCTGCACGCGGCCCAGAGCCGCTTCCACGATATCCGGACCGCCAAAGCCTTGGGCCTGGCCACGGTCTGGGTCAACCGCCGCCACGCCCAGAAGGGCGGGGGCGCCACCCCCGGCGCCGCCGTCACCCCCGACTGGGTCGTCCCCAACCTCAAGACCCTCGCCGACCGCTTGGCCTAGCTCGGAGGCGGACCTTCTCATCGACGCGGGCGGCCGGCTGATCCCTTTCGAGATCAAGCTGCATTCGGCGCCCACGAGACAGCTCGCCCAGGGCCTTCGCGGCTGCATGCGCGAATTGAAGCTCGCGCGGGGCTATGTCGTCTATCCGGGAAAGGAGCGCTACTCCCTAGGCTCGGGCATCGTCGCTCTTCCGGCGGCGCCGACGCTGCGCGAGCCGGCCGGGCTCAAGCAGTTTTGATTTCAGAGTTGACGCCTCATGCCGGCATGGACTCCGCGGCTCCGCGGCTGCAGCCCTCTGGTCCGGAGGGGCGGGGAGTTTCAGACCGCCGCGAGCCGCTCATAGAAGGAAATGGCGCTTCCCAGCCGCGTCCTCGGGTCGGGGTCGAGCGCCAAGGCCAACAGCTCGTCGCAGCCCGGGGGGAGGGTCCCGGCGAGGCGCGAGGCGGACGCGGCGCCGAAGCGTTCCTTTTGGGCCAGGAAGTCCGGGCCCGGGAAGGGGAGGGTCCCGGTCAGCATCTCGAAGAGCATGGCTCCGAGGGAGTAGACGTCGGAGGCCCGGCTGGACTGGCCCAGATGCTGCTCGGGCGCCATGTAGGCGGGGGAGCCCGACATCTCATGGCTCGAGACTCGGGAAACCGTTTCCTGGACTTGCCGGGCGAGGCCGAAGTCCATCACCATCGCGAACCCTTCCTTGTCGACCATGACGTTGGCGGGCTTCAAGTCGCGGTGCAGGACTTTCATGCGGTGGGCGTGATCCACCGCCTCGCAGACATAGCGCAGTATGCTCTTGCATTCCGCCAAGGGAAGGCGGCGCCGTTGGCTGAGGATGTCGCAGAGGGGCCTGCCGTCCACGTAGTCCATGATCAGGTACAGCTCCACCCCGTCGTCGACGATGTCGTGGATGGCCACGATATAGGGATGCCTGACCTTCGCGATCATCTGGGCTTCATCGATGAAGAGCCGGCGCATCCGGGCGTCGGACCGGATCTCCTGGCGTATGCGTTTGATCGCGACCTGGCGTTTGAGGCGGGGCTCGTAGCCCGCGTAGACGACGCCCATCCCCCCCTTGCCAAGGATCGCGCGCAGCTCGTATTTCCCCCCGAGGATGGCCCCGGAGCCGTCCGCCGAAAGCCCCGCGGACAAGCCCGGGGCGGAGACCCGGGACACCAGGTCGCCTTCGGGCTTAAGGGCCATGGCCAAGAGACGCTCTTCCTCGGGCAAAAGGGATTTTCTGGACTTGAGCATCTCCGCGCAAACCAGCGACTTGCCCACCCAGAGCAGGCCCTTGGCGAAAGCCGTGGAGACGGCCGCGGGCACGTGGACCAGCCGCGCGGCCAGATCCTGAAGCCTGCCGGCCCGCTCCAGGAGGCGGATCGCGTCGTGGACGAAATCTTCCTGGCCGGAGAGGCCCGCGAGGACGGCGTCCTCGAGGAGCAGCTTCAGGGCATCGGCGTGCCGGCCCGCCGCCGAGAGGATCTTGGCCAAGCCCAGCGTCTGCGGCGGCGTCAACCCCTTGAGCTGGAGAAGGTCCGACTCCCGGCCCGCGGCGAGAAAGATCTTATGGAGCCGCGCCACGGGAATCTCCGAGACGTCCCCCCCGGAATCCCGGTAGCGCCAGAAGGCCTCATAGGCCTGGGACTCGGGGGTCGACGGAGCGAGAATCGTCCGGAGAAACTGGCCCAAGGGCTGGCGCCGCCGAAACCCGCGCTGGAGGAACACGCGGCCGGCCATGCCGAGCGCGGCGAGGCACGCCAGGACGATCCCGAGGAGGGCGCGGGACCGGCGGGGGCGAGACCCTTCGACGGCCGGAGCCTGAGTTTCAGATGCTCCCGCGGCCGGGGCCGTCTGCGTCGGCGCGGGCCCTCCGGCGGGCTTCGCGCCGCCCGGAGTCCCGGCCAAACGACGCAAGTCCGCCGCGAATTGGAGGTCGCGCACGCCGCCCAACCCCTTTTCCAAGATGACGCTCAGGTTGAGCATCGCGCCGCGGTGCCCCTGATCCGCGGCCTTCAAGTACCAGCGCGCGGCCTCGGAATAGTTCTTCTTAGTTCCCTCGCCCCGTGAATACAGCACCCCCAGGTTGAATTGGGCCTGGGCCGAGCCGGCCTCGGCGGCCACGCGGGTCATATCGAAGGCTCCCGTGAAGTCTCCCTTCTCGTAGGCCTGCTCGGCGCGCTTGAGCATGCCCTCAATGAGCGCCGGCGAACCCTCTCCCTCCGGCGGCGCCGCCGCAACGCCCTCGCGGCAGACCGCCAGCAGAAAGACCGCCAGCAGCGACGCGGCAAGCCTCATGGTTCTCTTCCAACGGTCATGGTTCGCTTTTTCCCGTCGGCTATTCTGCATCACTTGGCTCACGGCCTTCAAGCGCGGCCGGCCGTCCCGGCGGGAGGCGATATGCTAGTGTAGTGTCCCCAACGCTTCTTTACACTTGGCCACTTTGGCCAAAATGCG
>CAYJXJ010000004.1:0-62662 GCA_964374095.1 uncultured Elusimicrobia bacterium
AATTTCTTAGGCCTTTTCTGCCTTTCTTTTCTTTCGTCCCATGCCGTCGAACCTCCCCCCATCCCCCCACCTAAAAATTTCCTTGAGAGTCGGCCGCGAACCGAATTCTTCGCCGCGCTCTCTTCCAAAGAGACCTGGGAGCCCCTCGCCAGCCGCGAGTCGCTGGCGGCCTTCCTCCGGGAGAAGACCGTCCCCGAGGAAGTGATCCCGGCCTTCGAGGCGCTCCAACAAACCCTCGAGAAGGCCGGGGGGCCGTCTAAGGCCGAACTGGGGCACCTCTTGCCCACCGCCGTGCGGTTCCTTAAAGACGGCCACACCCTGGCCTTCGACAAGGAAACGACCTCCTTTCTCGGCTCGACCGAGCATGGTCACTTCGATCTCCCGGACCGCGTCGTGCTCAGCGGCAAGCTCATGGGCATGGACCCGCTTTTGGCGGCCAAGACCTTGGCCCACGAACTGCAGCACGTTTACGATCAGTACGTCCAGCGCACCTGGCCCGCGGAGGTCATGGAGATGCGCGGGCAGAAGGTCTCCATCCTCGTTCTGCGCCTGCTCATGACCGCGGTCCCGGCCAAATTCGAGGACATCCGGCGCGGCAAGGACGACGATCAGCGCCGCATGCTCCGGCAATTCGAGCTTTGCAGCCGGGCCTACGACGCCGGTCCCCACGCCTTCGCGCGCGCGATCGCCTTCGGGCCGTGCGACGCGAAAGTCTCCGTGACGCCCCAGATCGCGAGGTTCTCGCTCAAGAACGCCTTGGACCCCGACTTCGGGGACCCCGCCCACCTCGAGGCCGTCCTGGCGGCGATGGAGTTCGAGCGCGAGTCCATCGCCGCGTTGAACGCCGAGCGCGAGAGGCTGCGCCAAAGCCTGCGCGAGAAGTGGAGCCGTCCCCTCGACCTGCGGCTGCGGGACGTCGAGGACGACCTCTCCCGCGCCCAGATGGAGTACTACTCCTACGAACGCGAAGCCGTCTTCAAGGAAGTCCTCATCCGGCGGATGACGGCCGAACGCGCCTGGCTCAAGCTCAAGGACGGCCCCCAGGCCGAATACGACCTGCGGCTGACGGTGGACGCCGACTACCTCTCCCCCCCCGCCGATCCCAAATCCAGGTCCTCAAAGCCCTGAAGAAACGGCGGCTGCGCCTGGACGCGCTCCTGGTCGAACGCGGGCTCATGCCCACCCGCGCCAAGGCCCAGGCCGCCATACTCGCCGGCTCGGTGACGGTGACCGGCAGGCCCGAGACCAAGGCGGGGGCGCCCGTCCTGGAGGACGCGCGCATCGAATTGGCCGCCGTCTGTCCCTACGTCTCCCGGGGAGGACTCAAGCTTGAGGCCGCGCTCGACGCCTTCCGGATGGACCCCGGCGGCCGGACCTGCCTCGACGTCGGCGCCTCCACCGGCGGCTTCACCGACTGCCTGCTTAAGCGCGGAGCCTCGCGCGTCTATGCCGTCGATGTGGGACGCGGGCAGCTAGACCCCAAAATCAGGGACGACCTGCGGGTGACCTGGCGGGAGAAGACCCACGCCCGGGACCTCCAGCCCGAGTGGTTCGACCCGCGGCCCGAGCTGGCGACCGTGGACGTTTCCTTCATCTCGCTGACCCAGGTCCTGCCC
This sequence comes from uncultured Elusimicrobia bacterium, assembly GCA_964374095.1. Taxonomy (GTDB): domain Bacteria; phylum Elusimicrobiota; class Elusimicrobia; order UBA1565; family UBA9628; genus CAYJXJ01. The sequence continues at coordinate 1,617 of CAYJXJ010000004.1, forward strand.
GCGGTCGTCTCGTGCCTCGCCCGCCCCTTCGAAATCCTCGCGCTCGTCAAACCGCAGTTCGAGGTCGGCCCCAAGCTCGCGCCCAAGGGCGTGGTCCGCCGGCCGGAGGTCCGGCTTCAGGCCGTTGAGAAGGTCCGCTCCGTACTCCCGGCGCTGGGAGTCCTGGCCTACGGGCTCTTCGAGTGCCCGGTCAAGGGGCCGAAAGGCAACGTGGAGATCTTCCTGCGGCTGGTCCCGGCGGAGGGGTCGGGTTGATGGAACGGATCATCCTCAGCGGCTTCGATGCAGCGTGGTCCGGAGGGCGGTTTGGCGCGCTGGAGAAGTCTCTCCAGTTCCTCGGAACCATCGAAGGAGAACCGCGTCCCGGTGCACGGCCCCGGACCTTAGGAACGTGAGAATCGACGGGAACCTGCGCGCGGCGCCGAAAAGCGCGTGCGCGTTGTGGCGCCAGCTCAAGGTCTGCTAGACTCTGCCGCGATGCCCAAGAGGCGGCCCGCGCTCGACTCGCTCCCGGACGACCCGGCCACTTGGCCGAAGGAGGCCCTGGTCGCGCTGGAAAGCGCGCACGCCGACGCCCGGGGCTCCATCCAGCCTCTCCTGGAGCGGTGGATGCGCTCGGCGATGCTGATCAGTTCGCGCCGGGGCGCGCTGCGCGCCAATCACTATCACAAGACCGACTGGCACTACTGCTACGTGCTGTCCGGGACGATGAACTACTATCACCGCCGACGCGGCAGCTCCCAAGCCCCTGAACTCCTGGTGGTCCGGCCGGGGCAGATGGTCTTTACCCCGCCCCAAGTCGAGCATGCGATGCGCTTCCCGAAGGACACCGTTTTTTTGACGCTCTCGCGCAACCCGCGCGACCAAACGGCCTACGAGGAGGATGTCGTGAGGGTGGAGCTCCTCAAGTGACCTCCCTGAAACCGGCGGCGGCATCCCCGGCAATGTGCCGCCGCCGGTCGGATTGCCGTCTTTGTTCAAGCAGCCGGTTGGAGTTGGTCCTCCAGCTCACCCCAACCCCGCCGGCCAATGCTTTCGTCAAGTCCGAGGATCTCGCCCGACCCCAGGAAGTCTTTCCTCTGGACGTCCATCTTTGCCTCTCCTGCGGCCACGCGCAACTGCTGGACGTTGTCGACCCCGGGGTCCTGTTCGAGAACTACGTCTACGTCTCCGGAACCTCGCCGGTGTTCGTGAAGCATTTCCAAGACTACGCCGCCGACGTCCTGCGCCTGACGGGCGCGGGGGCGGGCGCGCTCGCGGTAGATATCGGCTCCAATGACGGGACGCTGCTCAAGTTCTTCTCGGCCGCCGGCCTGCGGGCCTTGGGCGTCGATCCCGCGAAGGCCATCGCGGCCCAGGCGACCCGCGACGGGGCTGAGACCATCCCGGACTTTTTCACCCAGCGCCTGGCCCAGCAAATCCTCATCGGGCGCGGCCCGGCCGCCGTGGTCACGGCCAACAACGTCTTCGCCCACGCCGACGATCTTCGCGGCATCGCCGCGGGAGTCTCGACGCTGCTGGCCCCGGACGGGGTATTCGTCTTCGAGGTCTCCTACCTGGCCGACGTCGTCCAAAAGACCCTCTTCGATACGATCTATCACGAGCACGTGGCCTACCACTCGGTCAAACCCCTCATCCCCTTCCTGGCCTCCCAGGGGCTCGAACTCGTCGAGGCCCTGCGGGTCCCCAGCCACGGAGGGTCCTTGCGCGTCGTCGCCCAGCGCGCCGGCGGCCCGCGCCGCCCGGGAGCCTCCGTCGCGGAGCGCCTGGCCGAGGAAGAGACGGCGGGGCTCGGCAAACCCGAGGCCTTCCGCGCCTTGGGCCGGCGCATCGATGGGCTGCGCCAGAAGCTCCTCGAGACCCTCGAAGGCTTCAAGTCCGCCGGCAAGAAGATCGCGGGCTTCGGCGCCCCCGCGAAGGCCGCCACGCTCATGCATCACTTTCATTTGGGGCGGGATCTGTTGGAATTCATCGTTGATGACAGCCCGTGGAAGCAAGGTCTTTTCTCGCCGGGCCTGCATGTGCCCGTCGTGCCCGCGACCGCGATCGCCGAGCGGCGTCCCGACGTCCTGCTGGTGCTGGCCTGGAACTTCGCCGAATCCATCATCGCCAAGAACGCCGCCTTCACCGCGACCGGGGGACGCTTCGTCGTCCCCGTTCCTGAAGTGACGGTGCGCTGATGCTGCGCTCAGACATCGCCGAAGTCGTCCACGGCCTGGGCGAGACCGTTCAAGCCTTCTCCGGAAAGACCGTCCTGATGACCGGAGGGCGCGGTTTCTTGGGCCGGTACTTCACCGAGGCATTCCTGCATCTTAACGAGGCCGTCCTCAAGAAGCCCTGCCGCGTCCTGCTGCTCGACAACCTCATCACCGCCGGCGCCGAAGGCGCGCGCTTCAAGGCCTCGCGCCACGTGCGGTTCCGCCGCCACAACGTCATCAAGCCGCTTGCCTTCCGCGGGCACCTGGACTACATCATCCATGCCGCCGGCATCGCCAGCCCCTACTACTACCGGGCCTACCCCCTGGAAACCCTCGAGGTCGCGATCCAAGGGACCAAGAACTGCCTGGACCTGGCCCAGGACCGCGGGGCCCGTATGCTCTTCTTCAGCTCCAGCGAGATCTACGGCGATCCCGATCCCAAGCATGTCCCGACTCCCGAGTCCTACCGCGGCAACGTCTCCTGCCTGGGGCCGCGCGCCTGCTACGACGAGTCCAAGCGCCTCGGAGAGACGCTGTGCGGGGTCTATCACGTCAAGTTCGGGACCGCGGCCGTGATCGTGCGGCCGTTCAACGTCTACGGCCCCGGCATGCAGGAAACCGACTACCGCGTCCTCCCCAATTTCGCCGGGCGCATCAAGGCGGGCTTGCCGCTCAAGGTCTACGGATCGGGCCGCCAGACCCGGACCTTCTGCTACGTCTCCGACGCCATCTCAGGCTTCCTGCGCGTCCTGCTCAAGGGCGTTCCGGGCGAAGCCTATAACATCGGCAACCCCGACCCCGAGGTCTCCATGACCGACCTCGTGCGCCACACCGAAGCCGTGCTCGGCCGGCGCGTGAAGGTGGACCTCGTCGAGTATCCGGACAGCTATCCCGGCGACGAGCCCAACCGCCGCTGTCCCGACATCACCAAGGCCCGGCGGCAGCTGGGCTACGAGCCGCGGGTCCCCCTGCGCGAGGGACTGCGGCGCTTCTATCACTGGGCGGATTCGGTCTACACGGGCAAAGCCTCGGGCTGACGTGCGTCCCCGAATCATTCGCTTGGGCCTGATCGGCGCGGGACGCTGGGGCCGCAACATCATCGCGACCCTCGGCTCGATGCGGGACGCGCGCCTCGCCATGGTCGCCAGCCGAAATCCCGGCACCGCCGGGCTCTGCCCGGCGGATTGCATTGTCACGCGCGATTGGCGGGAGGTGACTCGCGCGCGCGGCCTCGACGCCGTTGTCATCGCCACGCCGCCCAGCCTGCATGTGCCTATAGCCTCGGACGCCATCCGCTCCGGCAAAGCCGTTTTCATCGAAAAGCCGCTGTCTCTCGACCCCCGGCAAGCCCGTTACCTGCTGACGCTGGCCGGAAAGCGCCGCGCCTTCGTTCTCGTGGACCACATCGACCTCTTTAACCCCGCCTACGAGGTCCTTAAGCGCGCGGCCCGGGGGCTGGGCCCGGCGCGCTCCATCGTCTCGGAGGGCGGCAACCACGGTCCTTTCCGGCCCGACACGCCCCCCCTCTGGGACTATGTCCCGCACGACCTCTCCCTCTGCATGGACTTGCTGGGATCTCGCCCGTCGCGCGTCAGCGCCTCCCGCGAGCGCGGCCCCCGCGGCGCGAATTGGAAGATTCGCCTGACCTTCCCCGGAGGTACTACGGCCGACATCCGGGCCGGCAACGAGTTCCCGGAGAGAACGCGCCGTTTCGAAGCCTGCTTCGCCTCGGCCGTCCTCATCTTCGATGATGTCGCCAAGACCCTCGCGCGCCGCAGCCTTCGGGGAGACGCGCTCGGGCCAAGAAGAAACCTCCATTTCCCCGAAACCCCCCCGCTGCGCCGCTCGCTGGAGCTCTTCGCCGCCGCGATCCGCTCGGACTCCCGAAGCCTCGCGAGCCTCAAGCTCGGCGTGGCCGTGGTCGAGACTCTGGCCCGGATCGAGCGCTCTGGGGTCACATCCCGCCATAAGACAAATTCCTCGAATTTGTCTTATGGCGGGATGTGACCCCATTTTCTATTTTCTATACTGTGGGTATGAAGCTGCTGATGGTCCCAGACCCCACCGCGCCCAAGGGCATCGACGCCTTCTGCCGCGAGGTGATGAAGCGCGCGACGCGCCGGGGCCACAGCGTCACGGTCCAGGCCGTCCCCAACGGCCCCCTGGAGGCGACGGTCGAACGGCTGGTCGCCACCGCCTTCGGCGCCGCGGCCGATGCCGTGATCGTCAACAGCCTCCAGCCCGCGGCCCTCCGTGCCGCCCGCTCGGCGGGAAAACCCGTTGCGGTCCGAATTATCGAATCTTTCTCCGAGGCTTCGCCGCAGGCCCTGGCCCAGATCCGGGCGTTGGCCCTGCAGGCCGACCTGCTCCTGGTGCCCAGCGCCTATCTCGAGCGCAGGCTACGCGGCTGTGGCCTCAACGGCTCGATCCGCCAGGTGCCCTACGCCTACGACCGGATCGGCGCCCAGAAGATCACGCTCGTCACCCTCCGGTCGACGCGCGCCGCGAGCTTTCCCCTCGCGGCCTGCGGGCCCTTCACCGACGCCACCCAGACCGGGACGGAGACGCTGCTCGCGGCCCTCTCCCGGCTTCGCCTGGATTGGCATCTGACCTTCGCCGGCGAGGGTCCGTGGCTCCCGCGCCTTCGCGATAAGGCCGCCCAGAAAGGCCTCTCGGATCGGATCTCCTTCGCCGGCCACCTCGACCATGACGCGGTGATAGACCTCTTCCGCGCCTCGAAGGCCTACGTGGACCCCTGCGGCATCGAGGGTTTTCCCATGCTCGCCCTCCATGCCCAATCCGAGGGATGCCCCGTGGTCGGCGCGCGGGCCGGCGCCATGGAGGAACTGATCACCGACGGTGAAAACGGCCTGCTCGTCCCGCCCGGGGACCCCAAGGCCCTGGCCGAGGCGATCGTCACGCTCTCCTCGGTGTCGGGCCTCTCGCTCAAGCTCATCGGCGGAGGGATCAAGACCGTGGAGTCGCATTCCTGGGACCGCACCGTCCGCGAGACCCTGGAGGCCGTCGAGACATTGGCTTCCCACGCTCCCGCCGGCAAGAGATCGGCCTGATGGACTGCGCCCTGATGCTCGATCTGGAAGGCGGGCGCACCGTCCCCGCCGACCGGCCGATCCTTGGCCGCGCCCTCGCGGCCTACCCCCTCATGGCGGCCAAGGCCGCACGATCTCTAAAGCGCATCTACTTAATGAGCGCGACCCAAGAAGTCAAAGCCGTCGGCCTCCAACACGACGCCGTGATCGTCGACCCCCCGCCGGGCCCGGAGACGCCGGTCGGTTCGGTTTCCCATGGCCTGGCCGCCATAACGGCCGACCTAAAGGGTGAGGAGCCGCTCGAAATACTCGTTATCCTCTCGGCCAACGCGCCGGCCATCACCGCTTCGGCGATCGAAGAAGGCCTATCGGCCCTGCATTCCCGGCCCGAACTCGACAGCGCGGTCACGGTCTGCGCCGATGATCCGCGCTCCCCCGGGTTCTCCTTGAAGCGCGGCCCCGATGGGCTCATCGAGCCCGCGGCGCCCGGCGCGCCGTTCGCCGGCGCGCTCTTCCCGGATTGGGGCGCCTTCATCGCGCGGGCGCGCGCGGTCGCAGCCCTCGAGGGCCCTTCGGGTCTTCCGTGGATCGGACGCAAAGTCCTTCCGATCCTCCAAGAGGGCTCCGGACTCGTCATCCACGAATGGCAGATCCCCCGGGCGGAGTGGTGGCTCAAGAACCGTGGGGCGACCGATGCCGCGGCCTTCCTCGAGCCCAAGCCCCAGCCCAAGCCCCAGCCGGCGTCGCGTCCCGAGCGGTGGTGAGCGCTCCCGAACTCTCCATCGTCGTCCCGGTCTACAACGAAGAAAGCGGCCTGGAACGCTTTCACGCCGAGTTGACGCGCGTTCTCCAATCCCTCGGCCAGCCTTACGAGGTCGTCTACGTCGACGACGGCTCGACCGACGCCTCGTTGGCGGTCCTCTCGCGCCTTCGGGATGCGGACCCGGCCGTCGGCGGCGTCGCCCTCACGCGCAACTTCGGCCATCAGGTGGCGCTCACCGCGGGCCTGGAACTGGCCTCGGGCCGGGCCGTGGTGACTCTGGACGCCGATCTTCAGCACCCCCCCGAGGTGATCGAACGCTTGGTCTCGGAATGGAAACGGGGGGCGCTGGTGGTCACGGCCGTCCGCTCCGAGACGGCGGGTTCGGGGCCGCTCAAGACCCTGACCTCGCGGCTGTTTTACGGGGTCATCAACCGCCTCTCGTCCACCCCGGTGCGCCCGGACGCGGCGGATTTCCGGCTGCTCGACCGCCGCGCGGTCGAGGCCCTGCGCTCCATGCGGGAGCGCCATCGTTTCCTGCGCGGCATGGTCGGGTGGCTCGGCTTTCCGGAGGCCACGGTCTCCTTCAAGGCCGGCCGCCGCGCCGCGGGCCGGTCCCAATACACCTGGCGCAAGATGTTCCGGATGGCGGGAGACGGCATCGTCTCTTTCTCCACCGCGCCGCTGCGCGCGGCCCTCTGGCTGGGTCTGGCCGCCCTGGGCGTCTGCGGTCTTTACGCCGCCTACGTCGTTTATATGTGGGCCTTCCAGAGCGTCTTCGTGATCCGCGGCTGGGCCTCGACCGTCCTGCTGAACATGTTCCTGGGGGGCTGCCAGCTCATCCTTCTCGGAGTGGCCGGCGAATACATCGGCCGCATTTATGAAGAGGTCAAGGGACGCCCCCTCTACTTGGTGCGCGAACTCCTGCCTCGGCAAAATCCGGCGGCCGCGCCCCGCCCCCTTGATTAGGGCCGTTTTTCTCATCGCCGCGGCCGAACTCGTCGCCTTCGGCCTCCTCGCCCCCCGGCTGGGATTCTACTCCGACGACTGGACGTTCCTCGAGAAGGGCTTCGGCGGAGCCCGCGGCCTGGCCGCCGCCGTCTCGGCCTTCGCCGCCGGGGGGTATTGGACCCGGCCGGTCCAGATCCTGCAGTTTCCCTCCGCCATCGCCCTCGGACGGCTCGATCCCTTCCCCTATCAAGTCCTGATGGTGCTCGGCGACGCGGCGGCCGCCTTGCTCTTCTTCCGGCTGTTGGACCGCCTGCTCGGATCGCGCGAGCTCGCGTCGGCCGCCGCGGTGCTGGCCCTGCTCTACCCCAACCGCGCCGCCGCCCATTTTTGGTTCGCCGCTTCCTCCCAAACCGTGGCGATCATGCTCGCGCTCGCGAGCCTCCTGTTCTTCCTGGGCTTCGTGAACCGCCGATCGCGCGCGGCGCTTCTGGCGGGACTCGCCCTCTATGTCGCGGCGGTCTTGAGCTATGAATCCGTGGCGTTCCTGCCGCTGCTGGTCGGAGGGGCGCAGGTGATGCGCTCACGCGAGACGGGGAGGGATTGGGGAAAGGCACTGCGGGACGGTATGGCGCCTCTGTGGCCCTACCTCGCGGCGCTTTTGGCGGCCATCGCCTTGCAGGCGATGGCCGCCAAAATGCAGGGCTACAACCCCAAATCCGCCGGCCTGTCGCTGGGCCATGCCTTGAAGGTTTTCGGAGCCGGGTTCGAGTGCCTCACCAACCGGACCCTCCACGTCTGCTGGAAAACCCTTCCGGCGGTGATGCGGGAATCGGGGCCGTCGTCCTGGGGGATCTGGGTGGGCTTCTCCCTGGGCGGGGCCGCGGCGCTGCGGCTCGGCGGCATTCCCGCGCAGGTCCTGCGTCTCGCCGCCGGGGCCGCGGCGGGAGGCTTCATCGGCGCCTATCTCCCCTACGCCCTCTCCTCCAGCTACGTGCCCCAGGTGTTCGGCCCTTTGAGCCGCGGCAACGGGGTCGGCGCCTTGATCGGCGGTTTGGGATTGGCCGCGGCCCTCGCGGCCGCCGCCCGGAAAGCCCCTCGAGCGGCCATCGGCGCGAGCGCGCTGGCGGTGTGGGCCTTCACGGGAGCCGACTGGGGACAGGCCCGGGTTTGGGCCCGAGTCTGGGAGGCCGAGCGCGCCATCTTGGCATCCGTGTCGCCTCAAGCGCGGCATCTGCCGCGGGGTTCGGTGGTCGTGCTGGAAGAGACCCCGCGAACGGACCGGCCGGCGGCCTTCAACGACCATTACGACTTCGCCGCCGCCCTGCGCCTGTGGGCCATGCGGCCCGACCTGCAAGGCGAGGTCCGCTCCCCGCGTCTGACGATGGAAGCGCGGGGAGTGGTCGTGCGCGGCGAGGACGGCTCCGAGCGACGGCATGAGTATGCCCGGACCTATCTTTACCGCGAGGAGACCGGTTCCCTGGAATCACTCAGGAAGCCTTCGCCGACTTACCCACCGGATTTGGAACGTCCCAAGTCCGGTGGATAACCCCGCGTCGATCAAAGCCCGCGCGCGCGCAGGTCGTGGATTTGGAGCATCCCGACCGCCCGGCCGCGGTCGACGACCGGAAGGACGTTGAAAGGCTTGCCGCGGTTCTTCATGATCTCGACGGCTCGGGAGACGCTCTCCCGGGGGGCGATCGTGATCGGTTTGGGGTTCATGATCCGCCGGATGCTGGATTTCATGACATCCCCCCCGCGCTCGAGGGCGCGCCGCAGGTCGTAGTCGGTCACCAGGCCCACGAACCGGCCCCTGCCGTCGGTCACCGAGACCGCCCCGGCATGAAAGCGCGTCAGCGCTACCAACAACTCGCGGATGGCATCATCCCGGCCGACGACCGGGTTGTCCTCGCCCCCGCGCATCACGTCGGCGACGGTGAGGCTCAGCCTCCGCCCCAAACGCCCCGCCGGGTGATTGCGCGCGAAGTGCTCGGCCCGGAAGTCGCGCAGCTTCATGAGGGCCACGGCCAGCCCGTCGCCGGCGGCCAAGGCCGCGGTGGTGCTGCACGTCGGCGCGAGGTTCAAGGGACACGCCTCGTCCTCGACGGGAGTCAGAAGGACCAGGCCCGCCTGGCGGGCGAGGGTGGACTTCGGGTTGGCGGTCAGGGCGATGAGCCGGGCGCCGATCGAAACGATGCCTGGCAAGAGGCGGCTGATCTCGTCGGATTCCCCCGACTTGCCCACGACCAGCACCACGTCATGACGCGACACCACCCCCAACCCCCCGTGCGCGGCCTCGGCGGGGGAAAGATACAGCGCCGGGGTGCCCGTGGATGAGAGCGTGGCCGCGATCTTCTGGGCCACCAGCCCGGACTTGCCGACGCCGGTGAGGATCACCTTGCCGCGGCACTCCAGCATCCACCGGGCCGCCCGGTCGTAGGCGCCGTCCACGGCCTTGGCCACGCGCGCGAGGGCCTGGGCCTCCAAAAGGATGACGCGCCGGACCTCCCGGGAAACTTTGAAATTGGACCGCGACATAGGCCTTAGATTCTATTAAATTTCACACCGGCGAGTTTGCTCCCCCGTCGAAAAACTGGTATAATCCATGTCGCTTTCCCGATGAGAGCGGCGCGCGCAGCGCCGCCGGCCGAACGCTCCGGGATCGATAAAATCCAGCCATGAGAGTCCTTGTCACCGGCGCGGCCGGCTATGTGGGATGCGTCCTGACCCCCCAATTGCTGGAGACGGGCCATGCCGTCGTCGCCTACGACTCCATGCTCTACGGGGCCGAAGGCCTGCCGGTGCACCCCCGACTCGAAGTCCTCCGGGCCGATATCCGCGACACCGCGCGGCTGGCCGCCGCGATGCGCGGCGCCGAGGCGGTCATCCACCTGGCCTGCATCTCCAACGACCCTTCTTTCGAACTCGACCCCGCCATGGGGCGCGGCGTCAACTTCGACTGCTTCGAACCCATGGTCTTGGCGGCCAAGAAGGCGGGGGCGCGGCGCTTCATCTACGCCTCGTCGAGCTCGGTCTACGGGATCAGCGAGCAGCCCGACGTCGACGAGAGCCATCCCCTGCGCCCCTTGACCGACTACAGCCGCTTCAAGGCCGCCTGCGAGCCGATCCTCCTGCGCGAGGGCACCGCGGATTTCGCCGTCACCGTGATCCGCCCGGCCACGGTCTGCGGCTATTCCCCCCGCACCCGGCTCGATCTTACCGTGAACATCCTCACCAACCTCGCGGTCAACAACGGCCGCATCACGGTCTTCGGCGGATCCCAGAAGCGCCCCAACCTCCACATCGCGGACATGGCCGACCTCTACAGCCTGCTCCTCGAACTCCCCGCGGCCAGGATCGCGGGCAAGGTCTACAACGCCGGCTACCAGAACCATTCAGTCGCCGACATCGCCGCGATGGTCAAGGGCGTGGTGGCGCGTGAGTTTCCCGGACGCCCCCCGATCAGCATCCAGACCAGCCCGACCGACGACTTGAGGTCCTATCACATCTCGTCGAAGAAGATCGCCGCGGAGCTGGGATTCAGCCCGCGCCGCTCGGTCTCGGACGCCGTCGCCGATCTGTGCCGCGCCTTCAAGGCCGGCCGGCTCCCCGACAGCCTCGCCGACGAACGCTACTTCAACGTCCGCCGCATGAGATCGCTGGCGGGAACGCCCGCATGAGACGAAAGACCCTCCGCGCCGTCGTGACCGGAGGCGCCGGCTTCATCGGCAGCCACCTCGTGGAGAGGCTGCTCGCCGACGGCCACCGCGTCACCGTGGTCGACAACTTCGCCACGGGCCGACGGTCGAACCTGGCGGAAGCCTCCCGGCACGGCCGCCTGCGGGTCGTCGAAGCCGACGTGACGGACGCCGGGAAAATGACCGGAGCCCTGCGCGGGACCGACTGGGTCTTCCATCTCGCCGCCCTGGCCGACATCGTTCCCTCGATCGAGCGGCCGACCGAGTATTTCAGGGCCAACGTGGTCGGGACCCAGACCGTCCTGGAGGCCGCGCGGGCCGCCGGGGTCCGGAGGTTCCTCTACGCCGCGTCCTCCTCCTGCTACGGCATCCCCGAGGCTTTCCCGACCCCCGAGACCGCCCCCATCCGCCCCCAGTACCCCTACGCCCTGACCAAATACCTCGGCGAGGAGCTGGTCCGCCACTGGGGGCAGGTCTATCGCATGCCCACGGTGTCCTTGCGTCTGTTCAACGTCTACGGCCCCCGGTCGAGGACTTCGGGAACGTATGGGGCGGTCTTCGGGATATTTTTGGCCCAGAAACTAAGCGGCCGGCCCTTTACGGTTGTTGGGGACGGACATCAAACACGTGACTTTACCTTCGTCACGGATGTTGCCGAAGCCTTTGTGCAAGCGTCGGCCTCGCCGGCGGCCGCCGGCGAGGTGCTTAACGTCGGCTCGGGCTCCACGTACAGCGTCAATCGCCTGGTCGAACTCTTGGGCGGGACGAAGGTCCACCTCCCCAAACGACCCGGCGAACCCGATTGCACCTTCGCCGACACCGCTCGAATCCGCCGGGTCCTGCGCTGGGCCCCGAAAGTCGCCTTCGAGGACGGGGTGGGACGGATGCTGGCGCGCCTCTCGGACTGGCGCGACGCCCCCGTTTGGACGCCAAAATCGATCGACCAGGCCACCAAGACCTGGTTCCGCCATCTCCAATCCCCCGAGAGGAATCACGCACATGCCTAAGACGCGCGCGAAGTCGCGCCGAACTTCCAAGCCGGCCCCCGCCGCATCGGCCCCGTCGCTCAACGGGCATCCATCCCGCACCGCGAATAAGATCAAACCCCTGCGCGAACTGGCCGCCATCGTCTCGGACCTCAGAAAGAAGGGACGCCAGATCGCCCTTTGCCACGGGGTCTTCGACCTCATCCACCCCGGGCATATCGTGCATTTCAAGGACGCGCGCCGGCACGGAGACCTCGTCGTCGTGACCGTGACCCCCGACCGCTACGTCAACAAGGGTCCGGGGCGGCCGTTGTTCCACCAGCAGCTGCGCATGGAAACCCTGGCCGCCCTCGAGCACGTGGACTTCGTCGCGCTCAACGAATGGCCCACCGCTACCGAGACCATCCGCCTGCTCAAGCCCCATGTCTACGTCAAGGGCGGCGAGTACTCCGACCCCAACTCCGACCTCACGGGGCAGATCGCCAACGAGGAGGCCTCGATCCGCTCCATCGGCGGACGCGTCGTTTTCACCGAGGGCTTCACGTCCAGTTCGAGCCACCTCATCAACCGCTTCTTCAGCGCCTACCCCGCCCAAACTCAGGAGTACCTCGCGGACCTGCGCACGCGCTTTTCCACGGACCAGATTCTCGGCTCGCTCAAGGCCCTTGCGGACCTCGAGGTGCTGGTGGTGGGAGAAGCCATCATCGACCAGTACTCCTACTGCCTGCCCATGGGCAAGTCTCCAAAAGAGGCGGTGGTGGCCACGCGCTTCGTCTCCGATGAGCTCTTCGCCGGCGGGGCCGTGGCGACGGCCAACCACCTGGCGGGCTTCTGCCGCAACGTCACCTACGCGACCGCGCTGGGCCCCAGCGAGGAGGACGCGGCATTCCTGAAGAGCAAGCTCCGCGCCAACGTGCGCCTGGAGGCCATCAGGCTTGACGACCGCCCCACGGTCCGAAAGACCCGCTTCGTCGACCCCAACTACATCACCAAGATGTTCGAGATTCAGTTTCTCGACGACAGCCCCCTGCCGGAAGCCGCCCAGACGGGGCTCGCCCGCCTGCTGGAGATGGAAACGAAGCGCCACGACCTCATTGTGGTCAATGACTTCGGGCATGGCCTGCTTCCCGAGGGGTTGCGGGACACTCTCAGCTCCGGCGGCAAATTTCTGGCCCTCAACACCCAGTCCAACGCCGCCAACCACGGCTACAACACCGCCACCAATTACCGGCGGGCCGACTTCGTCTCCATCGACGAGCCCGAGCTGCGCCTGGCCGCCCGCAACAAGTTCGGCGAGGCCCGGGACTTGGCCGCGAAGCTCCGCGACCACCTCCAGGCCGCGACCTTCCTGGTAAGCCTGGGGCGCCACGGCTCGATCGTGCTCACCGGAAACGGTTGGATCCAGGCCCCCGCCCTGGCGACCCGTATCGTCGATCGCACCGGGGCCGGCGACGCGCTCTTCGCGGTGACCTCTCCCCTGGCGTTTCGCGGCGTCGATCCCGAGATACTCGCCTTTATCGGCAACTGCGTCGGGGCCATGGCCGTCGAGATCGTCTGCAACCGGGAGCCGATCAACCCCGTGGCGCTCCAAAAATTCATCACCACCCTGTTGAAGTGAAGCCAAGCCTGAGAGCCGCTCGCTCCGCCGGCGCCGTCGTCGTCCAGAAATCCCGGCCCCGCCCGGATATGAAGGGGCTTTTTCGCGCCATGCTGCGAATCCGCATGATCGAGGAGAAAATCGCCGCGCTCTACCCGGAGCAGGAGATGCGCTGCCCGGTGCATCTCTCCATCGGCCAAGAGGCCACGGCCGTCGGAGTCTGCGCCGCCCTGCGGTCCTCGGATCTCGTCATGAGCAGCCACCGCTCGCACGGCCACTTCCTGGCCAAGGGCGGCGACTTGAAATCCATGCTGGCCGAGCTCTACGGCAAGCGCACGGGCTGCGCCGGCGGCAAGGGCGGGTCCATGCATTTCGTCGACCGGCCCGCGGGTTTCCTGGGGGCGACCCCCATCGTCGGGAGCACCATCCCCATCGCGGTCGGCGCGGCCCTCGCCGCGGCGCGCCGCGGCGAGGATCGGGTCGTCGTGGCCTTCTTCGGCGAGGCCGCGACGGAGGAGGGCGTGTTCCACGAGGCCGTCAATTTCGCGGCCCTCCACAAGCTTCGGGTGGTCTTTGCCTGCGAGAACAACCTCTACTCCGTCTACTCGCCCCTGTCCGTGCGCCAACCCGGAGGCCGGAGCGTCTCCGACCTCGCCCGCGGGCACGGACTCAAGACCCTCTCTTGCGAAGGCAACGACGTGATCGCCGTGTCCGAAACCTCCGCCGAGGCCGTCCGGTCGGCCCGGTCGGGAGCCGGCCCGGTCTTTATCGAGATGTCGACCTATCGCTGGCGCGAGCACTGCGGCGCCAACTACGACAACAATATCGGCTACCGCGAGGAAGCCGAATTCCTCGCATGGAAGGAGAAATGCCCCGTCTCGGCGTTCCAAAAGCGGGGGTTCGACGAGGGTTGGCTGACGCCGCCCCAGCTCTCGGCCATGGAACGGGAGCTTTCCCTGGAGATTTCGGAGGCCGTTCGCTTCGCCAAGGACAGCCCCTTTCCCGGCCCGGAGGAGCTCATGAACCGGGTCTACGCTCCGGCGGACGCGGCTCCCGCCGCGGCTTCAGGGAGGAAGGGAGCGAAAGGGACGCGGGAACTGCGGTTCTTCGAAGCCCTGCGCGAGGCGACCGAACTGGCCATGGAGGCGGATCCTTCGGTCTATGTCATGGGGCTCGGGGTGCCCGATCCCAAAGGCGTGTTTGGAACCACGCTGGGGCTGCAGCGAACATTCGGCGCGGACCGGGTCCTCGACATGCCCACCTCCGAGAACGGCATGACGGGGGTCGCCATCGGGTCGGCCCTCCTGGGCCTGAGGCCCATCCTCGTTCACCAACGCGGGGACTTCGCCATCCTCTCCATGGAGCAGTTGGTCAATCAAGCGGCCAAGTGGCATTCGATGTTCGACGGCAAGACGCGCGTGCCCCTCGTCGTGCGCATGGTCGTGGGCCGGGGCTGGGGGCAGGGCGCGCAGCATTCCCAGAGCCTCCAAAGCTGGTTCGCCCACATCCCGGGGCTCAAGGTCGTCATGCCCTCCACCCCCTCCGACGCCAAGGGGCTGCTGCTCTCCTCCATCTGGGACGGCAATCCGGTCATCTTCATCGAACACCGCTGGCTGCACGGCGTCCGCGGCCCCGTCCCGGAGGGGCTCACCCTCGAGCCTCTCGGCAAGGCTCGCGTGCTGCGGCCGGGGCGTGACGTGACGCTCCTGGGGGTTTCCTACATGACGCTGGAATCCCTGCGCGCCGCCGAGTACCTCGCGGCCGAGGGAGTGGACGCCGAGGTGGTGGATGTTAGGACCGTGCGGCCTCTTGATGAAGCGGCGATACTAATCTCGTTGCGAAAGACAGGAAGGCTGATCGTGGCCGACACTGGTTGGCTGACGGCAGGTTTCGCGGCCGAGGCTATTGCCGTGGCGGCTGAGAAGGGCTTCGCATCATTGCAGGCGCCGCCACGGCGGCTAGGGCTGTCGGACTGTCCCGTCCCATCGACGCCGGCCCTGGCCAATCTCTGCTACCCGCACGCCTGGGACATCGCCGTCGCGGCCTTGGAGACCTTGGGGCGCAAGCCCAAAGCCGCGCCGCCCAAGCCCACGGGCCCGTTGGACGTGCCCGATCCGTCCTTCACGGGGCCCTTCTGATGAATCGCGTATCAGCTCCCTTGCGAGGGATGGCCCCGGCCGGTCACCTCGAACTCCGCCCGGGCGGAGTTCACCAGGCCTGCCCCCGGGTCCGGGTCCCCCGATGAAGGCTCTCTCGGCCCGCAAGGTTCCTTACGTGGACCTCGCGGCTCAGCACGCCCCGCTGCGAGAGGAGCTCCTGGAAGCCGCGGGGCGGGTGATTTCGCACGGCCAGTTCATACTCGGCCCGGAGGTCGCGCGGTTCGAGGAGCGATTCGCCAAGCTCTGCCGGACGCGCTACGCCGTGGGCGTGGCCAACGGGACCGACGCCCTGGGGCTGGCCCTGCGGGCGCTGGGCATCGGGCCGGGAGACGAGGTCATTACCGCGCCCAACTCCTTCGTGGCCTCGGCCTCGGCCGTCGCTCTCGTCGGGGCGCGGCCGGTATTTTCCGACGTCGGGCCGGACTATAATCTCGATCCCAAGGCGGTCGAACGCGCGGTGACGTCGCGCACAAAGGCCATCCTCCCCGTCCACCTCACGGGAAGGCCGGCGGACATGGACGCTCTCATGGGGCTCGCCAAGGCCAATGGCCTGCGCGTCGTGGAAGACTGCGCGCAGGCCGTGCTCGCCGAGTACAAGGGCCGCCGCGTCGGCTCCTTCGGGAGCTTCGGCGCCTTCAGCCTCCACCCTCTCAAAACCTTGAACGCCTGCGGCGACGGCGGCGTTCTCACCACCAACGACGAAGGCCTCTACCGAAAAGCCCTGGCCCTGCGCAACATCGGGTTGGAGACGCGGGATCGGTGCGTGGCCTGGTCCGGGAACAGCCGCCTGGATACGATCCAGGCGGCATTCCTGCTGGTAAAGCTCAAGCACCTCGAAAAATGGACGGAAGCGAGGCAAAAAAACGCGGCCTACTATCAGAAGGCCCTCGACGGAGTCGAAGGCCTGATCATCCCGACGGACCGACCCCATGAGAAAGCCGTTTTTCATACGTTTGTCGTGATGTCCGAGCGCCGGGACGCCCTCAAAGCGTTCCTGGCGGAACGCGGCATCGGGACCTCGATCCACTACCCCGTGCCGATCCATCTTCAGCCCGCGGCGGCGGCGTTGGGCTACAAGGCCGGGGATTTCCCCCAAGCGGAGCGGCAGGCCCGGCGCATACTGAGCCTTCCCGCGCACCACGAACTCTCCGAAGAGGACCTCGCCGCGGTCGCCGCCGCGGTCCGGGAGTTCCACCGATGAGCGTCGCGATGGGCAAGGGCCCAGCGTCCCCGAAGGGCGGCCGTTCTCCGATCCCGAAGGGGGCCGCGGCCCGCGGGACAGTGCGCGTGCCCTTCTCCTACCTCGACCGCCAGTTCGCCGACGTCGAGGCCACCCTCAAGGAACTGGGGGCCTTCGTGCGCACCGGGGACTTCACGCTCGGGCGGCCGCTCCAAGAGTTCGAAGCGGGCTTCGCCAATCTCCTCGGACACCCCCACGCCGTCGGCGTCGGGACCGGGACCGACGCCCTGGCCCTCTCCCTCAAGGCCGTCGGCATCAAGGCGGGCGACGAGGTCATCACCACACCCATGACCTTCGTCGCCACCGTGGGCGCGATCGTCCAGGCCGGGGCCCGCCCGGTCTTCGTCGACAGCGAGGAGGGCTTCGTCATCGACCCCGGCAAGGTCGAGGCGGCGATCACCCCCCGCACCCGCGCGCTCCTTCCCGTCCATTACACCGGAAACGTGGCGGACATGCCCGCCCTCGCCGAGATCGCGCGTCGGCGGGGACTCGCCATCGTCGAGGACGCCTGCCAATCCATCATGGGCGCCATCGACGGCAAGACCGTCGGCTCCTGGGGAGCGGCCGCGGGCTTCTCCCTGCATCCCTTGAAAAACCTCAATGTCTGGGGAGACGGGGGCGTGATCGTCACCCGCTCCAAGGAGCTCGCCGACTCCCTGAGGCTCCTGCGCAATCACGGCCTCACGGGCCGCGACGAGGTGGCGGTCTTCGGCGTCAACTCCCGCCTCGACACCCTCCAGGCCGTGATCGGCAACCGCCTCCTGCCCCAGACCCCCTGGATCACCGAGCGCCGCATCCAGGTGGCCAAGCGCTACGACCAGGCCTTCGCGGGGCTGGCCGGCGAGGTCGACGTCCCGCCCCGCCGCCGCGGGGTCCGGCATGTCTTTCACCTGTACCTACTGCGAGCCAGGCGCCGGGACGCCTTGCTCGCCTTCCTGCAGGACCAGGGCATCGAAGCCAAGGTGCACTACCCCATTCCCATGCACCTGCAGAAAGCCAGCCGTCACCTGGGCTACGGCCCGGGTGACTTCCCCGTGTGCGAAGCCGATTGCAAACGAATCCTTACCCTTCCAGCCCACCAGCATCTTACAGACGACGAAATCTCCTACGTGATCGACACGGTCAAGACCTTCTGCAAAAAGGGCGGCCGATGAGGCGCCAGGCTTGTAGGACTCGGTCCAGGACCGAGTCGGCGCCAAGACTGCCATGAGCCCCCGGAATCGATACCTGGTCATCGGCTCCAACTGCTTCACCGGAAGCCACATCGTCGACGCCCTCCGCGGCCAACCCGGGGCCCAGGTCGTCGGGGTCAGCCGCGCCCCTGAATACAAGCCGCTCTACCTGCCTTATGCCGCCCGCCGGCGGGAGGGCTGGGAGTTCCGTCAAATCGACTTCGTGCGCGAACCCGAACGGCTGTTATCCCTGCTCGACGAAGTCCGCCCCCAGGTCGTCATCCACGTCGCGGCCTTGAGCGAGGTGGCCCTGAGCCACGAGCTCCCGCTCGAGTATTTCGAGACCAACACCGTGGGCACCGTGCGCCTCTGCGATCACCTGCGGCGGCGGGACTATCTCGAGCGCTACGTCCACATCTCCTCGGCGGAGATATTCGGCTCCACGCTCAAGCCCGTCGACGAGAGCGCCCGCTTCGACCCCACGACCCCCTACGCGGTCTCCAAGGCCGCGGCCGACATGTACCTGCACAGCCTCATGCGCAACTTCAATTTTCCAGCTATCCTCATCCGCTCGACCAACGTCTACGGCCGCCACCAGAAGCTCTACAAGATCATCCCGCGGACGGCGATCTATCTGAAGATGGGAAAGACGATCGAGCTGCACGGCGGGGGAACGGCCAAAAAATCCTTCATCCATGTCCGAGACGTCGTCGCGGGGCTGATGCTCGCTCTCGAGAAAGGCGCGCCCGGGACCTATCACTTCAGCGTGCCCAGTTCGCGCACGGTCGCAGACGTGGTACGGCTCGTCTGCGACTGCTTAGGCCGGGACTTCTCCGGGGCGGTCCAGGCCGTGGGCGAGCGCCTCGGGCAGGACTCGCGCTACGAACTCGACTGCGGCAAGGCCGCCCGCGAGCTCGGCTGGTCGCCCCGGATATCGCTTGAGGACGGAGTCAAGGAGACCATCGCCTGGATCGAGGCGAATTGGGAAGAGGTGCGGCGCGAGCCGCTCACCTACATCCACAGCAGCTCGCGGCTCGCGCCCGAGGGAGCCTTGCGTGGCTGAAGCCGCGACGGCCGTCGCAACCGATGCCTTTGGAGAGTTCCTTGGAAGCCTGAAAATCCGGGTTCCCAAGGAGTTGGTGCTGATAAATCCCCCCCTGGTCCCCGAGGACGCCTTCGACGTGGCCATCGCCCGCAACCGCGGCTACTACGCCTTCCCCCCCAACGGCCTGCTTTACCTATGCGCGGTCGCGCGCAAGGTCCTGCCCGACATCCGCCTCAAGGTCATCGACCTCAACTACGAGCTCCTCCGCCGGGCGCGGTCCGACGATTTCACCTACGGCGTCTGGCGGGACATCCTGCGCCGGGAGCTTTCGGACTGCGACGCCCCGCACGTCGGCGTCACGTGCATGTTCGGAGCCACCAAGGTGGGCTTCCTCGAGGTCACCAAATGGCTTCGCGCCGAGTATCCGGAGGTCCCCATACTCTGCGGCGGAGTCCAGGCCACCTACGACTTCAAGGAGCTTCTGGGGGCCGGGGCCTGCGACATCGTGGTCCGCCGCGAGGGAGAACTGCAATTCGAAGCTTTCCTTGAGCGCTGCAAGGACCCCAACTCCGCCGCCCTGCCGACGGGCGCGGCCTTCCGGCACGAGAGGCGCATATTCGAGCTTGGGGAAGCCGCGGGCGAGGCCTCCGCGGACTGGGATATCCGGCCCTACTACGAGCTCATCGACGTGTCGCGCTATCACGAGGTGGGCTCGCTGGCCGCCTTCTCGCGCTTCAACGGGGCCGACAAGCCCTTCGCCACGGTTCTCACCCGGCGCGGGTGCCGCGCCCGCTGCACCTTCTGCACGGTCCGCGATTTCAACGGTTTCGGCGTGCGGGAACGGCCGGTCCAGAGCGTGGTCGATGAAATCACGTATCTCGTGCGGGAGCGCGGCATCCGCCAGATCGACTGGCTCGACGACGACCTGCTCTGGAACGCTTCCGGGGCCCTGGAGCTCTTCAACCGCCTGGCTACGGAGGTCCCGGAGCTCGAATGGATCTGCAATAACGGCCTCATCGCGGCCGCGATCTCCGACGACATCATGGACGGCATGGTCCGATCCGGCATGAAGGCCTTTAAAATAGGCATCGAGACCGGCAACGACGAGATGCTCCACGCCGTCAAGAAGCCCACCACCAAGGTCAAGCTTCGTATCCGCCGGCATCTCTTTCGCAAGTATCCCGAGGTCTTCGTCAGCGCCAACTTCATTTTGGGATTTCCCCGCGAGACCTTCGCCCAGATGCTCGACACCTACCGCTTCGCCAATGAGCTGCAGTGGGACTGGTCGAGCTTCTACATCTGCCAACCCCTGAAGGGCACCGAGATGTTCTCGGTCTGGCAGTCGATGGGCGACGAACGCTGTGACGTGGAAAGCTACGACAAGACCCTCAATCCCGGCCGGGCGGCGGCCCGGGGCGAGTTCGGCTACAAATTCAAAGCCGGCGAGGAACACCCCATCCTCTCCGGGCGCGACGTGTTCAAGATATCCCCCGAGACGGCTCCCGACTCCGAGCAGCTCAAGGAGATTTGGTTCACGTTCAACCTCGTGGCCAATTTCCTCAACAACCCGAATTTCCTGCCCGGCGGCAACCCCGCCAAAATCGTCCGCTGGTTCGAGTCCATCGCCCACGCCTACCCCTACGACGCCTCCATGGCCGCGGCCCTGGCGCGCGGCTACCGGATGCTGGGCGACGAGGGGCGTTTCGCGGCCAACCACGAGAAGTTCCACGCCATCGTGCGGGAATCGTCATATTGGCGCCGCCGCCTGCAGGAATTCCCCGAGCTTGAGCGTTTGGCCTCGGGAGAAGAAGGGAGGTCCCCATGGGAGAATTCGTAAACCTGATCAAGGCGACGGTCAAATACTACGACGGCGCGCCCCGCAACATGGATCCCACCTTCGGGCACGGCTATTTCGACAACACCCGCGACACCGGCTACGGCGGCTACCGCTACGACGGACGATGGTCCGCCGTAGCGGCCGCCGTTGTCGGCCGCTACAAACTCACTGCCGAGGCCTCGGTCCTGGACTTAGGCTGCGCGAAAGGCTTCTTCGTCGTCGATCTTTTAAAATCCGTCCCCGGCATCAAGGTCGTTGGTACGGACATCTCCGAATACGCCGTCGCCAACGCCCATCCCGACGCCAAGCCCCACCTCAAGGTCGAGAGCGCCGACGACCTCGCCGGCTACGCGGACCGCCGATTCGACCTGATCTGCGCCATGAACACGATCCACTTCCTCACGCCCGAGCGCGCCGAGCACGCCTTGCGCGAGATCGGCCGCATCGGCAAGGGCCGGGCCTTCGTGCAGGTGGACGCCTTCACCAACGAGACCGAGCGCGAACGGTTGCTGGCCTGGGCGCCCATCATCAAAACCGTCTACTCGGTCGACCAGTGGCTGGCCCTGTTCAAGAAGACCGGCTACCAGGGCGACTACTGGTGGACCTTCGTTCGCCCCACCTCGGCCCAGCCCGCGCCCGTCCCCGCGACTTGACCCTTCCCGACACGACCGAAGCCGCGGTCCTATTCGAGACCGGCCAGCCCCTGCGCATCGTCTCCTTGGGGCTTCCGCCCCTGCGGGAAGGACAGGTTTTGGTGGAGCTCGCCTTCAGCGGGGTCTGCCACACCCAAGTCCTGGAGGCCGACGGCAAGCGCGGCCCGGACCGCTTCCTGCCGCACACTCTGGGCCATGAAGGCTCCGGAACGGTCCTCGGGACCGGGCCCGGGGTCTCCAAGGTCAAACTCGGCGAGCGGGTGGTGCTCTCGTGGATCAGAGGCTCGGGCGCCAACGCCGCCCCCGCCGCCTACGCGGGCCCCGACGGCAAGGTCAACTCGGGCCAAATATCAACTTTCATGCGCCATGCCGTGGTCTCCGAGAACCGCCTCACGCCCATCCCCGAAGGGATGCCCCTGCGGGAAGGGGCGCTGCTCGGCTGCGCGCTGCTTACCGGAGCCGGCATCGCCTTCAACGCGGCCGAAGTCCAGGCCGGGCAGAGCGTGGGAGTCTTTGGCTGCGGCGGCATCGGGCTTTCCGCGATCCTAGGGGCCAAGCTCCGCGGGGCGGGCATGATCGTGGCGGTGGACGTCATTGAAGAAAAGCTGAGGATGGCACGCGACGCCGGGGCTACGCACATCATTAACGCCCGGACCGCTGATCCTGTAGAGGCGGTCCTGGCCCTGCTGAGCCGGGGACTCGATTGCGCGATTGAAGCGGCCGGCCGCAGCGAGACAATGGAGGCGGCATTCCGCTCCGTGCGCGAGGGCGGGGGCCTATGCGTCTTGGCCGGCAACCTCCCGCACGGCGGGCGCATCTCCATCGACCCCATGGACCTTATCAAGGGCAAGCGCATCGTCGGCACCTGGGGAGGGGAAAGCCGTCCGGACCGAGACATCCCCTTCTTCGCCGAAGAGTTCATCGCGGGCCGCCTCAAGCTCTGGCCCCTGGCCCTGCGCGACTACGCCCTTAAGGACGTCAACCAGGCCATGTCCGACCTCAAAGCCGGCCAAGTCGGCCGGGCCCTGATCAGCCTGGCCGCGGCGTAGCAGGCTGCTGGGAACCCCGCGCGCCGGGCTTGATGCGGCCACTGTCGGGGACAGCCGCTGCTCAACGTGAAGAGTTTGGCGGGCCCGCAGACCGCGGCGACGGCATGAAGAATGCCGGTTCCAGACTTGTAGAACTCGGTCCAGGACCGAGTGGCCTAAGGATAACCCGGGGAGGCGCGATTTTATCTTACCGGGTTTATCCCGGATCCGGCCGCCATCCGGCGGAAGGCCTCGCCCAGATCGGTCAGCGCCAGGCCGGTGGCGGCGCGCAGCTTCTCGGTGCTGGCGGCGTGCCAGGCGTGGCGAGGCTCGGAGGCGGGGATGTCCTTGATGGAGCAGCGCGCGATGAGCCCGGCGTCCAAGCCCAGCGCCGCCGCCAGCCTCGCGGCCAACTCGTAGCGGCTCAGGGCCTCGGCACCGCAGAGGTTGTAGACGCCGGAAAGGCCCTTGTCCCAGACCGCGCGCACGGCACGGCCCACGTCGTCAATATGCACCGGCGCCAGTCGCTGGTCATGCGCGCAGCGGATACTCTCGTCCCGCTGGAGCGCCTCGGCCCAGGCCGTGAAAAGGCTGCCGTCGCCGCGCTCGGTCCCGTAAACTTTTCCCAGGCGAAGGATGATCCACCGGCCGGACCGAGACATCAGGAAGTCCTCGACCTCCTTGCGTTGGCGGCCGTAGGTCGTGATGGGGCGGCGCTCGTCCTCCTCCCGGAAATCCCCGCGCGAGCCGTCATAGACTGAATCGCTCGACAGGTAGACAGGGACGACCCCGAGGGCCGAAAGCCTCTCGACGAGCCCGCGGACGCCAGACACGTTGACGCGCGCCGTGCCATCAGGGTCCTTGGCGCAAGCCTCAAAACCCGCCACGCCCGCGCAGATCACGCCGGCCTTGGCCCCTCGGCAGGCCCGCTCCAAGGCGGGCCAGTCGGGATCGAGAAGATCAAAGCGCTCCGGCCCAGGACGCCGGCTCAACCCCAGGGTGCCGGAGCCCAGGCAAGACCCCAGCCGGGACCCGATAAAGCCCGTCGCACCGACCACGAGAAACATGTCAGCGAGTCGGCATGGGCGTCTAGCGGGGCTTGCGGAAAACTCCCGTGATGAACCCGCTCCAGAGGGGCGAGTCGAGGGAGTCGGCCGCGGGAAGCCGCCGCAATATCCGGAGGGCCTTGAGCACCGCGCGGCGCAGAAGCGCGGCGCGCGGCGGGCCGACGAGGTCGGGCTCGAAGCCCCCGTGATAGCCCGCCCAAAGCGTGGCAAGCCCGCAGTCGCGCGCCAAGCCCTCAAGCGCCGTTAGGCGCATGGTCCGGGCATTGTGGGCCGCCAGGAACTCGGGCTTGGAGAGCCAGGCGTTGAAGCCCACCAGGTTGGGCACCGACAGCACGAAGAGGCCCCCGGGTCTGAGGAGTTCGACGGTGCGCCGCGTGACGGGCGTGGGATCCTCGAAGTGCTCGATAAAGTGCATGGAGAGGATCACGTCGAAGGGCTCCTGAGGTCGGTAGTCGAACAGGTCCTGCTCGGCCAACTCCCCGGGAATGCCGAGCCTGCGGAAGTTCTCGCGCGTGAGCGCCACACCCTTGGGCGAGGTGTCGCAGCCAAAGACCCGGTAGCCGAAGCGTTTGTGGAGGTAGGCCAGCCACATCCCGGGGGCGCCGCCGACCTCGAAGGCCCGCCAGGCCGGGTTGGGCTCCAGGAAGCGGTCGAAGATGTCCATGAAGGTCCGCTCGTATGACTTCGCGGCGTCGGGATAGACCGGCAGTTCGACCTTCTTCCAGAAATCATCCCAGAAATCCGGAACGGTCAGGGGGGCGGCGTCGGAGTCCATGGGCACGGGGTCGCGATTATATCATTGCCGGAAGACCGCCGGCTCGTGGACAAGGCCGTTTGAAACCGGATAGAATTAACGCCACCCCTCGATGCCGACTCAGAGCCGCTCCCGACCCCTGGTCTGCGCCACCCCGCTGCACTTCCTACCCGACGTCCACGGCAAGCTCCGCCGGGATTTTGCGCTGACCGTGGCGTTCGGCTGGAGCGCCGCCCGGCTTTCCAGAGCCCTGCGGCCGGCCCGGGCCTTCATCCCCAACCCCGGAACGCCCTTCCGCCTGGGATCCGAGGTCCTTGGTTCAGCCGAGAGGCTCGAGATTCTGGTGACCCCATCGACGGGAACCGACCACATCGACCTCGCGTTCTGCCGCAAACGGGGAATCGTCGTGCGCTCCCTGCGCGACCGAATGGACATCACCGAGTCGATCCACGCTTCGGCCGAATTCAGCCTAACGCTGCTCCTGGGTTTGATCCGCCGCTTGCCGGCCGCGGCCGAGGCGGCACGGCGCGGAGTCTGGCGCGAAGCCGAGGATCGGTTCCGCGGCATCGAACTGGCCGGCAAGACCGTCGCCTTGATCGGCTACGGACGGATCGGCCGCAAGATGGCGGGCTACCTGAGGGCCCTCGGGGCCAAGCTTGTCGTCTACGATCCCCACGTCAAGGTCCGAGACCCCTGGGCGTGCCAAGTCCGCAGCCTGGAGCTGGCCCTCGCGGCGGCGGACATCGTCAGCCTTCATCTGCACTTGGACGACTCGACCCGCGGCCTCTTCGGAGCGAAGGCCTTCTCCAGACTGCGCCGCGGGGCGTACCTGGTCAACACCTCGCGGGGAGGCCTCGTGGATGAGCCGGCCCTCCTGCGGGCCCTGCGCTCCGGACGCCTGGCCGGCGCGGCCGTGGACGTGGTGCAGGGCGAGCAGGGCGGGAACCTAGCCGACCGCCCCCTGATGCGCTACGCGCGGATCCATCCCGCGCTGGTCGTCACACCCCACATCGCAGGGCTCACCGTGGACTCCCAGAGGAAGGCCGCGCTCTTCGCGGTCTCGGAACTGAGGAGACACTTCGGGCTGAAGGATGACTGAAGGCGGGGGCCGCCTCCTGGCGGCCGGGATCCATCCGGCGTGGGAGCCCTCGGACATGGAGCCGCTGTTCCCGGACGAGGTTCGCCCCGGTGTGTCGCTGAGCCAAGAGCGGATCAAGTCGCTTTCCGGAATTTATTCGCGCCTATACCCCCCCGTGATCGCCGCCTGCGGCGGAGTCCTGGGCGATCGTTTCGGGCTATCCCCCCGCGCGCGGGAAACGCTGGCGCGCGAAACCATCGTCCCGCTGACCCACGCCTTCCTCGATCGGCTCTTGAGACTCTCCCTGCGGGCGGCGCGCGGACCGGCTCCCCCCCTGGCCCGCGGGCGCGAGGAGCGCGCCGCCGACATGGCCGCTTTCCGGACGCTGGCCCAGTCGTCCTATGCCTACAACCAGGCGCTGCTGTGCCGGCTGGCGCCCCTGCTCGACCTGAAGTTGTCGGATTCGGAGCTTCCCGCGATCCCCGCCCCCGCGATGGCGCGCCCCTTCTTCAACCACAACTTCACCGTCGCCTCCCCGGGGCGCCGAATCCTCCGCAAGATCGCGGCCGCCGGACGCCGCCTCCTGCGCCGTAGCGCCTTGCGCGGCCGCCTGCCGTCTCTCTCCATGGGCTACTCGACCCAGCCCTTGAAGGACGCCGGGTTCTACGACGGGCTACTCGTCAACATCCAAAGGCAGGCCTCTCTGGGCGGCGCGGCCGACGACCCCGGCCTGCGCCGCATGCTCGCGCAGGCCCTCAAGCTCTGCGGGCCCGCTCTTGAGGCCTTCTTGAGGGAAGCCGGCGGCATCCCCAGCGTCCCAACCGGCGTGACGGAGGCCTGGGCCGAATTCGCCAGTTCGGCCGCGCCCGCCTCGATGCTCGAGGCCGTTCCCGCCAACATGGCCGCCTGCCGGGCGGTCCTCGCGCCCTACGGGACCCCGTTGCTGATCGGCGAGACCAACACTCTCGAACCCACCTTCATGATGGCCGCGGCCCAGGAGCTGGGCCTGAAGGTGATCGGCTTCCAACACGGGGGCCATTACGGCTTCATGGACGACCACACCCATTCCCTGGAAACCGAATACGGCGCCTACGACCGCTTCGTCACCTGGGGCTGGGAACCGATGCCCGATCATCCGAACTGCCGCGGGACGCAAGCCGTCGCGCTGCCTGTTCCTTGGCTGAGCGAACGGCGCCGCTATTGGACCCGCGCCCGGTCCGAGCCGGCGGCGGACGCCGCGGATTTCCTGCTCATGCCCAACCAGATTTACCGCTTCCCCCCGGCCCCCAGCGGCGCGGCGGTCTCGCGCAGCGACCGCCTCGCCGACCACTGCCGCGTTCTCGAGGGCTTAATTGCCGCGGCGGCTCGCCGCGGGCTGACCACCGCGATCAAACCGTTTGACCGCCGGATGGTCGAGTTCATGCCGCGCACCTTCGACACCTTGAGGACGGCCGGGGGCGCGGCCTATCGGCGCCTGGATATCTTGGATAAGGGGCTTCACCCCGCACTCCTGCGGCTCGGACGCGTCTTGGTCTGGGATCAGGCGGGAGACGGCCTATTGGAATGTCTGGCCTGCGGCATCCCCACGCTCGTCCTCTGGCCGCGCCATTACTGCCGCGAGGACGACCGGGCCGCCCCGCTGGTCGCAGGCTTGGAACGAACCGGAATCATCCACCGCGAACCGCAATCCCTCCTGGACGCCTATCAGCGCTACCGGTCGGACCCCCGAGCCTGGCTCGATGATTCGGCGCGCGCCGAGGCCGTGGGCCGCTTCCTGCGCCGCTACGCCTGGATCGACGACCGCTGGGAGCGACCCTGGCGGGACTTCCTTGAGAGCCTCTAGCGGGCGGCAGGGCGCCGGGGCTAGGCGAGCAGTCCGAGAACCCCGTCCACGGTCCTGGCGACATTGCATCCGTCAAGCCGCCCGGCGTAGGCCTCCAGGAGCCGGGAATGGTCCACACGCTCGGGTATGCGATCGGGCAGAAGTTCCCGCAGGGCGGCGGCCAGGGACTCGGTCGTCTGGTGGCAGGGCAGGCCCGCGCTCCCATCGAATGGAGCTGTCGCATCGCTGGCCTGAAGGTTGACCAGAACAACCGGCAGGCCCATGGCCATGGCCTCGATCATGGACGTGGATAGTCCGCCGATCACCAGCGAGCTTTCCCGCAGCACTTCCGCCAAGAGGCGCCTCTCCTCGAGGACGCAGCGCGCGTCGAGCCGCTGCCCCAGGATCTCCCGGTAGAGCGCCCCGGGTTCGCCGGGATGGGTCTTGACCACGATCCGGACCCTCTCATGGCGCCTGACGAGCTCCACGACGGGCAGGATATTCTCTCGGACCGGCGCGCAATAGCCGACGACTACGACCTGCGGGACGACCGGCCGGCGGCGCAGGGCTCCGCTATAGCGGTCCAGCAGCGGAAACCCTGTCACATGAATGCGCTCCCGCGCGACTCCCAGGGAAAGATAGGCCCCAACCGCGACCGTACCGCCGATGAAGAGGTGATCGGCCTGCGTATCCACGAGCCGCGGGCGGCAGTGGGTCGGTAGGCCGTGCTGGACCAGGGCGGAGGGGATGCCTCGGCGGCGGGCCTCGTAGAGGAGCATCCGCTCCGGGGGGTTTCCATCGTACGGGACTACCACGAGCTCGGGAGCCCAGGAATCAAGCGCGCGTTGGATCTTGGCGAGCTGGGAGGCCATGAAAGCGAATTCCTCCATCACGACCTCGTCGAGAAGGGCGCGCATGGCCTCCCAGGCGGGCAGACCCCCTGGCTCGAAGCGGCGCGCGTAGTCCGCGCTCGAGGAGAGCTCCCTCCACCTGCGCCCGATCGCCTCCAGCGCATCCACATCCGCGGCACGGAGCGGATCCTCAAAGGACGGATCGGTCAGGAAAGACCAGCGAGTCCATCCTCGCATCGAAGGAAGCCGCCGGGAGGGCCAGTCGAAGAAGGCCGGCCGGACGCCCTGGCGGCGGCCCAGTTCCTCCAACAGCCCTTCGAGCGTGTAGTAGTAGGAGGCCAGGACTCGCCGCCCGGACCGCGGCCGCAAGAACCCCAGTCCCCAGTTGAGCAGGCGCCGCTTGAGCGCGTGCGCGCTGAGGGGCCAGGACGAATAGCGGGTCGCGATCCGAACCTTGTCGCCGACCGCCGGCGCGCCGCGCCATTCCAGGGGGATGGCGCGGCCTCCGCAGAGCCTCTCGATGAGGTTGCGGCGATCCTTCGACACCTCTCGCTCGGCGATCACCCGGGCCGGCTTCTCCCGCTCCAAGAGCCTGTTGAACTCCCAGGCGAACTTGTAAACCGGTCCGAAAAACGCGCCGTAGACGAGGCCCTCCAGGCATTTGCCGAGGGAAATCCCGCGAAAGACGGTAAAGTCGCTCCCCGTGACGTCCCGGAACCATGCCTCGGCAAGGTCCTCGCCCCAGTTCCTCACCGGAGCATCGGGACCAAGGGTCCAGAGGTTAGGGTCGAGAAGAGCGGCCGGAGCGCCGCGGCGCAGGTAGGCTTCGCGGGTCCACTCGTCCAAGCAGACGACCAGCGCGCCGGGTGGGACCGGCCCGGCGGGCTGGGGGGAGGCTGCGATGTAGAGATCGGCGCTCAAGTCCGTGGGATTATATTAAACCCGGCGCCCGTTGACCCCTCTCCGACGGAAAAGCTATTCTGCGCGGATGTGCCCGTTGGACCTTCTCAAGATCGCCGAGCAGAACCAGGACCGGCCCTTCCTCATCGCCCCGGACCGCCCGGTGACCTTGACCTACGCCGAATTCCACGGGGCGGCCCTGGGTCTGGCTGCCCGCCTCCAGGAAGAGGGGCCGCGCGTAACGCGCCGCCATTTCAAGACCCGCGGCCATAAAGGCCTGCGTCGGCGTAGTGGCGATAGAGCTAGTCGCCCTTGGTCTTGAAGTAGCGCTCGATGCCTTCCTTCTGGACCTGGATCGAGTGGCCTTCCTCGGCCCGCACCTCGGTCGAGACGCGCTTATACGCCACCCATATCATCGCGCTCATGTCACCCCCACAGGCAACTCAGTAATAGCTTGATACAACTTGCTACAGCCATGAATTAAGCCTCTGCCGTCGATCTTGTTACAAAGCTTGTTAGCCCATCTATCAAGCAGCTCGCTTTCTAATCCGGTAAGTCTGCTTTGGACTGTGCTTGTTCTTCTCGGTTCCTTCCAGAACCCCCATTTTAAGAAGCTCCCGCACGGTGACCCTGGCATATGGCGTGGACAGCTTGCAGCCCTCGACAATCTGCTTGATGCTGACCGTGCCCTCCTTCTGAACGAAACCAAAAACCATCCGGTGCCTCGCCTTCCAAGCCGCCACCTTCGGCGGGAGCGTGGCCTCTGTGAAGGCCGCAGCAAGCTCGTAGACGGCCCAGCGCCGCGAACCGAGCTGGTTGAGAAGGCCCAGCTCGCGCAACCCCGCAAGTTCCGCGGTCGCCATGCGCGAGTCGCACTGATTCAGCCGACTATAGTCCAGGTTCCGGATCGTGTGGTGTTTTCTCACCAGAGCCAGGGCCAGCCTCTGGCCGTCGTTGAGAGGGAAACCCGCAAGCTGATTGAGCCAGGTTACGGTCCCTTCATCGAGAAGAGACTCGTTGGAGAACGTGACGCGGAAGTAGGTCCTGCCGTCCTCGAACTCGGGGGGAGGCAAGTGCGCTTTGGCGAGTTGGGCGCTGACCGTGCGTATTCCCGATCCGCGATTTTCAGCGAGCCCTATCTCTTCAAGCATCCGCATCAAGTAGACGTTACGGGACGCCTGAACGCCCGCCTCGCCCAATGTCTCCTCCGTCACGGGACCGAAAAGCCCGCCGGGGCTTTGGACCACCAATCCGTCGGAGAACATCTTGACCTGCACCTGGCTTCCCAACGCGCCCGGGCCGTAGTCCCTATGGCCGACGGCGTTGACCAGTACCTCTCTGACGGCCAGTTCGGGATACTCCGCGATCTCTTCCGACATGAGGCCGGTCTTGAGCGTCCTCCGTTGCATGTTCCGGCGAATAACATCCAACGCCCCCTCCAGCATGTCCGGCATGGTGCCCTCGATTTTCTGATTCTCGATGATTTGCGAGGCGTCGCGGGACCCTTCCTTAGCAGTACCCGCGTATCTCACCACAGTGATGCAAAGATTAGGAAACTCCCCCTGGGGATACTTGCCAAACATCAGCCAGCCGGCCATGCTGGGCACAACCGCCGGCTCCGACCCTCTCCGGCTGGAAATCTTGTAAGTCTGCGAGAGGACCTCCTCCGATTGGCTCAAATGCTTCGCGTGGGGACGCCGCTCCCGTAAAGTGGCGAAGAACTTCTTGATTCGCTCTTGATCCACGGCGTCCCACTCGACGCGCGCGGGGGGCCTGATATCTTCCTCCGGCTGCCCCCTAGCCGCAATGTAGCTCTGCACCTCGTAGTCGGTCATGACGCGGTCGCTGTCGCCGACCCGAATGAAAGCGCCCGCTGGCAAGCCCTTGGGCCGGTAAAAGCAGGGCTTATGGTGACGCGGGCACTCGGGAATGGAAACGACCAGCACCCGCTTTCCTCTTTCCACCGTGAACGTGTCGAAGGCTGGCCGGATCGGCGGCTCCATCTCCGCGCAGGCGTTTCCAATGTCCCTTTGGAGAGCGTCGAGCTGCTTCAAGCCGGTAGGCTGGAAAAGGTCGGGTGACAGGCCAAGGATCAAGGTCCCGCCGCCGGAGCGATTCGCGAGGGCGGACAATGACTGCCACAACCGGGTCGGGGTTCCGCCGGCGGCGTCCTTGACCTCGATATCATCCAGCTCAGAGCCCCTTTCTCTGAGACTCTTGAGCAGTTCATCAAAATCTACCTTGAGCATTGGCCCTCCGCTACTTGATACATACATGATAATATATTATTAAGTTATTATCAAGTGCCTATCCGGACCCGCCTTTCGAGGCGGTTGCCGTTGGTTATCCACGATACTTGAACGTTCCACGTGCGGTGGAAAACTCGGCTTCCCACCACCCGCACGCGATGCTTTCAAAACCCCGTGAACATGGACGGGCATCCGATTGACCCTTATCGACGGAAAGGTTAGACTCTTGGCGTCGTGAAAACCCTTCCCGCATGACTCCCCAAGACGTCATCCGCCGGGCCGAGGAGAGCCGGGACCATCCGTTTCTCATCGTGCCGGACCGCCGCCTCGCCCTGAGCTATGGGGAATTCCACGAGGCGGCGCTGGGCCTCGCCTGCCGGCTGCAAGAGGAAGGACTGGGCCGCGGAGACCGTCTCGTGGCCCTCCTGCCCAACTCCCCGGAATACGCGATCCTCTTCTTCGCCGCCCTCTACATGGGCGCGACCGTCGCCACCGCCAACCCCGCGTTGAGCCCCGCGGTCATCTCGCGCGTGATCCGCGGCTCCCGGGGAAAGCTCCTCGTCTACGCCGAGGAAACGAAGCGCTTCCTGCTGGGCGCCAACAAGCCCGCCGACCCGATCCCGGCCTGGCTCCTGCCGCGCCTCAACGAACCCCTCTTCAATATCCCCTGGCGCAACCCCCCGTACGCGCCCTTGGAAGGGGTCTCCGGGCAGGATCTCTGGACCATCGTCTTCACCTCCGGAACCACGGCTTTCCCCAAGGCCGTGGCCCACACCATCGCCAACCTTTTGGGCAATGCCACGGCTTTCAACCGGGAAATGGGGATCGGCCGCGACAACCGCTTTCTCCACCTGCTGCCCATGGCCACCAGCGCCGGATTCTTCAACGTCCTGATCTCGCCCTTTCTCGCGGGCGCCAGCGTGGTCCTCACCCCGGGATTCGGGCCCCGCACCGCGCTGGAGTTCTGGCGCCTGCCCAGCGAGAACGGGGTCGACACCCTCTGGCTGACGCCCTCCATCGCCGGGGCCTTGCTGAAGGTGGACCGCGACGCCGCGGGCAAGGCCTGGTGCCGCCGAAGCATCAGGAGAATATTCATCGGGACGGCTCCCCTCGCCCCCAAGGTCAAGCGCGACTTCGAAGCGGATTATGGAGTCCCCCTGTGGGAAAGCTACGGCCTCTCCGAGACCCTGTTGGTCTCAGGCAACGGCCCGACGACCGGCGCCGTCGAGGGCGCGGTCGGACGCGTCCTCCCCGGAATTTCGGCGGCGATTCGAGACGACCAAGGCCGTGACGTCGCGGCCGGGACTGAAGGCGAGATCTTCATCAAGACCCCGCATATGATGGCCGGCTACCTCGATGACGCGACCGGACAGGCGGCGCGTCCCGATGACGAATGGTTCCCATCCGGCGACCTCGGCACCCTCGCGGCGGACGGCCTCCTGCGCATCACGGGCCGCAAGAAAGACCTCATCATACGGGGCAGCCTCAACATCAGCCCCGCGGCGCTCGAGAACGTCCTTCTCCAGCACGAAGCCGTGGCCCAAGCCGCGGTCGTCGGCGTGCCCGACGCGGTGGCCGGCGAGGAGGTCGTGGCCGTCCTCAAACTCAAGGCCGGCAGGGTCTGGATCCAGGAGCGCGCCGGGCTCGAGGCTTACTGCAGGAACAGCTTCCCCGCCCCCAACCGCCCGACCCGCCTCCTGGAGATCGACGATTTCCCCTCGGGCCCGACCGGGAAGGTCTTGAAGCGCGAAATCCGCGCCTGGGCCGTCAAGGCTCTGGCCGCCGAGGTTCAACCATGACCAAGCTCTGGGACCTTTCATTTCCGATCCACGAGGGAATGACGACCTTTCCCAGCCATTGGCACCCTCTGGTCGAGGTGACCCAACTCGGCCGCCATGGCATCGAGGACCGCGAGAGCCGCAAGTTGGTCCTGGGCACGCACACCGGAACGCACGTGGACGCGCCGCTGCACTTCGTGAAAGGAGGAAAGACGATAGACCGGCTGCCCCTGGACTTGATGGTGGGGACGGCGGATGTCGTCGATCTTCCCGCCAAGCCCAAAGGGCGCGTGGACCTATCGCAGTTGAAGACCGCCCTCGGCGGCCGCGCCGTCCCGGAGCGGCTGCTGCTGCGCTGGGGCTGGTCGCGCCATTGGGGCCACATCCGCTACTACACCGAGGCGCCTTACCTCTCCGTCGAGTCCTGCCAATGGCTGGCGGAGCAAGGCGTCAAACTCCTCGGAATGGACACGCCGTCGGTGGACTGCCACGACCACGGCTGGCGCACGGCCAACGACTGCCCCAACCATAAGGCCCTTTTGGGCGCCGGCGTCTTTCTCGTGGAGTACCTGAACAACTTGGACAAACTCCGCAAGCGCCGGGTGGACTTCATGGTCATGCCCCTCAACGTCCTCGGCGGCGATGGCGCGCCCGCCCGGGCCCTGGCCCGGGATGCCTAGTGGACCCGGGCGTCATCCGCCGAACGATCCTGTCCTGGTTCCAGGCCAAGGGAAACATTCCCGGCGCCACCGACGCCGAGACGCTGGCGGCGAACTATTTCGACGCCGGCCTCCTCGACTCGCTGGGGGTCGTGGCCCTCATCTCGGAGTTGGAAAGCCGCTTCGCGATCCGCTTCGAGCAGGACCATTTCCGGCAGAGCCGCTTCTCCACGATCGGCGGACTCTGCGAGATCGTCGGCGAGCTCGCGGGCCGCAAGGGGCCATGACCGTCCGATGAACCTCCAAGACCCGGCCCGCGGGCTGGCCCGTCTGCGGGAGCCCTACGCCCGCATCGCCTCCGAATTCCTGGGGCCGCTGGATGGAACCGCCGTCGAGCGCACGATCGACGAACTCCTGCGCGTGGCGCGGCGCCCCGAGAAGGCCTGATGCCATCCGGCCCGCGCCAGGTTCACTACGCCCACTCGGCGCCGGGTTCCGGGGGGGACTGGGCCGAGACCCCCTTTCAGGTCGCTCTGGGCGAGACGCGCGTTCCCAACTGCCCGGATGCCATGCGCCACGCGCTGTTCACCATGCGGCTGGCCGTCGAGTTGGGGATCAAGCCCCCCGCCGCCCCCGCGCCGCACCCCCGGCCCTACTCCGACGACGCCGACACCCTGCTCTTCGGCGCCCCCCTCATCAGCCTGGTGTGCGGACAGCGCGTCAAGCTCCTGCGCGGCTGGAAGCAGTTCGGCGGCTGCGTGAAGGGCTTCAACGCGCTGGGGCTTCTGGCGGAGCACGCGTGGGTGGAACTCGAAGGGCTCAAGAGGCTACCCCCCGATGCCCAACGACGGGGACGGATTGATTTTCTCCGGTCTCGACGCAGGGACGGAAAGTCGGTTTTTACGGAACAGGAGCTTGCGGCATACCGCGAAACCGATCTAGCTTCGGTGGATTTGCTGGCGGTTTCGCTGTGGCGTTCGTTCGCTCGCCGAATGATCGTATGCTCCACCTCCTCGAACCTGGGCATTTCCCTCCACCAAGCCTTGCGCCTGATGCAGTCCAAGAGGCTTGAGGCCGGCGGCAAGACCTTCGGCATGCTCAATGCCGACGAAGGCGAGCTTCTGATATGGGTCCCCGATGAGGCCGCCGACTTCATGAACCCGCAGAAAACCGCCGCCCTGCGGGCCCTGGAGGCCGAGAGGCCCAAGCTCACGACCCTGCGCACCTACATCAACCGCAGGCAGCGCGACCCGGGAGCGCTCAAGGACGCCCTCAACGCCGGCGGCTACTTCTTCCCCACCAACCCCCAGTCTCCCGAGGAGATGCAGAACCTGCTGGCCATGTCCCTGGCCGGCGCGGCCCGGGAGCGCAGCGCCGCTTTCGAGGAAGTCCTGCTCGATCCCAACGTCCGGCAAACGCTCGCCGGCCTGGGAGCGGCCATCGTCGGCGACAGGGTGGAGGTGCGCTGCGGCGTCGAGGGCGGGCTCTACGGCCTGGCCGTGCCCTACCTCATCATGCTCGAGGAGTCCCTGCTCTCCGGAGACACGACGGCCGTCTCCACCTGGAGCCAGACCTCCATCGGAGCGGCCCTGGCCGCCGGCGTGCTCTGCGATTCCCGCCTGAGCGGCGGCCCCGAAGCGGCGACGGATATTCAAGCCGAACTCTCACGGTTCTTCCCCCGCCTCATGTCGTTTCTCAAGCGCTCCCGCTTAGGCCGCGATCTCCGCACCCGCATCCACGGGGTCTTTGACACCGCCAACCTCCAATCCCTGGCCCAGCTCTTCGGCGTGGCCGCGACGCGTCACCTCTCGGGCCGCGGGACGGCCTTCGTGGGGCTGGGGTCGAGCTCCTACGCCAACGGCAACCTGTGCTTCGACCTCCTGCGCGCGAGCGCCGAAAGCAGCGGGGCCTTCCCGGGACCCGGCGGCCTTCATCCCGCGACCCACGCCGTCAATCCCCTGGCCCAAGCCCTGATCTACGCCGAGGACTTGGCGCGGGCGGCGTCGGCCCCCCAGTTTTCCGGCCTGGCCGAATCCGAGCGGATCGCCTTCGTCCGACGCCACGCCGTCAAGCCCGAGCCCGCGGGGGCCGCGGCCGCGGCCGGGTACCTCCTGGCCCGTCTCGACGGGGGGACGCTGTCCTTCTTCGAGATCGCCTACGCCCTGCGTTTGGCCGGATTTACCCGGGAGACGTTTCTCGAATTCGGAGACTACGGCCGCGACGAGCTTGCCGAAAGCCGATTCGTCCAGGAGGCCATCGAGGAGGGCGAATACATGGAGTCCTTGGCCCGCAGCCTGATGCGGTCGCTCGCCCTTGACCTCGCCGCCCTGGAAGGACGGGCCCGGGAGGAACGCGCCCGCAGCCGCCTGGCCTACCGCTGGAACTCCCTGCACGACGACGCCTTCGAACGACGCGCCCCCGTGATCAATATCTGCCTGACCGGAGACAATTGCGGCCAGCCTTCGGCGGACCTGGTCGGCAGGCTCCTCGTCGGCCTGGAGGCCAACCGGGACCGGCTGCGGCGGGCCCTGGAAGGCGACGCCGCCGCCCGTTCCCGTCAGCCGGGATTCGACGCCGTGTGGGCGGCCAAGACCGCAGCGGGTATTCTCTGCGGCGCGCTCTCGCGGGCCCACCGGGGCATCCGGCGCCTCATGCGCGGCGCCATCGAGCCGGCCATTAATCGTATGATGGTCGAACGCAACTCGCATCCGCCCCGGGAGAAATCATGAGGTTACGATCTCGGAACCGGCGCCGTAGCCAGCGACCGCAGCCACAGCTCCAGGTTCAGGAGCTGCCAGAAAAACATCATGTGGTTGTCTTCAACCGCCCCCGAGGACACGATGCGCTCGTGTTCCGCGGCCAGGCGCCGCACCTCGTCCACGTCGTAGATGCCCCGCTCGCGAAACTCCCGCGAACCGACGAGGTCCAAGACGAGCTCCCGCCCCTTGCCCGCGAACCACAGATGCGCCGGGGCGTTCCAGCCGGTCTTCTTGACCCGCGTCCGGGTCTCCTCCGGAAGCAGGCCCCGCATGGCCAGGCGCAGGAGGTGTTTGGTGACGCCGTCCCGGATCTTGAGGCCCGCCGGCGCCCGGAACATGAATTCCGCGAGGCGGTGGTCGAGGAAGGGGTTCACGTGCGAGAGGCCCAGGGCCTCCCCGTGCCGGTCCTGGGCGCGGAGGCAGCAGGGGAGGGTTTCCCGAAAGAGATCGTGGCAGGCTCTGTTCTTGAGGTAGCTCGAGAATGGCCGGTCCATGACGGGCTTGAAACTCTCCAGGACGAAGTACTCGGGATGCAGGGCGGCCGCGTAGCGGCGGACCCGCCGCCAGTCCGGCAGGCAGCGGCCCGGAGAGGCCAGGTCCACCAGATCTTTAAGTCCCGCATCGCGGACCGCCGCCGACTTGCGAAAGACCGGGTGGTCGTGGCGGCGCGCCCAAGCCTCGGTCTCCGGCCCGAGCGAGGCGTCCCGCCGCGCGGCGAGGTCGGCGAAGAAGTAGAAGAAGTGCTCATACTCCCCGGCGTTGAGCTCGTCACCCCCGAGGCCGCCGAAGAGCCGTGAAAATCCGTCGCGGCGCACGTCCTCGCAGACGCGGTAGTGCGACAGCCACGTCGCCGTCGCGACGGGCTCATCATGGGCCGCGATCATGCGGCCGACCAGGGCCGCGACATCCGGCGCGCCGATGCGCACCGGGTGCCACGTCTCGACCGTCGACGCGAGCATGCTCTTGATCTCGGGCGATTCGTCGTAAGTCGCGTCCTCGTAGACGGAGGAGTAACAGTCCTGGCGGCGCCCCGAGACCTTGACCGCGCACGCCAGGACCGACGAGGAGTCCATGCCTCCCGAGAGAGTGAATGCCTGCCCCGCATCCGCCGCCAGGCGGATGCGGACCGAATCGAGCAAGAGCTCGCGGTACTGCCGCGCCAAGCCCTCCTCCGTTTCCGCGGCCTCCGGACCCTCTTCCAGGTTCCAATACCGTCCGGTCTCCACCCGTCCCTTTTTCCACCGCAGCCAGGCCCCGCCCGGCAGCTGGCCGATGTCCTCATAAGGCGAAGCCTCGGGATCGTTGTCGAAAGTCCGGTAATGGGACGCGGCGAAGAGCGCGACGAACTCCCGCCGCGGACGAGGGGTCAGCCCGGGCGCAACGAACAATCCCCTCGGCCGCGACGCAAAGCACAGGCCGCCTCGCCTTTCCGTCCAGTAGAGAGGACGCACCCCAAACCGATCCCTTCCCAGCCACAGTTCTCCGGAAGAGCCGTCGTATAAGGCGATCGCGAAATCGCCGTTGAGGGCCGCGAGCGTTCTCTCAAATCCCCGTTCGCGGTACAGGCGGGCGACCCACTCGGCGTCACCCCCGGCGCCGCCGAAATCCGTCCGATTGTAGATCGAACCGTCCATGACGACCCGGATCTCGCCCGAGCTTGCCCAGCCGGAGCCCCCGCTCCCCAGCTCGCCGACCGTCGCGCCCGCGGCCTCCAAGACCTGCGTCCGGCGCGCATCGGGCCCCGCGCTTCCGGCGCGCTGGGCTTCCAGCATGGACCCCGCGAGCGCGGCGTCCCGCTCCCCGGCGAGACCAGCGATCCTAGCCATCCATCCTCACGATGACAGCCGAAACGGTTGGGGAGAAGAGACCTTCAGGCGCCCGAAATCGGCATGGAGCGGATTGAGCAGATAGTTGCGCTCCGTTTCAATGACCACCGAGGGGAACGCGGGCATCTACTTCACCGCGTGGACGATCCACATGCTTTGCATGTACTCGTCATAGCCGCGTTTTCGCGCCTCGGCCTTGGGTATCCAGTAGGTGGCCCGGCAGGGATCCACCACCGAAAAGCCCCGGAAGTGCTCCCGATACTCCTCTTTGGAGAAGAAGTGGCTCAGGCCGATGTCGGTGAGATGGAGCTTCGACGTGCCGTCCTGGAGCATCAGGGTTCCCGGGTCGGACGGGAGTTGTCCGGAGCGCCGCTTCCGATAGACCGTGTGCCCGCGGTCGAGCATGTAGCCCACGAATAGGCCTCCGGGCTTGAGCAGGCGGCGGACCTCGGCGAACGCGGCGGCTCGATCCTCCCTGTTGAGGTGCTGGAAAACGCAGGACTCGATCACGCCGTCGAAGCTGCCGTCCTTGAAGGGCACGCGCGTCACGCTGCCCGGCACCAGGCTCCCGACGCGCCCGGAGAGGCCCGCCGCCCGGAGGTTGCGCCGGGCCAGCCCCAGCGCCGCCGCGGCGATGTCGATGCCGCTGACCTGGATTCCCTTGCGCGCGAGCCAGACGAGGTTGGGCCCGGCGCCGCAGCCCATCTCCAAGTAAGCCATGCGGCGCAGCGCCGCGGGCTTGCGGCCGCGGATATGATAGGCCACGTGCCGGATCACCGCCTCGACGGCCGAGGTATTGTAGGCCGAGGCCGCGATCTGCTCCCGGAACGACCGGTCCCAAGTCTCCTGCATCCGGCGCTGTGAGGGGGCGGGTCTATTCATGGAGCCATGAAGCCTCTGAGGGTGAATTTCCCGCTGGGCTCCCTCAAGCGCTCGAACTCCAGAACCCGCAGACCCGCGCGGGCGGCGAGTATGCCGTAGGACGCCGCCGAAAAGACGTGTTGGTGATCGATGAAGAACTCCTCGCGTCCCGGCCCCCCGGCCGCGGCCCCCTCGCCGTCCGGGAGCTCCACGTAGACGAAGCCCCCCCTCTTCAGATGTCCCGCGGCCTTGCCCAGCATGGGGACGGGGTTTCGGACGTGCTCGAGGACCTTGTTGAAGCTGATCGCGTCGAACCGGCCGAGATTTTTAACGCGCATAAAGTCGCCGCGCACGGCCTTGACCCCGACGGCCTCCCGCGCGTGCCGCGCCTGGCGGGGGTCGGGATCGAGCGCCGTGCCCTTCCAGCCCGCGGCCTTCATGCGGGCGAGAAAGACGCATAAGCCCGAGCCGACATCTAAGACGCTCCGCCCAGGACGCGCGCCAAGATGTCGGCGACTAAATCCGTCGACGTAGCGCACCCTGCCGACGTTATCCGACTTTCCGGCGGGCAAGGCCATGATCCGTTTGTAGCCCTTCAGGAGTCCGTCCCTTCCGTAGGTCGAGGTTACGTACTCCTCCCCATACATGTCCTCCATTTTCATGCCGTGGACCGAGATGAAATGGCCGCAGGCGTCGCATCTCAAGACTTGCCGCTTGTAATCGCCGGCCGCGGATTTAAAACGAATCTCTCCGGCCGGCGGGGAATCATACGTGAAGATCGTCTTCAAGGATTCCCCGCCACAAATGCATCGCCGCCCTTGCCGCGGGCTGCCCATCCGTTCCAATCCTGCTAGGGCCTCGGCGTCATCCAGCCACATCAGCACGCGTTGTCCGGTCTTTCCAACGTAGTCGTCAAAAGCGTCCTCCCTCCCTTTGAGAACCGCCATTAGGAAATAGGCGCCGTTGAGGCCGCTTTTGACGAGGCAGGGACGCAAGCCCTTGCGCCCCAGCCTCGAGTTGAGCGACGGGCTTGCGTAGTAGCCCCAGGCCTTGCGGCAGAAATCGTACTCCGAGCCCTCGGCCGCGAAGGTGACCTGTTCGTCCGGCGAAAGCTCCACCCGGGCGCAGTCCTTGAGGACGATCCCCGCGAAGACTTTGAACTCTCGGGGCGGCCGCACCGGGACGAACCTCATGTCCAGTTCCAGTCCGGAACGATGAAGCCGGGGATCTCCCAGTGCCCGTCGCGGCGGGCCCAAACCTTACGGCTGCGGAAGCGCTCCGCGATCCGGAAGAACTCCCGGCGCGATATCCCCGCGAAGCCGCAGAACTTCCGGATATCGGCGTGCGGGGTCTCATCCCCGCGTTCCCGGATCGAGTCCACGGCCTTGCGGCGGGACACGCGGCCGTTTCGGATCTCCAAGGAGAGGTTGTCGAAGGTCCGCGTAAAGCCGAACTTGTACCACTTGAGCCAATGGTGGATGGAGATGAAATCGTCATCGATGTCGGCGTAGTCGTAGGCCCCGGTCTTGGGCCCCTCCGCCCGGACCTGGAAGCCGCGCGCCCGCGCGACCTTGAGGCTGGCCTTCGGGTCCCAGGGGAAGTAATGGCCCAAAAAGACCGCGGCGACCCCCGCGCGGCGCAGTTCGGCGGCGGAGGGTCCGAAGTACGGCGTCAGGTCCCGGCGCGAGAGGGCCGGCCCGACCCAGTCCTCGGCGGTCGTGCCGTGCATGACCCCGTAAGTCCGGAGCCAGCGCTCATCCAGGATGTGGCCGCGCCTCTCATCGCAGCGGCCCGCGTACTCGACCGCCGAGTTTTCCCCCCACACCACCAGGGGGATGCCCCAGCGAACCGCCAGGGTCAAGGGGATGTTGAAGAGCGCCATATGCATCGGGATGGCGGTGCTGCCGAAACGGCGGAAGGCCTCGAGCATGAAGCGGGCCTCCACCCTCGGGTTGACCTGGAAATCGATATGGTCCACCCCGAGCCGAACGAGGTTCTCGAGGTTGCGCCGGCCGAGCTCGGTGCGCGCCGGGGTCTTCCACGTCACGGCCAGGGGATGCAGGCCGTATTCCAGGCAGCGCGCCACCTGCCACGTGCTGTCCTTGCCGCCGCTCACCGGGACAAGGGCGTCATAGCGGCGCCCCAAACCCTTGGCGCGGGCCGTCAACTGTCCAAACGCTTTTTCCCGCGCCCTCCAATCGACGCGCGGTCGGGCCGCGTGCGCATGGCAGGCGCCGCATGTCCCCTCCGCTCCCAACTTGAGCCCCGGCCTCGTGTCCGGCAGCACGCACCGGTTGCAATATTTGAAAGTCACGCCGAAACCCCGAAATCCCATCCCGCGCCTCCGCCCCCGGGGCGAGAAGGGCAACGGTACGCGCGTACAGTCGGAGAATGGGTCACGCGAACTCCTCCAAGAATAATTTGCTCGTCAGAAAATAAAACAAGAACTTGCTCTCGCTGTTGGGCAGGGCTTCCTTGTCGATCAACGCCTCGATCTTCTCCTTGCGGAGAAGATCGAATACAGGACCGTCCCGGAAGAGCTCCCGGCGCACCGCCGGGTCCTTCACGTCGAGAAAGGAGAAGATCGGGGCGTTGAACCCCACCTTGCGCCGGCTCTCAAGAACGGCATCGGGGACCAAGCCTTTCATGGCGTCGCGCAGCACGGCCTTGGCGCGCCCGTCCTGGATGAGGTGCCGCGAGGGGATGGAATAGCAGAAGTCGAAGAGCCGGCGATCGAGGAAGGGCGACCGGTTTTCTATCGAGAAATACATCGCGTTCAGATCGTCCTCATGCAGGACCACCGGGGTGGCCTCGTGGAAGAGCTCGTTCATCATGCGGTTGCGCAGAAGGCTCGTCGTGTAGCGCTCCTCGGTGAAGGCCTCCGACCACGGCCGGGTCAGGCAGGCGGCGAACTCCGCGGCGTTGAGGTAGATGTGCTCCCGGAAGTCGCGGTTCTGGATGAAGGCGTCGGGATTTCCCAGAAAAGGGTTTCTCACGATCGGCTTGATGTGGCGCTCCCAGGCCCGGCGCGAGGCGGCGTGGAGAACCGGCTCCTCCCGGACCTCGTAGAGATAGGCCAGGTGGTGGTCGTAGTAGCCGGTGAAGAGTTCATCGGCCGCCGAGCCGCTGACCGAGATCCGGTAGCCCCCCGCGGCGACGGCCTCCATGAGCAGCCAATGGGCGTAGTAGGTGATGGTGTAGACCGGGGCGTCGTGCTGCCGGACCAGCTCCCTGAGGCGCGGGAGGAAGCCCCGGGTGTTGACCGGCACCGAGGTGTGCCGCAACCCGAGCTCCTTGACCGCGGCGTCGACGATCCCGGACTCGCTGTAGCGCGGGTCGGTGTTGGCGATCGTAAACCCATGCACGTCGTAGCGAAACTCGCGCTTGGCGATCGAGATGAGCGCGTTGGAGTCCACCCCGCCGCTCATGCAGAAGGCCAGGGGGACGTCGGCCCGCAGCCGCAGGCGGACCGAGTCGATGATCCGCTCGCGGGCTCCGGCCACGGCCGCCTCGTAGGTCATGGACTCGTCGGGACGGAAAGCCGGGGTCCAATACCGGCGCCGGGTCTGGCGTCCCTCGGCGTCGAGCCTCAACCAGGTCGCGCCCGGCAGTTCCGTCAGGCCCCGGAAGAAGGCGTGCTCGCCCTTGTAGAGAGCCTTGTAGCCGTTGACCAGGAAGCGGCAAAGGTGGTCGAGGCTCACCTTCAGGCGGCGGCCGAGCAGCGCGGCGATGAACTTCACCTCCGAACCGAAGTAGAGCCCGGTGTCGTCGCGCAATAGCGTGAGAGGCTTTTCCCCGAAGCGGTCCCTAGAGAGAATCAGCGATCCATCGGCCTCATCGTAGAGGGCGAAGGCCCACATCCCTTCGCAGCGGTCCAAGGCCTCCAAGCCCCCGCGGGCCAAGGTCTTGATCAGGACCTCGGTGTCGGAGGTCGTTAGGAATTTCTCGCCGCGCCCTTCCAAGTCTTGCTTGAGTTCAAGATAATTGTAGAGTTCCCCGTTATACGCCAGCCACCTCGACCCGTCACGAAAGGGCTGGTTCGATCGAGGGTCGAGGTCTAGGATGTTGAGCCGTGAATGCAGCAAATAGACGTTGCGCCCCGCGCCATTGACCCAATGACGCGCCGACTGGGTGTCAGGTCCCCTGCGGCGC
This sequence comes from uncultured Elusimicrobia bacterium, assembly GCA_964374095.1. GTDB lineage: Bacteria > Elusimicrobiota > Elusimicrobia > UBA1565 > UBA9628 > CAYJXJ01. The sequence continues at coordinate 44,744 of CAYJXJ010000004.1, forward strand.
ATCAACCCCAGACAGGACTTTACAGCCTCCTCGCTGAGGTCTCGCGTGCCGATGTAACCCGCTATCCCGCACATCGGCTAGCGCCCTCCCGCGGCCAGCGCGTGCTTATGGAGCACGATGGCGGTCCGGACCGCGCGGAAGCCGCAGGACTCGTAGAGCCTAAGTGAGGGAATGTTGGCGGCCTGGGTGCCCACCAGGAGTTCGTCGCACGATCCCCGGTAGGCGTTGACGAAGAACCGGACCAGGTCCCGGCCCAGGCCGCGGCCCTGATGGGCCTTGCCGACCCCGATCAAGTCGATGACCGCCTGGCGCCGCCCGCCCTCCGAAGCCCTCAGCACCGCCAGAAACCCGGCGGGCCGCCGCCCCCTCAAGACCGCGTGGAGCGCCGCGCCCCGGCGGCCCTCCACGTAGGAGCGGATCCACTCGCGCTTGATGCGGTGCGCCAAGGCGCCGGGAACCTCGGGGTCGAGGTGGAACCGCGAAAACTTAAAGCACGAGCCCGCGATGTCAAGGACCGCCGCCGCCGTGCGCGCGGTCACGGCCTCCACCGGGGAGGTTGGCTCCGGAAGGGCGGGGGCGGCGGCGGCCCTGGAGAATGTCACGCTCACGTCCACGACGCGAAACCCCGCCGCTTCGAATCGTCCCACGGCCGCGGCGTGCTCGGGCGGGACCTTGGCGTAGGCGAAGGAGGGCGCCGGCAGCCCGCGCAGGCTGGCCGCGGGCGCGCCGGGCTCCACACACCGCACGGGCCGCCCCATGATCCCTTCCAGCCAAGGGTCCTCGCGGACCCCTTTCAAGGCCGGGTGGAAGCGGGTTCCGGAAGCTTGAAAAGCTCGCGGTACCATGCGATGTATTTGGGGAGGCCGACTTCGATGGGGTGGGCGGGGGAATAACCAAGCATGCGCCGGGCCTTCTCCACGCTGAGAGTCCCGCGGAAAGGCATGAGCTCGTCTCGGGCGCCGCTCTCGACGCCGATGCCGGGGAAATGCGCCTGCACGACCTCGGCCAGGTCCCGGATCGAGCGCGAACTCCCGTAAGTCAGGTTGAAGATCTGGTTGAGGGCCTCGGGATGCTGGATGCAGAGGGTGATCCCCTGCACCAGATCGTCGATGTAGGTGAAGTCCACCCGGTCCGAGCCGTCGCCGTCCATCTTGAGGCGCCCTCCCTTGAGGGCGGACTCAATGAAGACCTGGCTGACGCGGCGGCTGACGCACCGGGGACCGTAGAGCGCCGACGGCCGGATGATGGTGTAGGGCAGCTTGAAGACCTGCTGGTAGGCGATCACGATCTTTTCCCCGGCCACCTTGAGGGCCCCGTAGATGCCGATGGGATCCAGGGGATGGTCCTCGGTCACCTCGGGGATCTGGAAGTTCCCGTAGGCCATGCTCGAGGACAAGTAGATGAACTGGTCGATGCGGTCCCCCCGCGAGAAGTCCAGCGCGTTCTCCAAGGTCCGCAGGCTGTGGTCGAAGGTGTTGAAGGGGTCCTTGTTGGAGCGCCCGGCGTGAGACACCGCGGCCAGATGGACGATCACCCGGGGCCGGATTTGGGCGAGTATGCGCGACAGGGCATGGTAGTCCCGGGCGTCGACCGGATGCAGGGGGATTCCCCCCGTCCGCAGGAGGTCGAGGCGCTGGTTGAGCATGCGCAAGTAGAGGTCCCGGTCCGTCCCGATCCCGTTGTCCGAGGCGAAGGAGAGGAGGTTGTTGACCTGCAGGCTGTCAACGATCTCGACCAAAGCCCCCTGCTTGGAAAGGGACAGGGCCAGGTTGTGGCCGATGAAGCCCCCGCCGCCGATGAGCGCGATCTTTCGTCCCCGCAGGTCCTGAAGCTGAGTCATGACGATGTCTCCGCGGCGGACGCACGCGCCGCCCGAGCGACCGCGCGCATATCCTCCGTCTCCAAATGCGTGCCGCAGGGAAGGGCCACGCCGCAATCGCTGATCCCGACGGCGGCCGGGAAAGCGCCCGCATCATAGCCGTACTTCAAGCGATAGTAGGACAGGCGCGGCACGGGTTGGGGGTAGTAGATGCTGGTGCCGACGCCGAGGGCGTTCAAGCGCGCGATGAAATCATTGCGGCGTGAGGCCAACGGGCCCTCCAGGACAATACAAAGACAATAGGGGCTATTCTCGTGGCCCGGCACGGCCGAATCCAACACCCGGACGCTGGGAAAGTCGGCGAGCGCTTGTTTAAGCGTCAGGAAGTTCGCCCGCCGACGGCTTAAATTCTCCCCAATACGCGCCAACTGGGAACGGCCGAGCGCCGCCGACATCTCGCTCATGCGGTAATTGAGGCCCAGCGTGGGGACATCGTAGAAGCCCGGGACCGAGCGCTCCGCGTAGCTGCGGTCCACGCCGAAGGCCCGCAGGCGCGCCACGGCCTCGGCCACGGGTTTGTGCCGGGAGACGAACATGCCGCCTTCTCCGGTCGTGATGTGCTTGGCGGGATAGAACGAGAAGCACCCGGCGTCGCCCCAAAGGCCCACGTGGCGGCCGTCGATGCGGGCCCCCAGGGCGATGGCGCAATCTTCTATGACCCTCAGTCCACGCCGCTCGGCAACCTTCATGATTCGGGGCATGTCGCAGGGAAATCCCACGAAGTGGACGACGGCGATGGCCTTGGTTTTGGGGGTAACGGCTGTTTCAACGGTTTCGGCCGAAACGTTTCCAGTCGCGGGGTCGCAGTCGACGAAGACGGGACGGGCGCCGGCCCACTCAACGGCGTGGGCCGTCGCGGCGTGGGTCTGCGCCGGGACGATCACCTCGTCGCCGGGGCCGATCCCGAAGTGCAGGGTGGCCGCGTGCAGGGCGCCCATGCAGGAGCTCATGGTCACGGAGTTGGCCCCCTCGCCGAGGAAGGCCGAAAACTCGGCTTCGAAGGCCTGGCACTCCGGTCCGTGCGTGAGGACGTGCCCCGAGAGCACGCGCTGCACCGCGGCGCGATCAGCGTCGGTGATCCACGGCCGCGCGAAGGGGATGTCACGTGTCTTGGCGTCGGTCATGGATACTCCACCGGAACCCAGGCGCCGCCCTCACGGGCGGCGTCGGCGGCCAAGCATACGGCGACCGCCTCGAATTCCCGACGCGCCTGCGGCTCGGGGTCCCGCCCCTCGAGTATTCCGCGGACGAAGTCCGGTATGAGGACCCCTTTGTCCGCGGGTTGGGCCGCAATGTTTAGCGTCTCGACGCGGGGAGAACCGTCGCGGCCCCAGTGCAGCCGCGCGTCGCGGTCATCGAGGATGAAGGAGCCTTTGGTCCCGAAGACCCGGACGACATGCTGGTGGGGGTGCACGCAGCCGAAGTTGGCCGTGACGCGCCCGACCAGACCGGACTTGAAGCGGAAGGTCGCCGCGGCGAAGTCGTCGTAGCGGAAGGCCGTTCCCCGGGTGGAAATGCGGCCTCCCGCGGCCATGACGGCCTCGGGCTTCTGACCGGAGAGCCCCAGCATCAAGTCCACGAGGTGAATCCCGCCTCCCTGCATCACCGAGTAGTCCGTCACGTCTTTGCGCCAGCCCCCCACGATCTTCTCCAGCCGGCCGTAGAGGTAGTCGCCGTCGAACGCGTAAAGCTCGCCGAGCCGGCCCGAACTAATCGCCTCGTCGAGCCACCGGAACAGCGGCGCGCCCCGCAGCGCCAGGTTCGAAGCCAGGTGCCGCCCGCTCTTGCGCCGGGCCGCGTGCAGGGTCTTGAGTTCCAGGCGGCTGCGGCAGAGGGGCTTCTCAACGAAAACGTGCTTGCCCGCCTTCAGGGCGGCCAGGGCCTGTCCGAAGTGCGCGTCGTCATAGGAAGCGATCGAGACGATCGAGACCTCCGGGTCATCGAGGATGGCGTCAAAATCGCGGGCCGCGCGCGCCCCATCGAGTGAGCCGGAGAGGCCCTTGGCCTTCTGGGGGGCGAGATCGTAAAGCCACAGCACCCGGCAGCCGCTCGCGGCGAAGGCCCGGGCGTGGGCCTCGCCCACGCCCAGCCCCGCGACGGCCACGCCCAAGGTGCGGCTCTTGGTCCTCATGGCCGCACCGGGGCCGGGGCCGGGAACCTCGGCAGTTTGGAATCGTCCGGATACTCCGCCTCCAGCCGCGCGAGATCTCCCGGCGCGGCAATGTCCAGGTGACGGCGCGCCAGGGCGGGATTCCCCGAAGCCACGTTGGCGATCCGGAAGCGCTTGGGGTTGTTGTAGTAGAACAAGGTCACGTGCTCGCGCTCCGAAGCCGTGAGGCTCTCGGAGGCGAGCGCGCGGAATGTCCCGGACTCCAGCAATTCCGCGCTCTGGCCCTTGGGAAAAGTCCGCGGAAACACGTTGGTGACGATATCGACGTCCCGGCGGCCGGCGTAGCCGAGCATCGCCGTGACGACCCCGGGGTCGAGGAGGGGGCTGTCGGCGCAGATGCGCAGCAGCCACCCGCAGGGATGCGCCTTGAGACAGGCTTGGAACCGGGCGAAGACGTCGTCGCGCTCGCCCCGAAAAACCGCCAGCCCGAGCTCGGCGGCATAGGCGGCCAGGGGATCATCGGAGGCGTCCGAACTCGTGGCCAGGACGATGTCCCGGCGCGGGACGGCGCCGGCCACCCGGTCGACCATGTGCCAGAGCACGGGCCGGCCGCGGAAGGGCGCCAGGACCTTGCCCGGAAAGCGCTTGGAGCTCATGCGGGCCTGGATGAAGGCGCGGATCGTCGGGGAGGACGGCTGTTTGTTCAAAGTTTGAACATTATAGGAAGGCTGCCGCCGTAGCGTCAATCTGATCCGGCGCCCGGGCAGGTCACGGCGCGGTGGAAAGGCACGCCAGATTGGTGCGCAGCCCCGGCAGGCCCAGGCGCAAAAGGCGGTTGCGGCGTCCCGGCGGGAACAGCGCCAGAAATTCCCCTGCGTAGAGGGGATTGAGGTTCTCCTCTCGGGAGAGGGAGTCGAAGCCCAGGCCGCGGATCGCGCGCCTCCAGGCCGGCGGCGGCAGCCAGTGCAGAAACGGCAGGAAAGTGTGCAGCTCGACCGGAAAGGCGCGGTTGGGCGTCGTGAACAGCACACCCCGGCAGACGCGGCACACCTCGCGGACCAGATCGGCCTGCTGGGCCCGCGTTCCCGCGTGCTCGACCACCGCGTTGCACAGCCCGAAATCGAAGTGGCGGTCCGGGAGGGGGATGTTCCTCAGGTCGCACTCGAGGAATGTCATCCCGGGGAAGGTCTGCGGATACCAGTCCGCTGCCTCCGCCGCACGGCCCAGAACCGTGAGACGCTCGCGGTGCGGGTAGCGGGCCTCAAAGAAGTAATGGACCGGATGGTCGCGGTGCCCGGTCACCCCGAAATCGGCGACGCGGGACTCGGGCCCCGGATGGAACTCAAGCATGAAGAGTTCGAAGACTCTCCGCCGCACGGCCAGGCCCAGGGCGTCGCGCGCCCGCGAGAGGATGCCGAGAGGCGCCGAATAATCAAGCGCCACCGACCCTCCCGCGGTACGGGGGCGCGTAGCGAAAAACAATGCGGCGCGCCGGGCGGTCCAGGAATACCCCCCAGAACACCCCGTAGGCCGGGACGATGCGGACCTCGCGGCCGTCCGCGCGGCAGGTCCAGTACGGGCTGTAGGAGTTCGTGACCACGAGCAGGCCCGGGCCCTTCATGGACGCCGCGAACTCGATGCGGTCGGGCTCGTAATTCTCCAGGCGGACCTCGCCCTCAGCCAGGGCTGCGGCCCCGGCAATCCCCCCCTCCACCCAGACGGTGCGGCGCAGCTCGGCGACCGACGCCTCGGCGGCACGCTGGAGGGCCGCCTCCGGGCCGGGCGCCGGCTCCAGCCTCCGGGCGAAGTAGGCGCGCGGCAGCGCCGCCTGGTTCTCATAGAGGTAGAGATAGGTCTTGCCGGTGAAATTCTCGCGCAGGCGCAGGCGCGCGCGCTCCCACCGGTCCATCTCCCGCCAGGGCCTCTGGACCAGGAGCGGCCGGAGGTCGGGATGGAGGAGCGGATGCCGGGAGACCAGGTAGCGCGTGTTGGCCAAGGAGAGCAGGTTCATCCGGTAGTAGCGTTCCAGGGGGACCCCGCCCGGGAAGGGGTCCACGGTCTCGAAGAAGAGATAGATCCGGCTCCCCCACCTATTGAAGTACTCGTCGTACTTGGGCTCCCGGCGGGTCAACGGCTCGATGACCTTGGACCAGAAGCGGTGGTATCGGAGCGGATAAACCTGAATGTAGCCGTCCACGGATTCCAGGCCGTAGACGTTGGCGTAAGCCGGATGGAGCCCGTGGGTGAAGGTGGCGACCCGGAACGTTCCCGGCGGGTGGCGGGCGGCCAAGTCCCTGAGGACGGGGCTGGCATAGTTGGCGTGATAACCTCCCTGGAAGAACCAATCCTCGGCGCTGGAGACCTTTTCGCGGAGCGTCCCCCAGGCCAACACCGCGGCCCAGAGCGCCGCGGCAACGCGCGGCCGCGGCAGGGCGTCCACGGCGCAGCCTCCGAGAAGCGCGGCAAAGAACGGCGCGGTCTTCTCCAGCCGAGTCACCTGCAGCCCGCGCAAGAAGCCGATGTGCGCGGATGCCGCGGCCCGCCCCGCGTCCAGGAGCCAGGCCCCGACCAGGCAAAACAACAGCCCCGCCCACAACGCGCCCCGAGCCCGGCCTCGGAGGAGGCCCGGGAGGGCCAAGGCGAGGACCGGCCAGTAGTCCATGAGGGACGCGAGCGACTTACCGAGCGCCTCCCACCCAACCGGGTTCGACGCCGGCCACATGGTCCGCTGCGACAAGGGCGCCTGGAGCATCTGGGCGAGCACGGTAGTACGGTGCGGCAGGATGGAGCCGGCGCAGAAGACGAGGAATACCGCCGCCGTCCGCCACGAGACCGCCCGGCGCGCCGCTGCGAGCCAGAAGGCGAGGGCGATGAGCTGGAAGGGCAGGGTCTGGGCCGCGGTCGACGCGACCGAGTTGCAAAGACCCAGGCCCAGGGCCAGGGCCAAGGCTCCCGTGCCGCGCCTGCGGCCGAGCTCCTCGAGGTACCAGGCATAGACCGGCAGGAGCAAGAAGGAGCCCTGATTGCCGGAGGCGCCGTCGGCCGTAACCGCGAAGGCGGCCCCGGCGAGCGCGGCGGCCAGCGGGGACAGCCCGAGCCTCTCCCGGGCGATTCGCATCACGAACAGGCAGCCGAGAAAGGCCTGGCCGAGACGCAGAGTCCCCAGCGCCAGCCAGGCCGGGAAGAGGAAATTCAGGATCGAGGTGAGGTGGCGCTCGGCGAGGCCCGTGCCGAGCCGGTCGATCCCGCAGGCGATATGGGGGAGCCAGTCGTGGCTGCGGGCCTGGTAGGCCGCCGACACCAGCAGGATGTCGCGGGGAGCCATGTGGTCTCCCGTGTCGTGGTTGCGGACGTGCGAGAACGGGCCCAGAGCCACCCATTCCAGCGAGAGCCAAAGGGCCACGGCCGCGCTGAACCGGGCGTCGCCGCCAAGCCGCCACCCCCGCCCGGGCCGGACGCCCGGCGCCGTCATTCCGGCAGGCCTAGGAACCGGCGGTGCCAGCGCACCAGGACGAGGGGCGCCCGCAAGCTCTCCCGCGCCAGGAGGTAGCGGGCGCCGTCGAAGGTCAGGTGCCCGGAGGCGACGAGTTTCTCAAGCCTCCTGTCCAGAATGAGGGAGGCGTTGTAGCGGTCCAGCACCTCGGCCACCGTGGCCGCCCCGCCGCGGTCCTCAACCTCGTAGAGCAGGCGCACGCGCAACGCCGCCTCGCCCATGCCGAAGATCCAGGTGCCGTAGTTGAACACGAGCAGGCCGTAGAGGAGGCAGGCCGCGGCGATCAGGAGCCAGGCGTCCCGGGGATCGGCCGGCCGGACGGCCGGGCGCGCGGAACAAATGACGCAGACCGCCAGGCCCAGCAGAATCGACGCCGCCAGCGACGCCGTCATGTGGCGGGCGCGGTCCAGTCTAAAGAAGGCCACGTGCAGGGCCAGGAACACGGCGAAGGCGGAGAAGACCGCTCTTAGGAGGCCGGCGTCCCACACGTCTTTAGCCGCCCACTCCCAGGCCGAGCACAGCCCGGTAGGCGAGTATGCCGCGAACCACCAGGCGGCCCCGGGGAGTGATCACCAGGCGCTCCCCGTCGCGCCGCAGGTGGCCTCCATCGACGAGCTCCTGGATTCGGGGCAGGAGAAACTCCGCGTCGGAGAACGCGGCGGCCAGCTCCGCGCTCGCGGCCCGCCGGTCAGGACGGTCGAGCAGGAGCCTCACGATGATCAAAGACGGGCTCTGGTAACGGAGCACATTGCAGGTGGAGACGTACCAGAGCGCGAGCATGAGGTAGAGCAGGCCCGCGGTGACGGGCAAGGAGACCTCATGGCGCCCGCCCGGGCGGGCCAGCCAGACGGCCAGCGGAGCCAGCCACAGCAGGCCCAGGCCGATCACGGGCTTGAGCTCCACGCCGCGCGGACCCCGGCGCATCCAGGCCGCGTGGGAGAGGGCCATGGCGGCGAAGGCGGCCAGGGCCGCGCCCAGCTCACTCATCGCCGCGGGGGAGGGAGTTCCGGCGTCATGCGGAAGGCGATCTTCTCCAGCCTCCTCAGGAGGATGTGGAAGAGGGTGTTGGCGACCGCCAGGAGGTTGCCCACGACCAGGGCCTTGGAGACCCCCTGGGTGCGCTCGCCGTTGTGGATGGGAACTTCGATCACCCGGATCCCCTCGTCGAGCAGGCGGCAGAGGAGCTCGGCCTGGTAGCCGAAGCCCCGGGTCTCCGCGAACCACATGCGCACGTTCTCGGTGCGGTGCAGGACCGGACCGTTGTAGTAGCGCAGCCGGTGGCCGCTGAATATGTTGACCATGAGGGTGAACAGGCGCGAGAGTAGCCGGCGCCCTCGGCTCCGGGAGTCCGTGGCCGCGTACGGGACGACGGCGTCTGCCTCGCCGAGGCGCGACACGATCGCCGCGATCGACTCCGCGGGCTCGACCGCGTCGCCGTTGACCAGCATGAAGTGCTCGCCCCTGGCGCGATGAGACGCGATGAAGTAGTTCCGCCCCAGCCCGCGGCGGAAGGGGTTTCGGACCACGGACACCGGCACATCGCGATACCGCGCCGCGCGGCCCTCCACCTCGGCCACGGAGCCGTCGGTGGAACCGTCATCCACCACCAGAATCTCATAGCGGCGGCCGCGGCCGGCCATCACGGAAACGACCGTGTCGATGGCCCGCCCCACGTTCCCCTCCTCGTTGAGGCAGGGGATGAAGAAGGTGATCGAGACCGCGCTCAACTCTGCCATGGGATGCGGCGGAGATTATAGTATCGTGACCGACCCCGCCGCTACCAGCGCCAGGCCGCGCTGAAGGCGTGCCGGTCGCCGAGGTTCACGGAGGGGACGAAAAGGAAGGTCATTGTCCGGCTTCATCCAGCAAAGACAGGAGCGCCTGGATGGTCTCAAAGACGTCGCGGCAGCGAACGGCCCGCGGCGTTTTTGACCCGGCGGACGTAGCTGTGGGCAATGGGATTGCCCTTTGCGTCAATGCGATGCCTGAACCCTCGCTTCTCCAGAATTTTCTCGATGCGGGCGTACGCCTCGTCCGAGATGCCGGCGGCGTTCAAGGCAAGGTCTACATCCAACGATCCGACATGCGGCTCATCCTTCGCGACGCCTTGCGTCAATAGAAATGGCACCCAGCCGCCGATGACGACAATGTCTTCGCGATAGGGGCCCAGGTAGGTCAACAGCTCGGCCAGGACCGAGAGAGCCGCCTGGGTTTCGTCCGTGGGGTATTCGCTCTTGTTCATGAGGCCAGCCACTCGTGGACTTCTTCGGCTTTGAGTTTGATCTCATTGAAGCTTTCCGTGTAGGGGCTTGTCACGATTCCGAAAAGATCCTGGAACCGCTTGTTGGCCTCGTATCTTTGAGCCCGGTCCTCGGACCACTTGGCCTCCAAGGCCGCCTTGAGCATTAAACCGTACTTAATCCAACCGTTATTGAACCACGTCCGCGTCCGCAGCTCCTCGACATCATGATCTACCGGGAAGATGGAAATTGCTCCTTGAAGAAGGGTGCGATTCTGAGCGCGGAAAGCCGCTTCGAGCCTGGCCAGCCATAACTTGATGCGCAAGAAGTCCAGCTCCCGGTCCCTGTCCGCCGGGGACAAGGCGCCCGTCATTTCCATGGCCCTCCCTAGGGCATCCGCCGCAGCGGCCGCGTCATTGGATCGAAACAGGCGGGCGTCACCCTGATCGCGCAGGCGCAGGAACTCGTGGAGCTTCGCCTCCTGCTCGATGGTTCGCTCCCCCTGGACGGGCTGGATATTCTCTCGCAGGATGGGCTGGAGGCAGCGCTCCGCCAGCGCCTCCGCCTGCTCCTCGCCGCGGCCATGTGCGTTCTTCAAATCCACGTATAGTTGTACGTCCGAGACGATGTTCCGATTCTGAACCCGCTGCCGCCTGAAGAAAACACCTTCGTCTTGGGCTGGAAAGATCAAGCAGTTCCCCCCGGAGGGAACTGCTTTAAGGTCAAGTTCCGAAGCGATGGATTCGAGCCCTCCCCGAACATACGCATGGAGCCTATTGGCCCGGACGAACGGCGCCCGGTATCGGGCGCCGGCGAATAGGGTCAAGGCGTACTGGAATCCTTTCTTGACGCTCAGCTCATCAAGACGCTGCTCGAACTGTTGCAACGGCTCGGAAGTATAGTACTCGGCGTGAGGCTTATCTCGCAAAGTTTCAGCCTTGACCCATTCAGCAAGGAGGGCCTGCCGATCCTTCAAGTAGCTGCGCCCAGCAATGAGCGTGACATAGGCGCCCCCCTGGAGACGCCGGACCACCCGGTTGACCAGGCCCAGGCTGGTCCCCGTTTCCTTGCTGAGCGCGAGCTGCCGCCAATCTTTGAGGGGCTGGCACAGCAGAGCGCGCACGATGCGCAATGATTTGGGCGCGAACAAGCGCCGGCTTTCGCGGCGCGGCGCCGGGGGCTTGCCTTCCACTGACTTGGAAATCAGGATGGTCCGATAGCTGATCCAGCAGTTACCGATCTCATCGAAGCAGCCGATGCCCGCTTGGCGACACAGTTGGGAGGCGCGCTGGCTTATGTAGGGGGCGAATAGGAGCGGGTAGACCTTCTTTTCCTCATCCCCCAACAGCTGAAGCTGTCCGATCAGTTCATAGACCCGGCGAGGTTCGGCGTTGGGCTTGGCATAGAGCCCAAGCTCCAACGGCAGTCCCTTGAGTTCGGTGCGGTAGATGATACTCCAGGTAGGGGCCTTCCCCCGCCCCGAAGCGGTACGGCGGCCGGTAGCGGAACGAGACCGTCCGGGCGGGCCTGTCCAGAGACACCCCCCAGCCGGACCGCTCATCATGACCGAGGGCATGTGGCCGTCCCGTTTCTCGATGGCGAGCTTCTGGGTCTCGACCCGGCGGAGCTGGATGAGCTGGGGCGTGATGGCTTCCTTCTGCATGCGCAGGCCCTCGGCCTTGATCTTGATACGTTCCAGGTCGCGCTTGGCCTTCAGGGCATGCTGCTCGGCGATCTGCCATTCAGCCCTTTGGGGTGATCGACCAGGGGCCTGCAGCGGCGGATTGCGGGAACAAAAGGGGTGGCCAGATCGTACCTGCGAGAGGGAGTACGCCTTGCTCGCAGGTATGAAGCATGCGTGCCTCTCTCGACCGCAGGTCCCCCCACGCGTCTCTACGCGCTCCGGCGCGCCTGGACCCGGCCCCCGCACCGCGACCTGCGCTGAAGATTCTCTCCGGTCTTTCCTTTCTTGAGTGCGGCATTCCACGTTTCGGTGTCGTGCGATGCCTCTGCCGCCAGCGCGGCAACGATCTCTTCGTGCCCTACAACTGCAAGCGGCGCCTGGCATGTCCGAGTTGTGATTCAAAGCGCGCGGTAGTTGAGATTGAAGGAGCGGCTTTTAAGTCTGGCCGTGAAAGTTTAAATATACTTCCTATTGACAATCCAGAATTGTCGAGTTAAGCTATATTTAAACCGAATGGATTGGATGGTTTATATAAGACACTATTTGACAATCCTCGATTTATATCTAGAGCTATAAATAAACCAGCTATGGCCGACTCCACTCAGCACCAAGGTAAGCTTTCTGAACTCCTCGGCAAATGGCCGAAGGGAGCGGTTGTCGTTCAAGGTTGGCTCGACAAGCAAGGCATATCTCGCCAGCTTGCGGACCGCTATTGCCGCTTCCATTGGATGCGCCGCATAGGACGCGGGGCCTATACGCGGCTCAAGGAAAGCGTGGAGTGGATGGGCGGACTCTACGCGATGCAGCAGCAGCTCGGCCTTCCGATTCACGCTGGAGCCAAGACGGCGCTTGAGCTTCAGGGCTATGCCCACTACATACCCATGCGCAAAGGCGGGACACAGTGGCTGTTCGGCCCTCCGAAGGTGAAGCCGCCGGCGTGGTTCTTGAAGCACGATTGGGAAGATCGGCTGCGCTATGTGGCGACCAATCTCTTCCAGACGAGCCCGGAACTGGGTCTGACCAAGAAGCGGATAGAGGACTACTCGATAAGGCTCTCGGCTCCCGAGCGCGCGATGCTGGAGTTGCTTGACCAACTGCCGAAGAGCCAATCCTTCGAGGAGGCCCGACAGCTGATGGAAGGCCTCGCCACCCTGCGGCCCGAGCTCGTGCAGCAGCTTCTGGAGAACTGCCGCTCGATAAAGGCTAAGCGGCTCTTTTTGCTTCTCGCCGAGATATGCGGACATCGGTGGCTTTCCGGGGTAAACTTGAAGAGCGTGGACCTCGGCAAAGGGAAACGCCTCATGGTCAAGGGCGGGCACTTCGATCAAAAGTTTCAGATAAGCACCCCATACGAGCGGCCCGACAAGGAACAGATACCGGCATGAACCCGGCCTATGTCGAGCAGACGCGGCTCATGCTCCGCGTCTTGCCATTCGTGGCCAAAGAGGATTGTTTCGCGCTGAAGGGCGGCACGGCGATCAACTTCTTCGTGCGCGACCTGCCGAGACTCTCCGTGGATATCGACCTGGTTTATTTGCCGATCAACTCCAGGCAAGAAGCTCTCTCGGGGATCAGCGCGGCGCTCAAGAGGATCAAGGCGGACGCGCTCCGCGGCCTGGGGCAAGGGTTCACCATCCAAGAGGGCGTCGCCGGAGGCATGACCTCCAAGCTGTTCGTCAAAGGGCCGGGTGGAACGGTGAAAGTCGAGCCGAACTTCGTCCTTCGTGGGACGGTGAGCGCTCCGGCAAAGCGCGCCGCATCGAAGAAGGTCGTCGCGACATTCGACCTGTCCGTCTCCATCATGACGGCCGCCAACACCGACCTGTACGGCGGCAAGATATGCGCCGCATTAGATCGACAACACCCGCGCGATCTCTTCGACATCGAGCCGCTCATCTGGCGGCAAGTCCTCGTGCCGAGTTCCATCACCTTCGCCAAGCTCATCCGGGAGGAGATCGGCGGAGCCGAGGCCGCTACCGGGGCGGTGGACGCGGGAGTGATGGCCGACCTCGGTGAGCCGCTGGGAGCGCCGGTCACCCTCGGCGCCGGCCTCCAGAACCTGGGAGGCAGGCTGCGGTACCAGTCCTCCAGCGAGGAACTGCCCCTGGCCTGGCGGCTGGGAGCGGCCTGGAAACCCTTCGACGGCGCCGCCCTGGCCGCGGACATAAGCCGGTTCAATAGAGACGAGCTCCCGGCGCACGCCGGTCTCGAATACGTCTTCGGCGACCGGCACGCCTTCAGCGCGGCCTGGCGCTGGTAGCGTCAGGGGCCCTCCGGGCCTTGACTCGACCCGAGGCGGTACGGCGGCCGGTAGCGGAAGGCGACCGTCCGCGCGGGCCTGTCCAGAGACACCCCCCAGAAGGTCCCGTAGGCGGGCACGATCTCGACCTCCCGCCCGTCCGCCCAGCACCGCCAGAACGGGCTGTAGCTGTTGCTCACGACCAGAAACCCCGGACCCTCCATGCGCGTCGCCAGGTCCAGGCGGTCCGGCTCGTAGCGGGTGAACTCGGCCGCGCCCGCGGCCAAGCTCCGGCCGACGCCGCCGGAGGACGCCTTCTCGAGATAGGCCGCCTCCCGCAGCGCCCCCGGACCGGCCCCGGCCATGGCCTCCAGCAGGCTCCCGCGGTCTGCGAAGACCTGGATCGCTCGAACGAAGTACGCGCGGGGCAGGACCGTCTTGTTCTCGTACAGGTAGAAGTAGGTCTTGCCGGTGAAATTCTCACGGACCCGGAGCCGGACCCGCTCCCACCGCGTCATGGACTCCCAGGGCCGCTGGCCCAGGATCTCGAGTGCGTCCGGATGGATGAGGGGATGGCGCGAGATCAAGTACCGCACGTTGGCCAAGGACAGCAGGTTCATCCGGGCGAAGGCGTCGATGGGGACGCCCCCCGGCAGGGAGCGGACGTCCCCGGGCCAGAAGAGATAGAGACGGTTCCCAATCGGGACGAAGGCCTCGGATCGTTGTTCCGGATCCAGCCGGGCCTGGGACCGGGCGTTATAATCGATGACCCTGTCCCAAAAGCGTTCATAGGCGGCTGGAAACAGATTCAGGATGCCGTCGGCCGCTTCGAGCCCATGGGCCATGGCGTAGGCCGGAACTAAGCCGTGCGTGAAGCTGGCCACCCGGAAGGGCGGCAGCGGCGTTCGCGCGGCCAGCTCCTTGAGGACGGGGCTCGAGTAGTTGGCGCGAAAGCCCCCTTGGAAGAACCAGTCCCGCAGGTTGTCGGCCTTGCGGACGAGGGATTGCCCCAGGAGGAGGAGCGCCCACAAGGCCAGGACCAGCCCTCGCCGCGGGAGCTGGTCGAGGCCCGAGGCCGTCAGCAGAAGCGCGAAGAGGATGCCCATGAAGGACAGCCGCTGGAGGATCATGAAGCCGCCCACCCCCGGAACAGCCCCGGACAGGGCGATCCGCGCCCCTTCCAAGGCCGCTCCTCCCAGGGCGCACACGAGGAGCGCCCACAAGAGCTCCCACCGGACGCGGCCGTAGCGAGCGCCCAGCGCCGCGAACACGAGCGGGAGCCCGACGACGCGGTGCGGGAAAAAGACCCATGAGAGATGCTCGGCGAGGGACCGGCTCAGCGGCGGGGTCCCATGGCTCGTCCGGTTGGACCAACTCGCGTGCAGCGCCATGGCCCACGCCGTCTGCAGGTGCGGGAGCAGCGACACGGCCGCGAAAGCGGCGAACACCCAGGCCATCTTCCACGTCCAAAGACCGCGGACCGCGGCCAGCCACAGCGCCGCGCCGAGAAGTCCGAAAGGCAATGACATCGCCACGGAGGAGGTCATGGCGTTAACCAGCCCCAAACCCGCGGCCCAGACCAGGGGCTGGGACCGGCGCCCGCGGGCGATCTCCTCGAGCTGCCACGCCATGAACGGCAGCAAGAGCCAGCCGCCCCGGAAGCCGGGATCATTTGGAACGGACAGGCAGAAAGCGGCCCCCGCGGCCAGGGAGCACCAGGGCGAAAGCCGGAGCCGCTCGCGCGCCAGGAGATAGGCGTAGTAGGCGCCCAGGAAGTACTGGAGCAGGTGGAACACGGCGTAGGCGGCCCAGATCGGGAGCGCCAGGCCGAGCAGGGAGGTGCTGTGGAGGTGCGAGATGTCATTGGCCAGGCGATCCACGCCGCAGGCCATGTGGGGGAGCCAGTGATGGGAGCTTGCCCGGTAGCCCGCGGAGGCCAGGAGGATGTCCCGAGGGACGGTGTGGTCCGCGGTGTCGTAGTGCCTGATCATCGAGGCGGGGCCCAGGAGGAGCCCCTCGAGGCTCAGCCACAGGGCGATGGCGCCGCAGAGGCGCAGGGCACGGGGGTCGCCGTTGGAGAGCCGGAGGACACTCATCGGGGGCGCCGCTCCCTCACGGGCCTCGATCCGAGTCGCGGGCGTATGGCGGCCGGTAGCGGAAGGCGACCGTCCGCGCGGGCCTGTCCAGAGACACCCCCCAGAAGGTCCCGTAGGCGGGCACGATCTCGACCTCCCGCCCGTCCGCCCAGCACCGCCAGAACGGGCTGTAGCTGTTGCTCACGACCAGAAACCCCGGACCCTCCATGCGCGTCGCCAGGTCCAGGCGGTCCGGCTCGTAGCGGGTGAACTCGGCCGCGCCCGCGGCCAAGCTCCGGCCGACGCCGCCGGAGGACGCCTTCTCGAGATAGGCCGCCTCCCGCAGCGCCCCCGGACCGGCCCCGGCCATGGCCTCCAGCAGGCTCCCGCGGTCTGCGAAGACCTGGATCGCTCGAACGAAGTACGCGCGGGGCAGGACCGTCTTGTTCTCGTACAGGTAGAAGTAGGTCTTGCCGGTGAAATTCTCACGGACCCGGAGCCGGACCCGCTCCCACCGCGTCATGGACTCCCAGGGCCGCTGGCCCAGGATCTCGAGTGCGTCCGGATGGATGAGGGGATGGCGCGAGATCAAGTACCGCACGTTGGCCAAGGACAGCAGGTTCATCCGGGCGAAGGCGTCGATGGGGACGCCCCCCGGCAGGGAGCGGACGTCTTTCACCGAAGGGAAATAGATTTGGTTTCCGAAGGCCTTGAAGCCCTCCGCTTGTCTTTCATCCAGACGAGCCTCCGGGTCGATGACCTTGCCCCAGAAGAGCTGGTAGGACTCCGGGTAAAGATTGAGGTAGCCGTCAACCGCCTCGAGCCCATGGGCCATGGCATAGGCCGGATGAAAACCGTGCGGCAAGCTCGCCACCCGGAAGGGCTGCAGCGGCGTGCGCGCCGCCAACTCCTTGAGGACGGGGCTTGAGAAGTTGGCGCGGTAGCCCCCTTGGAAGAACCAGTCCCGCAGGTTCCCGGCCTTGCGACTCGTCGACACCCCACACAGGATCAGAGCCCACAGGGCCAGCACCAACCCGCGGCGCGGGAGTCGGTCCGCTCCGGAGGCCGTCATGAAGATCGCGTAGGGGACCGACAGGGCGAGGAAGCGGGCATGACTCAACGCGCCGAGCGCCGGCACGGCGCCGGAGTAATTCGATTGCGCCCAATCGAGCGTCTCCCCGCCCAGTACGAGCAGAAGAAACGCCGCCCAAAGTTTCCAGCGCACGCGGCCGTACCACGCGCCCGCGACCGCGATGAGCAGCGGAACGCCCACGGCGTGACCCCGCCCGAAGAGCCAGGGCATGAGGCCGGCGAAACCCTCTCCGACGGCCGTCGGAGGGCGCGCCCAATCCGCCCGATGCGACCAGTCCAGGTGAGTCGTGATGGCCAGAGCCGTCTGCACGTGCGGTGTCAGCGACACGGCCGCGAAGATGGCGAACACCCACGCCGTCCTCCAAGTCCAAAGGCTTCGGATGAAGACCAGCCAGAATGCCGCTCCCAGAAGTCCGTAAGGCAAAGACATCGCGACGGAGGAGGCCAGACCGTTGAGCAGTCCCAACCCGGCGGCCCAGACCACGGGGCGAGACCGCCGCCCGCAAACGACCTCCTCGAGGTGCCAGGCCATGAACGGGACCAGGAGCCAGCAGCCCTGCATCCCCGGGGCGCCTTCCACGGCGACGCAGAAGGCGCCCCCGGCGGTCAGGGCGGACCATGGCGAGAGTTCGAGCCTCTCCCGGGCCAATAGGCAGGCGTAGTACGACCCCAGGAAAAATTGGAGCAAGTGGAAGACGGCGTATGCGCCCCAGACTGGGAGGAACCGGCAGAGCAAGGCCGTGATGTGGAGGTGCGACATGTCGTTGGCCAGCCGGTCGACGCCGCAGGCCATGTGGGGCACCCAGCCGTGGGAGGTCGCGCGGTAATCCGAGGACGCCAGCAGGATATCCCTGGGGACGGTGTGGTTGCCGACATCATGGACGCGAACCATGGAGGCGGGGCCCAGGATAAGCCCGCCCAGGCTCAGCCATAAGGCGATGACGCAACACGCAGGCCCGGCCCAGGAGCGGCCATCGGCGGACTCTAGACCTTGCCGCAGGGAGGACACTAGTGTAGTGGCCCATAACTAACTTGATAGTAGCCATCGACGCAGGCTATGCTATGCAGCATGATGACCGCCCCGCCCATCCTCTTGTCCGCCGAAGA
>CAYJXJ010000005.1:0-24626 GCA_964374095.1 uncultured Elusimicrobia bacterium
CACCAATAAGGAATCCCTCTCCCTGGGCGTGGGCTGCAAGCTCTCCGACTACCAGCGCACGGGGATACGCCCATCGGACCACCTCGAGAAGATCAAGCAGCACCCCTTGATCCGCAAGCTCATCTCCGGGGGAAAGACCCTGGAGTACTCCTCGCATCTCATTCCGGAGGGGGGATTTAAGTCCATGCCTCCGCTGGCCAAGGACGGCTTCCTCGTCGCGGGCGACGCGGCGCAGATGACCAACCCCGCCTACCGCGAGGGTTCCAACCTCGCCATGACCTCGGGCAAACTGGCGGGAGAGACCGTCGTCGAGGCCAAGGAGAAGGGCGATTTCTCGGAAGCGGGGTTGTCGTCTTATATCGACAAGCTCAAGGCCAGCTACGTGCTTCCCGACATGGAAGAGGTGCAGGATTTGGAAGAAGCGGTCGAATCGAGTCCCGGTTTTCTGGAATTTTATCCCAAGTTGGCGTGTGAGTTGGCGCACCTGCGCTTCTCGGCCGACGGACAGCCCAAGAAGGAGCACCTCAAGGCCGCGATCGCCTTGATGCGCAAGCGCGGTTTCATTCGCATGGCGCGGGACCTGTTCCCGCTCCGGAAGGTCGCGTTATGAGCGACGCGGCGGTCAAGATCGAAACCGGCGTCGAGGCCAAGCTCGGCACCCTGGAGTGGAAGAAGTCCCCGAACGCCCACATCACGCTGCGAAACTCGGGGGCCGACGCCCCCTGCGTCGCCAAGTGCGACAACAAGCCCTGCACCACGGTCTGCCCGGCCAAGGTCTATGAGTGGGAGGCCGATCACAAAAAGGTGATCGTCAACTACGAGAACTGCATCGAATGCGGCGCCTGCCGCATGCTCTGCCCGTTCGACAACATCTCCTGCGACTGGCCCGACGGGGGGATGGGCGTCAAGTACAAGTTCGGCTGAGCCCCGGAGTCCGTTGACTCAGTACATCGTCCAGAGCGTTCCCTTGGAATCGGTGTGGGTGCAGTTGACCATGACGGTCCCGCTGGATGGGCCGGAGGCGACGTAAACCCAGCCCCCCGCGTCAGTGAGCGCATGCTTCAGGAACTGGGCGTCCGTGAGATAGAGCGTTCGCCTTGAGTCCCGATGATAGTACGGGGTCTTGGCCGGGGGAATGGCCGGGAGGTATCTGCCGCCAACGGCGAGGACCTCAAGATCGGCGGGGTACTCGCCGTTCGTGTCGCCATAATAGATGCTGAGAGCGGAACGGATGCCTCCGAGATTGCCCTTGGTGGTCCCCTCGGCCGACTTTCGGAACATAAGGCTCGGGCGGATCAACCCGCAGGCCAGCGAGACCCAGATCGCCAAGACTCCTACCGGGAGCGCCGCGATGGCGGGCGCGGTCGGGAAATAGCGCCACCCCCGGTCTCCGCCGAACTCCGCCAGGCAAAACATCAGCCCGGCCGGGATCAGCCCGGCGCCGAGCATCGGCGTCTCCCGGTTGAGCGCGATCATGCCGAGGAGGCCCATGATGACCATGACGACTCCCAAGGAACCCAGGCCAAAGCCCTTGCTTGGCGCGGACTCTTCCGAGGCGGGCTCCGGCGGACGGGACGGATTCATAAGCAGACCGATGACGGGCCCGACGATTGGGAGGATGGCCAGGATGAAGCCGACGAAGGCATACGATTTGGGATTTCCCTTGGAGACCTGGTAAAGCGGCACGCCTATGGCGCAGAGTCCGATTCCGAAAAGACAGAATGAAGGCGGGACATACTCGAGCCAGCCCAGGACTTGCGCGACCGCGCCCAGACCGGCCAGCGCTAGGCCCCAGCGGCGAAGCGCGGTCTTATCGGCGGGGTCGGGCATAAGTCAATAGGTGCCCCACAGGAAGGTTCGGGGACCTCCCTCCGATCGCGGAAGGAGGTCCCCGGCGGGACGATGGAGGTCCAATGACGAAACTAGTCGGCCAACTCCTCTTCCCCGTCCTCTTCCATCGCGGCGCGGGCGCGGCGGCGCTTCTCTTTGAGCCAGTCGCCGAGCTGTTCGCGGGTCTCGCTGCCCGGCTTGGGGGCCATCAGCAGACCGGCGGCCGCGCCGAGGACTCCTCCGATGAAGAAAAGGGTGAGACCGCAGCCTTCTTCTTCATGACAATGCTCGCTGGACATATTCATCCTCCTATCTCATGGGGTCACACCTTGAATGTTGGCTAAGACCAAAAGTAAACATTCCAGGTGTGACCCCTCCTAAAAAGCATAGTTTATATCGATGAACGCGGCCAAGCCTTCCTGGCCGTAACCGAAGTCGATCGAGCCGACCACCTGCGGCCGGGCCACCGCGCGGGTGGCGATGCCGAAAACCGGGCGCATGTAGCGTTTGGCCAGGCGGCCGGGGTTGTCGAACACGGTGCCCGCGCCCATGAACGGGGCCACCTCGAATTCGGTCGTCACCCCCGCCAGCGGGATTTTCCAAAGGGTGACCCGATGCTCGTAGTTCACGCTCATGGAGCCGCGGTCGACGTAGCGGCCGTCCCCATACGCCCGCAGGCTGTACTTGCCGCCGAGATTGGACTGCAGCCAGAATGGCGCGTTGGCCAACTGCTGGTCGAATTTCACCTGGAAGGCATAGGTGTGGTCTGGTTCATTTTCGGGCTTGTAGTACCAGCGCGCATCGGCGCCGTAGCGCTGGAAGTCATGCGCGCTGGCAAATCCCCGTTTGCTGGTCTCCGCCCGGACATCGAGATAAGCCCCTTTGCTGGTGGTAACGCCGTGGTCGCGCGAGTCATAGGTGACCTTCGTTCCCACGATGTTGGTCTGCTGGCGGCGGGAGGGGCCGACGCCGGGATAGACGTCCTTGAAGGGCGCGAGGTTTGGGGTCTTGCCGTTCCACGTGCGCCACGCCTGGACGTGGTTGTAGCCGTGGATTTTCCAATTCGAGCTGGGCCAAAACGGAACGCCGAGGGACAGGTCGTACTGGATGTAGTCTTCGGCGTAGTTGGTCTCGCCGGATTTCGGGGAGTTGGGCCCCAGGCCGTAGAAGCGGCGGGCGCCGTCGATGTTGTATTGGAACTTGACGTAGAACTTGATGTCCTTCCCGCCGAGGTTCTCGTCCTCGAAGGCGGCCATGGCCTCGCGCTCGATCTGGGTCGAGCCGGCCAAGCGCGCCAGGAGAGCCGACTCGTCGGTCGGGTAGAAGTAGTACCGGTAGGTCGGGATCGGCCCAAAGACCCGGTTGTAGGTGATCGACGGCGCGTGTATCCGTTCGATGCGGGTCGTGCCGGGCTCCTTGAATATCCAGATCGGCATGAATCCGATGGTGGTCCCGCGGTTGGGGTCCGTGTCGATGATGGGCAGTCGAACCAGCATACCGCGCGGCACGTCCTTGAGCATCCACCGGAGTATCCAGGGGGTACCGGTATCCTCCGAGCCCGGCGGAGGCACCTGTCGCGCCGCCGTCTCCGGGGATTCTCCGATCGGCCGGCGGGGAGGCGTGACTTCATCCGACCCGGATTTCCGCGCAAATTCGTCCCAAGGCGGGGGCGACGGGGGGGCTTGCGCGAAGCAGTTCAGAGTCATGGCCCAGAGGGTTAGGGCGTAGAGACGGTTCATGGTTGGGGGACGGCGGCCCCAGTCCCCGCGATCCGCTCGAGACTCCAGCGGGCTTGTTCGGCCAGGACCGGGTCGGGTCCCGCGGCGTGCCGTTCCAGCGTGGGGAGGAATCGTTGCTGCCGGGAGTTTCCCATCGCCAGCAGGGCGTTGCGCGCCAGGCCCTGGCGGCGCGCGCGTTCCACCGCCGTGGCGCCGTATTTGCGCTTAAAATTCGGGGAGTCGAGTCCGGCAAGTTCCTCCAGAGGGGCCGTCCTTTCCGCCAGCGGCCGCAGAGTCCGGCCCTCGCGCGAAAATCGGTTGAAGGGGCAGACTTCCTGGCAGATGTCGCAGCCCATCACCCAGTCGCCGATGCCGGGGCGGAATTCCTCGGGGATGGGTCCGCGGTGCTCGATGGTGAAATAGGCGATGCAGCGGCTGGCGTCAAGGACCCGTTCGCTCGGAAAGGCGTCGGTGGGACAGGCGTCCAAGCAGCGGCGGCACTCCCCGCAATGCTCCGGCACGGGGTCGTCGTGCTCTAAATCCAAGTTCAAGGCAATGCCGGCCAGGAGGAAATAGGAGCCCAACCGGCCGGATAGGACCATCGTGTTCTTGCCGACCCAGCCGATGCCGGCGTAGCGGGCGTAGAGCCGCTCTAGGAGGGGGCTGCTGTCGACGAATATCCTTCCGTCGGCTCCCGGCGCCTCGGACTTGAGCCAATCCAATACCTCGCCGAGCCTGGCCTTGAGGATGGGGTGGTAATCCTCCAGGACGCTGTAGCGGGCGAAGCGCCCCGAGCCGGAGTCGGCGCCCCCTTCGGGAGAGGAGAACGGCTGCCCTTCGGGGACCGGGGGCCCTTGCCCCAGGCCGTAAGAAAAGCCGCACATAAGCACGGACTTAGCCTCGGGATACCAGTGCGTGATGTCGCGGCGGCTGGAGGCGTTGCGGGCCATGTAGTCCATGGTGCCGTGCATGCCGGCCTTCACCCAGCGGTCGTAGGCTTGGGATTCGGGCAAGGGGCGGGCCGGCGCGATCCCGACGAGGTCGGCCCCGCGGGAGCGGGCCGCCTCCTTCAGCGACCGGGAGAGTTCCCCCGGAGGGCGCGGGGCGCTCAGAGAGCGGGCTCCGTCTTGATGATTCTAAATGAGCGCTTTCCGGCCGGGAGATCGACGGCGACCTCCTCGCCGGTTTTCCTGCCCAGAAGCCCCTGGGCCAGCGGGGAGTAGACCGAGATGCGCCCTTCCGAGGGGTCCGACTCGTCTTCGCCCACGAGGGTATACGCCATTTCGATGCCTTCGGACACCTCTTTGAGGGTCACGCGCACGCCGATCGAAACCGTGTCCTTGGGGGTCTTCACCTCGTCGATGATGGTCGCCTTTTCGAGCTTGGACTGGATGATGGCGATGCGGTTCATGACCTCGGCCAGCTTGTCCTTGGCGCTATGAAACTCGGCGTTCTCCTTCAGGTCTCCCTTCTCGCGCGCCTCGGCGATCTCGCCGGAGAGCACGACCTTGCGCCGTCGCAGCTCCTCCATATCCTGGATGAGTTTGGCGTGGCCGGCCCGGGTGAGATAGACGTCTCCCATGGGCGGATTATACCACTTCCCGGCCGCGCGGGCGGTTCCGGCCCAAGGGATGGACGCGCTTCATGATGGCGTGCATGGCGCGGTCGGTCACCCAGGGAAAGAGCTTGGCGAGCCGCACCACCGGGGCGGGCGCGTCGCCGAAGATCTCCTCGGCGGGGCGGTGCAGGCAGGCGGCCACGATGCGCTGGGCGACCTCCTGGGCGGTCTTGGGACGGGCGTACTTGGCGACTTGGGCGTCCTTGAGCGCGAGCTCCGCCATGGGCGTGTCCACGGTCCCGGGGCAGAGGGCGGTCAGCGTCACCCCGCGGTCCCAATACTCCCGGCGCAGGGCCTCGGTCAGGCCGACCAGGGCGAATTTCGATGCCGAGTAAGAGGCCAAGTATGGGAACCCCAACAGCCCCGCGATCGAGGCCACGTTGACGATATGCCCCCGTCCTTGGCGCAGCATGTGGGGGATAGACGCGTGGATCATGGCGGCCGCGCCTACGTAGTTGGTCTTGACCACGGCTTCGATATCCTCGAAAGGCTCCTCCTCGAAGCGCTTGTGGCCGCTGATTCCCGCGTTGTTGATGAGGATATCGACGCGACCCCATTTCGCGGCGACCTCCGAGACGGCCCTGCGGCACTGCGAAGGATCGGAAACGTCCGCCGGGAGAGTCAGGACCTGGGCCTGGGCCGCCTCCAGAAGCTTCGAGAGTTCCACGAGCTTCTGGATGCGCCGGGCCAGGATCGCGATTCGCGGCCGCCGGCGGCCCAGCTCCAGGGCCGTGGCCCAGCCGATGCCGCTGGACGCGCCGGTCAGAATGATGACTTTGTCTCTAAGGGGGGACTTGATCACGGTGATCCTCCGTTGTGCGATTGAATGAGTGGGGCGAGCTCCCAGAGAAGCTCGCGAAGGACGGTTTCGATGTCCCAGGAACGTCCGGTCAGGGACTTGAGGCTGGCGGCCCCCCGGGGCGGCGCGTTGTTGACGTTGACGCCGATGCCCGCGACGATCCAATCGAGGGTCGTCTCGCCCCCCGAGGCTTCCAGCAAAACCCCGCAGAGCTTTCGGGGCGGGCCCGCGGGGGCCGGCACGACGACGTCGTTGGGGGGCTTGACGGCCAAGGTTAGGCCGGCCAGACGGCCCAGGGCCGCGGCGAGGCCTTGCGCGACGGAGAGGCTCAGGCCTCCGAGCTCGGGGGGCTTGAGGCGCGGGCGAAGGACGATGGACACGTAGAGCCCGCCCTCGGGGGAACTCCAGACTCGATCCATGCGCCCGCGCCCCCGGGTCTGGCGGTCGGCCCACACCGCGGTTCCCGCGGGCGCGCCTTGCTCGGCGAGCGTCTTGGCGACGTCCTGCGTCGAAGCCGTCACGGACAGCCGGACCAGCCGGGTTACGGCCGGGAGGGATAATGGACTCACCGGGCGATCTCCAGTTCGAGGCTCAAATCCAAGGCGGGGGCGCTGTGCGTGAGCCGGCCCACCGAGATTCGGTCCGGCCCCAGTCGGGCGATGGCGCGGATGGTCAATAGGCTCACCCCCCCGGATACCTCAATCGAGACGCGCGGCGCCGACCGGCGGATGAGCGCGATGGAGTCCTTCAAACGGGGCGGTGCCATATTGTCGAGAAGGATGGAGTCGGGGGAGGCCGCCAGCGCGCGACGGACCTGCGCCAGGGAGGCGGCCTCGATCTGGAGGGGGACGCACGGGTGGCGGCGGCGAAGCGTTCCCGCGGCGGCGATGACGTCTCCGCCCGCGGCCCAATGGTTGTCCTTGACGAGGGCCATGTCGTAAAGCCCCATGCGGTGATTGAGCCCGCCGCCGCAGCGCACGGCGTATTTTGCCAGGACGCGCCAGCCGGGGAGGGTTTTTCGCGTGTCAACCACCCGCGGGCCGAGCCCGCGGACCATCTCGACGTAGCTCCTCGTCAGTGTCGCGATCCCGCTCAAGTGCTGCAGGAAATTGAGCGCCGTCCGTTCCGCCGTCAGCAGGCCGCGTCCGCCCCGGACCTCGAGCACGGCGTCCCCGGGACTGACGAGACTGCCGTCGCGCTTCAGGACGCGAATCCGGCAAGAGCGAGCGACGAGCCGGAGGACGCGGGCCGCGATGGGCACTCCGCAAATGACCCCTTTCTGCTTGGCGATCACGACTCCCCGGACCCGAGCGCTCGGCGGCGCGAAGAACTCGGTCGTCAGGTCGCCCTGTTTTCCCAGGTCCTCGGCCAGGGCGGCCTTGATGAGAGGTTCGGCGGCGGCGAGGAGGGAGGGGGTCATTTGCGGCGTCGTCCCGCGGCCGCCGTCCTCTTCGCGGAAGGAGAACGTCCTCGCTCCGAGGACGATGGGCCCCGGCCCATCGACATCCCCCGCAGTTCGTAGAGTTGGTCGCGCAGGACGGCGGCGAGCTCGAAGTCGAGGTTGTCGGCGGCCTCCTTCATCTGCCTTTCGACGTCCTTGAGGATGATGGGCAGGTTCTTGGCGGTGAGCGGCATTTCCTTGTCGCGCAGGAGAGAAGCCCCTTGACGCTTGGCCGCCGTTTGAAACTCCTCGAGCTC
Source organism: uncultured Elusimicrobia bacterium (assembly GCA_964374095.1). Lineage (GTDB taxonomy): Bacteria > Elusimicrobiota > Elusimicrobia > UBA1565 > UBA9628 > CAYJXJ01. The sequence continues at coordinate 7,664 of CAYJXJ010000005.1, forward strand.
CCGCACCGCCTTTTCGATGCTCCGGGGCTTGATGCCGTGGGTGGCGTTGTGTTCGAGCTGTTTGGCGCGCCTGCGGGACATCTCGGAGAGCGCCCGCTGCATCGACCCCGTGGTCTGGTCGGCGTAGAGGACGACCTCCCCGCGCACGTGGCGCGCGGCGCGGCCCGAAATCTGGATGAGGGTGGTCTCCGAGCGCAGGAAGCCCTCATGGTCGGCGCCCAAGATCGCGACCAGCGTCACCTCGGGCAGGTCGAGGCCTTCCCGCAGCAGGTTGATGCCGACCAGGGCGTCGAACTTGCCTTCCCGCAGTTCCTGGAGTATCGCGATGCGCTCCAGGGACTCGATGTCGGAATGGAGGTAGCGGGCCTTGATCCCCTGGGCCGCCAGGAAGGTGGTGAGGTCCTCGGCGGTGCGTTTGGTGAGGGTGGTCACGAGCGTTCGCTCCCGCCGGCCTGCCCGGTCGCGCAGGCGCGAGAGCAGGTCGTCGAGCTGCCCCTCGGTGGGCTTGACCGTGACCGGGGGGTCGACCAAGCCGGTGGGGCGGATCACTTGCTCGACGATTTCGCCGCGGGCGCGGCCCAGCTCGTAAGGGCCCGGCGTCGCCGAGACGAACATCGTCTGTCCCGCCAAGCCCTCGAACTCATCGAAGCGCAGGGGCCGGTTGTCCAGGCAGGAGGGCAGGCGGAAGCCGAAATCGACCAGCGTCTGCTTGCGCGAGCGGTCGCCCTCGTACATCCCGCGCACCTGCGGCGCGGTCACGTGCGACTCGTCGATCATGAGCAGATGGTCCTTGGGGAAGAAATCGAGCAGGCAGTAGGGCCGCGCCCCCGGGGGACGCCCGGAGAGGTGGCGGGAGTAGTTCTCGATGCCGTTGCAAAAGCCCATCTCGCGCAGCATCTCCATGTCGTAGCGGGTGCGCTGCTCCAGGCGCTGGGCCTCGATGAGCTTGCCCCCGGCCTTGAGCTCGGCGACCCGGGCGAGCATCTCTGACGCGATGGCCGAGAGGGCTCGCTCGCGCTCGGGTCCGGCGGTGATGAAATGTTTGGCGGGGTATATCCATTCGCGCTGGTGGGGGCGGATTTTATCGCCCGAGAGCGGCGCGAATTCATGCAGGGCGACGACGCCCTCGTCGCCCAACTCGATCCGAAGAGCCGTTTCCATGTAGGCTGGGAAGACATCCACGATGTTGCCTTTCACCCGGAATTTGCCGCGCGTGAACTCCGTTTCATTGCGTTCGTAGTGGATCGCGACCAGATCACCCAGGAGCTTCTGGCGGGTGGTCTTGTAGCCGACTTCGAGGGGGATCGAGGCCTCCCGGTAGGAGTCCGGCGAGCCGATATTGTAAATGCAGGAGACCGAAGCCACGACGATAACGTCGCGGCGCGCGAGCAGCGCGCTCGTGCATTTCAGGCGCAAGCGGTCGATGTGGTCGTTGATGGCGGCGTCTTTCTCGATATAGGTGTCGGTCGAAGGGACGTAGGCCTCGGGCTGGTAGTAGTCGTAGTAGGAGATGAAGAACTCGACGGCATTATCGGGGAAGAAGGCCTTGAACTCGGCGTAGAGCTGGGCGGCGAGCACCTTGTTGGGCGAGATCACCAGGGTCGGCCGCTGTAGAGCTTCGATCACGCAGGAGGCGGTGAAGGTCTTGCCCGAGCCGGTCACCCCGAGCAGGACCTGGGAGGGGGCGCCCTCGCGCAGGCGCGCGGTGAGCTGAGCGATCGCGGCGGGCTGGTCTCCCGAGGGCTTGAAGGTTGACTTCAGGCGGAAGGGGGGCATGGCCCCATTATACTAAGCTGGACCGGCGAGGCTGGAGGTATTGCGGGATGCTCGCATGGCTGGGGAGGAGAGGCCGCAGGCCAACTGTACGCGCGTACAGTTCGAAAGGCGGGGATGGGATGCGGCCGGCAATCTCTGGACCGGTTCGAGCCGCAGATTCACCGGGTCGGCCTGGAGCATGAGGCTATCCAGTCTCGATGTTTCCTGGCCTAATCAGCGCCCGGCTTTACCGGGGTCATGGGGGCCACGGTGGCGGCGTCGGGGTGCGCGGCCGGCTCAAAACTCAGTTAGGGAAGTTCTGCCCAAGCCTCCGTAGGTCTCCCGTGATCCTGACAAAAATGTATGATACTGCACTCTTTAGAGAAGAGAGCCAAGGTTCATGATGATCTCACTGGAGAATCCGCGAGTACGGCTATGAAAATCTCCCATCAAGAGGAGTATGGTTTTCGTTGCATCCTCCAATTGGCGCGGAGCGGAGGAGACCAGCCGTTTACATGCCATGAAATCGCCGCTAAGGAGGGGATCTCGGTTCCCTACGCCGCAAAGCTCATGAACATCTTCAAGCGCGCCGGTTTGGTGACCAGCGTGAGAGGCGAAAAGGGCGGCTATCGTCTCATCCGTGATGCCGGGGAAATCACCCTGCTTCAAATTCTGGAGGTCTTGGGCGGCTCATTCTACGATGAGAACTTTTGCAAGTGCTTCCCGGGCGACCGGGATCAGTGCGTTCACTACAACCGTTCCTGCGCTCTCCGATCCGTTTGGTCCGTTTTAGCCGAACACATCCAGGGGGTCCTGAGCGTGACGACACTGGCGGAACTGGCCAGGAAGGGAGAAGCCATCATGGGGACTGTCTTGCGGCTGAGATCCGGCGAGCAGGCGTTGCGCATGAGCAAGTCCGGGGGGTGCGGCAGGTTGGGCCGGAATTGAATGGTTGCCGAGGAACAGATTACAGGGGGGAAGAGCGCCATGGCTTACGTAATCACCGAGAAGTGCCTGGGCGAGCAGTACGCCGCCTGCGTGGACGTCTGTCCGGTCGAGTGCATCCACCCGGTCGACTACCAGGGCAGACCCTTCATGATAATCGATCCGGCGGTCTGCATCGATTGCGGCGTCTGCCTGCCGGAATGTCCCATCGCAGCCATCGTGGGTTCAGTGGAGGAAGACGCGGCCTATGCCGCGATCAACACGGAACTGACTCCGGCGGCCATAACTAACGAGAAGGAGCACGGCAAAGTTCCCACCAGGCCGTCCAACGATCCCCCGCGCCGTCCTGAAAATAAACTTGTCAAGTAAAGGGATGAGCGAAGCCGGAGCGGTACTGCTTGTCTCCTGCTACGAGCTGGGGCATCAGCCTTTAGGCATCGCTTGGGCCATGTCTTTTCTGCGGCAAGCGGGTATGAGTCCGGAAGCCATGGATGTTTCCGTTGATGGTTTTGACGAGAACAAGGTCCTTTCGGCCGGGTTCGTGGGGATCTCAGTCCCCATGCACACGGCCCTGCGGCTGGGCTTTCGCGTGGCCAAACGGGTGCGCCGGGTCAATCCCCGGGCCCACATCTGCTTTTTCGGCCTTTACGCCTCGCTCAACGCCGAGTTCCTGCTTGGGTCCGTCGCGGATTCGGTTATCGGTGGGGAATACGAGGCGTCCCTGGTTTCCCTTGTAAACTCGCTCAACGGCGGAATCCACGACCCGGTTGAGGGAGTATTCTCAGCCTCCCGCGCTCAAGCCCCGGTCTTGAAGCGACTGGCCTTTATGCTCCCGGATCGCAGCCGTCTGCCGGGACTCAAGCGGTACGCCCAGCTGGAATACCGCGGGCAACGCGTCTTGGCCGGACAGGTGGAAGCCAGCCGGGGCTGCAAGCATCTCTGCCTCCATTGCCCCATCCCGCCGGTCTACAAAGGCCGGTTCTTCACCGTGCCCCAGGATGTGGTCCTGGAGGATATAGGCCATCTGGTCGATTCCGGAGCCCGGCATATCACCTTTGGAGACCCGGACTTTTTGAACGGTCCCGGCCATTCCGTGGCACTTGTGCGGCGGATGCGCCGGGAATTTCCCGGGATCACGCTTGATTTCACGGCCAAGATCGAGCACATCCTCAAGCACCGCGGTCTATTCCCGGAACTGGCCCGGTCCGGCTGTTTGTTCGTCATCTCCGCCGTTGAGTCGCTGAGCGACGAGGTGCTCCGGAAGCTGCGCAAGGGCCACACCCACGCGGATGTGCTGGAAGCCCTGAGGTTGCTTCGCGACCTGGGGATTGCGCTGAGGCCTTCCTGGGTCGCCTTCACCCCCTGGACGACGCTTCCAGATTACATCGAGATGCTTGATTTCGTCGCCGGAGAAGAACTCGCGCATCATGTGGATCCGGTCCAATTCTCGATCCGCCTTCTCGTCCCGCCGGGCTCCGAGCTGATCGCGCGAGGGGTCATCCAACCCTTCCTTGGAGAATTGGACCAGGACAACTTCTACCATCCGTGGCGGCATCCGGACCCAAGGATGGACGGGCTCCATGCCAAGGTCAGCCGGCTGGTTGAGCAGGCTTGTCGGCGCGATGAAGACCCGGGGGTGACCTTCGAACGCATTCGGACCGCGGCCTATGAAGCCGCCGGCTTGGAGACCCCAACCGGGGGGGAGGCTCCGGGCCGATCGGGACGCGCGTCTGTCCCAAGACTCACCGAAGCCTGGTTTTGCTGCGCGGAGCCTACGGACAGGCAATTCAAAGCCATCGAGGTGTGACCATGGAACAGGACATCAAGATTGCGGCCACAATAGAGGCGAATCGGCCCGACACGTGCAGGTTCACCGCGGACAGGCCGATCTACCCGGAGGGCTCGGCGTTCTTCGCGGATCGGGAAAGGGCTCACGCCTCCGGGACCAACCCCTATTATGCCCCGTCTAAAAAGTAGCTCCCATGGACAGCGTGAACCCGGGCTCACCCGCGGATCGCCTGCGGACGGTTCTGCACTATCATGAGAAGACCAAGCACCGCCATTACCGCTATGCCGATGCGCTCGGCTACATGGATTGGGACACGCAACCCAATCCCTTCCGGCGTTTTGAAGGGGCGCCCGTCGTTTCACTGGCCTTGCCCAGCGCGGATCGCACGCCTGGCTATGACCAGATCTACGTTCCGCGCGGGGTGGTCCCGAGGTCCGTGGATCGGGAAACCATCTCCGAGCTGTTCTTCTATGCCCTTTCGCTTTCCGCATGGAAATCGTACATGGGAATCACCTGGTCGCTCCGGGTGAATCCCTCCAGCGGGAACCTGCATCCCACCGAGGCCTATCTCCTGATTCGTGCCGTGGAAGGGCTAAGCGATCATCCCGCAGTCCATCACTACGCCCCGGAAATCCACGCCCTGGAGCGTCGGGCCGAGTTCGATCCGGCCGTCTGGAGCGAGCTGGTTTCCGGGTTGCCGGAAGGCGCGTTCTTTATCGGTCTTTCGAGCATATATTGGAGAGAGTCCTGGAAATATGGCGAGCGGGCCTTCCGCTATTGTCAGCACGACGCCGGGCACGCCCTTGCCGCCCTGAGGATATCGGCCGCGGCGTTGGGATGGAATCTTACCCTGCTTCCCAGCGTGCCGGAGCCCCAACTCGCGAAACTTCTTGGGATCGACCGCGGCGAGGAGGCTCACCCGGCCGAATGGGAGGCGCCCACCCTGCTTGCGGCCATAGCTCCCTCAGGTGGTCCGGTGAGACCCGGCACGCGGCTGCCGCCCCGGGCCGCCCTTGCCATGGGAAGCGCGACATGGACCGGCAAGCCCAACTGCCTGAGCTCCGGCCACCATGATTGGCCCATTATCGACGCGGTCGGGGCCGCTTGCCGGAGGACCGACCTGGAGAAGGAACCGACTGGCGGCTTTGACTCGGACGCCAGGAGTATCGCTGTCCCATGCCCGGTCTCGGAATCCGGACATCCCCGAAGCCAGCTTACCGTCGGCCGGATCGTTCGGCAAAGAAGGAGCTGCCTGGCTTTAGACGGCAGGACCGGCGTGTCCCACAAGCAGTTTTACTCCATGCTGGCCCGGGTGGTCCCGCAACCCGATGTGGCGCCCTGGGATTCGATCCCCTGGCCGCCGGCCGTCCATCTCGGCCTTTTCGTCCACCGGGTCGAGGGACTATCCCCCGGGCTTTACGCCCTGGTACGAGACGCCGCGCAGAGGGATGCGTTTCAAGAGCATCTTGATCCCAGCTTTCCATGGAGCGCTCCGCCAACTTGCCCCACCTCTTTGCCGCTTTTCCTTCTTAAGGAATGCGACCTGCGGTCTCTCGCCATTCAAGTGAGTTGCGGCCAGCAGATCGCCGGAGACGGCGCCTTCAGCGTGGCGATGCTCGCCAAGTTCGAGCCTGTCCTGAGTGAGCAGGGGCCGCACTTCTACCCGCGCCTGTTTTGGGAAACGGGCATGATCGGACAAATCCTCTATCTGGAAAGCGAGGCTGAGGGGAGGCGCGGCACCGGAATGGGCTGCTATCTTGATGATTCCATCCACGAGGCGTTCGGCATAAGGAGCCGGGCCTTTCAGTGCCTCTACAGTTTTACTACCGGCGGGCACCTTGAGGATACTCGGCTGACCACCCTGCCGGCCTATCCGCTGCCGCCCACCACCTGAAATGCTCCCCTTTGATGGGAACCGGGAAACTATTTTCCGGTAGGGTCAGGGGATCAACCATTCCCGGCGCTTCCACTTATTGCAGGCGCAGGTCATCGGCCCATTATACTAAGCTGGGCGCCGAAGGCCCTCGCTTGGGTCCGGCCCTGGACTTATCCACCGGACTTGGAACGTTCCAAGTCCCGTGGATAATACTATTTCCAGCCCGCTTAGCCGGCGGCCGCCAGCAATCTCTTGACCGGTTCAAGCCGCAGATTGACCGGGTCGGCCTTCAACAAGAGACTCTCCAGCGCCAGGGCTCCGAAAAGAGGTTCGGTTCCCGGCAGGCCGAAGACCACCAGGCAGGGAGCGGATTTGCCGTGATAGTGAAATCTGGCTTCGCCCACCGGCAGCCTCCGCGTGGAACCGTCCGCCAATTCGAATTCCAGTTGATCGGTCGGCCTGATTCCCAACTCTCCGAGAATATCGGAGGGGACGAAGGGAAACGCCGCGCCGGTGTCGACGGTTCCCTCGAGCTCGATGGTACGCCCCTTTCCGGCCACCCGCCCGACTTTGAACCGCACCTTGAAGCATCCCATCTTCATACCCCCAGTATAGCACCCAGCGGCGCCGAGTTCCATATATACGATGTGGGGGCCAAAAAGTTCCCGGAATCTTTCGGGGGCCTATCGTTGCTTGGGCCTCTTTTCCCCGCGGGGCTAATCTAATAGGATGTGGGCGATGAAGCTGCGGCCTCTCGGACGGTCCGGACTCAAGGTGAGCCCCCTGGCCTTGGGCACCATGAATTTCGGCTCCGACTGGCACGGCGTCGGAGGGGTGGATGAAAAGACCGCTTCCGGTCTCGTGGATCTGGCAATGGAACACGGGGTCAACCTCATCGACACCGCCGATGTGTACGGCCGCGGAGCTTCCGAGACTCTTCTCGGGCGGGTGCTGAAGGGACGCCGGAACAAGGTTCTTATCGCCACCAAGGTTTGCGGGGAGATGAAGGCGGGAGATCCCTCGACCGGCGGGCTCTCGGCCCGCCACATCAAGGCGGCCCTGGACGCGAGCCTGCGGCGCCTCAAGACCGACCATGTCGATCTCTACATGGCTCATGCCCCGGATGCGGCCGTTCCGCTGTGGGAGACTCTCGAGGCCTTCGACCGCGCGGTGAAGGCCGGCAAGGCTCGAGTGGTCGGCTGCTCGAACTTCAGCGGGGTGGAACTCACGCAGGCCCTCCTGCTCAAGCGCGACGGCCAGGCGCGCTGGGAGTTCACCCAGGACCAGTACAGCCTGGCCGATCGCTACGTCGAGAAAGACCTCGGCCCCCTGTTGGAGCGGGAGGAGATGGGCCTGCTCGCCTGGAGCCCGCTGGGCGGTGGTTTTCTAACCGGCAAATACCGCGCCGGGAAGCGCCTGGCCGGAAGACGCAAAGACCCGGCCGCCGCCTTCCCGCCCCTGCCCGAGGCCAAGCTCGCCGGCCTGATCGATGTCCTGGCCAAGGTCGCCGCCCTCGAAGGGCTTACGTGCCCGCAGGCCGCGCTCGGCTGGCTCCTTTCTAAAGGAAGGTTGACCAGTGCGGTGATCGGGGCGCGCGACGCGACTCAGCTGCGCGAAAACCTGGCGGCGCGGCCCCTCGCGGAGAAGTCCGTATCTCTATTGGACCGCGCCTCCACGGCCTGCTTGGGCGCCGACGCTGTTGGGGCTGGGTCCTAGGACCTCAATTCGGGCCGCTACCGCTTCGAGGATATCGAGGAGACGGGCGTGCGCTTCGATTCGGAGTACCAGGCCGCCCGCTCCGGCAGCCGCAAGGAGGCCTTCTACAACCGTGCGCGCCGCGTTGCTTTTGAGGCCGCGACGCGGGCTTTCGAGCGCGATATCGAGCGGCGCCATGGGGAAGGCGTTCTGACCCGCCTCTTCGATGAATACACGTCCAAGGAACGCGCCGCCCCCAGCGGCTCGCCCAAAGAGAGTTACTACCGAGGCATACTCAGGATCATAGAGCGGCACCTGGGGTCTCACGACCCCGGCCCGCGCCGGCCTTAGCCGTACTGAAGTAGGCACTCTGCCGCGCGCGTCGTGGGCCCAACGGCCCACGCCGCGGCCGTCGGGCGGGGAGTATACTGCTTGCGTGCCTACGCCCCTCGCGGCCTTCCTGTTGGTGCCGTTGCTGACCGGTCCTGCCTCCGCGGTCCAATTGACCCGGCCGCGCGTTGTCCGGGCTCCAGTCGTGTCGCTGCCGGTCGCTCCGGTCGGCGCGGCCTTCCTCGCGTCGCCGGGCGCCTCCGAACTGCGACTGCAATCCCGCCTGGCCCTGCCCTACGCCGCGCCGCTGCCGGCGCCTGAGATTGTTCCGACGCTTTTCGTGAGGGAGGTCCCCCGGGTCGCTCCCCTGGCGACCGCCGAGCCGGGCCCTTCACGGGAACCCGAGGCGGCTAAGCCCCTTTCCACCGCGCTCGCCGAGCGCGCCGCGCTCCTGCCGGCCGGGGCCTCCGATCCGCTCGCCCTCCGCGAATCCCTGGACCGAATTTTTATCGGCGAATCGCCTCAGGGCGCGACCCTCATCAATGACGAGGGGGTCAAGCTCGTCGGCCGCGCCGCGCGCTACTACCGCGAAGTCCGCCGCCTGGTGGACAAGTGGGACGGCAAGCAGGACCTCTCGGAGAGCCTTGACGTCATGGAGGACTCCTACGAGGAGGTCTGGTCCAAGCTCAAGGGCGTGGAAGCCGTGGCCCGCAGCCGCAAGGTCGACCATCACAATACCCATTTGGAAGAGACGCTCGTGTGGGTCGACGGCGTGCTCCAGGACGGCAACCGCAAGGTCGCCGTGCACACCCACCGGACTTACTACCATCACGCCAAAAACCCGGCCTCCGAGGTCGCCGAGGGAATCCGCCGCGTGGACGGCTATCTGCGGGAGGCCATGGGCCTCTTCGCCAAGTCCGGCAAGGCCGAGCAGGCCCTCGGTCGTCTGAGCGAGATCGTGCTCGTATTCGACACCCGGGGTTACGATGAGATCAAGAGCCACATTCGCAAACGCTACAGCGGCCTGACCCCCCAGCAACAGTCCCGTTTTAGGTTTCTTTTCTTGGACGAGTTAGTCACAGTTCCCAAGGATCCGTCCCGATTCCGTACCGAACTCAACGAAATGACCCAGCGCTACGCGGGCCGCGGCCTCGACAAGATCATCGAGGGAGTCATCTACTCCCGCTACGTGGGGCTCTTGCTGGAATTGCGAACCGTCGATTATCTTCTGACCCAGGGCTATCGGGTCTTGCAGAGCGGCCGCGAGCTTTTCGATGAAAAGGGCATGTACATCACCGAGCTCGACGTGGTGGCGCGTTCCCCCGAAGGCAAGGTCCAGCTCATCGAGGCCAAATCCGCGCGGGTCCCGCTTCCGTTCGAAGATGTCCTGGCCGACAAAGTCGTGCGCAAGCTCGAGGTTTACGCGCGCCATCGCCAACAGCTCAATGAGTCCATCGGCGCGCCTTTCGACGAGGTCGTCTTCTCGATCGACGTGGGAGACAATCTGGAGCTCTCGGAGTTCTTGAAGGGCCAGGAGAAGGCCCTGTCGCAGCGCTACGGCTTCCCGGTCCGCTTCCTGTTCCTCCAGAGCTTCCCGGGCGAACAGCGCCCCCTTGGCCGGTAGGCCTATCGGCCCCCGCAGGGGGCCTTCGGACCCCTGACGCGGCCCGGCTCGGGGGCTATTATTCGGGGGGATGAGATACCTTTCCTTCCCTATACTGGCCTTGTTTCTTTCCGCGTCGCCCGTCGCCGCCGCCGACAAGCCGATCAACCTCGACGACCTCTTCAAAGCCCTCAGGGAGAGGGTCCAAGAGGAAGCCAAGCCGCTGCGCGAGCCCAAGCCGAAGGCCGCGGCCGACGTCCAGGACGCGGCCTCCATGCGCATCATCTCCTGGAACATCCAGACCTGGGGTTCCAGCGTCAACCCTAAACGCCAGGACGGCTACCGGGCGATCCTCGACCATATGTTTTCCGAGAACCGGACGGCCCGCGTGCTCTCCGTCCAGGAGTTGGCCCATGAGGCGGGGGCTAAGAATTTTGAGAGCCTGCTCCCCGGAGGGGCGGATCGCTGGAACCTCAGTTTTCAGGACTCGACCGATTCGCAGGACAACGGTTTCTACACGCAGAAGGACGTGGGCGTGGACTGCGACCGGCTGCTTTTCTCGAAGGGGGGCACCCCGGTCGAGCCGGACAAGGAGAAGTCCCTGCACCCGGCCCGGGTGGCGCACATGCACGTCGGTAAGCTCGATTTTACCATCGTCACCCTGCACCTGACTTACGAGGACGGCAACGCCGACGCCTCGCGCCGGGAACTTCGGGCGATCCTGGACTGGCTGACGGAGTACTACAAGGACCCCAAGAACGATCCGGACGTGATCCTCAGCGGCGATTTCAACTTGCCCACGCGGAAGGGAAAGGAGCAGAGCACCCGGGGCTCCGAAGGCAACTGGCACCCGGTCGAGGACATCATCGAGGAGTATCCTCTTTTCCGCGAGGAGAAGGACAAGCAGGGCCGCCGTCGAGCCAAGAAGACCCAGCTCATCGCTCTTGTCGACGAGCGCACGTCACGGCAGAAGGGCGAGCCTGCCAACAACTACGACCACTTCATCATGTCCGGTGACCTCTGGGACGAGGAGTACGTCTTGGGCTCCGCCGGCCCCATGCCGGCCAACTTCCTCCACGGCGTCGAGAAGAAGCTCGAGGTCTACATCTCGGACCACTACCCGATCTCGGCTCAGTTCAGGACCTCCGGCAAGGGCAACAACCGCCGGGCCGTCAGGCGCGACGGCAACGGCGCCTGCCTGGCCCCGTAGCGGGGTCACCTCCCGCCGCCGTCGCGTGGTGTGCGTCGCGGAGATTCATGCGATGATCCGCCCGCCCCACAGGCGCTCGAGAAAATCCTGCCAGGGCAAGACGGTGACGGCCGCGCGGGGACCCAGGTCGATCCGCCGCGCCCGGGGCTCCAGGCAGACCAGGGAGGCCGTCTCGACCTCGTGCTCGTCGAGGAATGCCCTGAGGCCCCGCAGATCCCGGGGGCCGGCCCGCGGGGAGATCGTGGCCTCGACCGCGGCTCTCCCGCCGATCACAAAATCCACCTCGAGGCCGGTCTTGGTCCGCCAGTACTGGACCTCATGGCCCAGATCGCGGTAGCCGAGGAACGCCATGAGCTCCATCAGCACGAATCCCTCGAACAGCTTGCCGGCGTAGGGTCCCCGAAGGGAAGGGACCTGCTGCCCTGACAACGCGTTCTGGATGCCGACATCGCACCAGTAATGCTTCGGAGTGGCGGTGATGATGTCCCTGCCGGCGCGCTTGGAATAGGGATAGACCAGATAGGCCACGAGGGTGTCGACGAGGATCCGGTAGTATTCCTTCACCGTCTTGGCGTCCACCCCGCAGTCGCGGGCCACGTTGGCGAAGTTGGTCATCTCCCCGGCGCCGAACGCCAAGGCATCGAGAAACCTGGAGAATGCGGGCACCTTTCTGGCCAGCGCCTCCGCGCGGATTTCCTCCTTCAGGTAGTCCCCGACATAGGCCCGCAGGCTCCTGGCTGGATCGGGGCTCGTGTAGTGGGAGGGGATGAGCCCGGCGTTGAGCGCGCGCAGGAGATCGAAGCCGGGAATCTCACGGCTGGTCAACGGGAACATCCGGTACCTCCACGCCCTGCCGCCCAGGAGGTTCGCGGCTCCCCTCCGGAGCTTGCGCGGGCTCGAACCGCAGAGGATGAAGGAGACGCTCGCGTTCTCGATCAGCCAATGGACTTCGTCCAATAGCGCGGGAACCTTCTGGACCTCGTCGATGATGATGGGCTTGGCGCGTCGCCCGGGGCTGAGGGCCAGGACCTCGTGCCTAAGGCGCGCGGGCTCCTTGGCAAACTGGTCCTGGAGGTCTGTTTCCAGGAGATCGTAGCGGACGCTGGCGGGAAAGGCTTTCTTCAGATAGGTGGTCTTGCCGGTCTTCCTGGGACCCCAAAGAAATGCGGACTGAAACGGGGGCAGATGCATCACAAGGCTTCTCTCAAAAGTCATACTTATAGGGTATATATTCCTTATTAGTATAACTTATAGGGAGTTAGATTTCAAGACCGTTGGGACCAAGAGAGGGAGTTCAGGGGCTCGACCGTGTATCGCGTCGCCATGTCGCGCGGTATGACCCCACCCCTGGCGAATCCCCAAAGATGGGTCTATACTATCGTGTGGCGAGAAAACCCCTCCCCGCCCTGACCGTCCGGGTCCTGGCCGCCTGTTTCCTCGCGGCTCCCGCGGTCTTTGCGGGGACGCCTACGCCGGCTTCCGATCCGACCCGGGAGAAGATCGAGAAGTTTGCCAAAGACGGCGCGTTCGATGAGTGCTGGGACCTTCGGCGCGGCCCCCAGGGCGGGGCGGAGCATATCCGGCTCGTTACCGAACTTCTCAAGCACAGGGAGGGCTACCGCCGCTCCTGCGCCATCGAGATACTGGAGGCCTGGGGAGTCCGTGAGGCTCTGCCGCTGATCGCCGAGCGGCTTGACGACGCCGACGCTCATGTTGCGGTCAAGGCCCTGGAGGCGGTCATTGGTTTCAGCGATCCGGCCTACGCGCAGAAGGCGGCCCAGGCCGCGGCGCGCCTGGGGGGCGAACGAGACGCCGACGGCGCGTTCTGGCGGACCGACCTCCTCAAGCAGCTCCGGAGGCTCGGGGAAGGCCCCTTCCGCCGGATTTTCGCGGCGACGCTCGCCGCCGAGGGCTTGGGCGAACGCGATCCGGGGCGGCGGCGCGCCGCGGTCGAATTCCTGACCATACTCGGGGCCAAGGACCAGGCCAAGGCCGTGGCCGGCCTGCTCAAGGACCCCGACCCCGGAGTGCGCAAGGCCGCGGTCCTGAGCTTGGGCGCGCTCGGCTCCAAGGAGCATATGGACCAGGTCGCCTGGATGGCCGGAGACGACCGCCAGCCCCTGCCGGTGCGCTTCGCGGCCCTGCGGTCCTTGCGTCTCCTTGGCGCCGAGGCCAAGGCCAAGGAAGCCCTGGCCAAGCTCTCCCCAAGCCGCCCGGAACTGATCCGCGCCGCGGCCGCCTTCCTCGTCAAGCGCCAGCTCGAGGACGGCTCCTGGCCGCAGCGAACCACCGTCAGGCCGGGGCTTCACGGCGCGAAGGACCAGGAATGGGCCTACGGCCGCAAGGCCGTGACCGCGCTCGTGGTTCTGGCGCTGGCCGCCGTGGATTCGAAGGCGCAGACCTACGCCCTCCCGGACGCCCAGCGCGCCGCGGTTTCCGGAGCCCTGGCCAAGGGCCGGAAATACCTCAAGGAGGGCAAGACCATCTTCACCGCCGATCCCTTTGACGACGGATTCGTGGTTTGGGCCTTGGCCCAAGACCCCGCCGACCGGGCGGCTCTCGACGGGCCGGTCAACGGCGTCTTGGCCAAGCAGCAGCGCGACGGGGGCTTCGGGAACCGGTTTTACAAAGCGAGCTTTCACACCGCGGTGGTCCTCGGCGGTCTCGTGGAGGCCAAGTCCGCGGGCGCCAAGGTGCCGCCGGAATCCCTGGAGCGCGCGGCCCGCGCTCTCAGGTCAAGCCGCGACTCCGAGGGCTTCTTCTCCTACCACACCGGCGACCGGGCGGAGGGCAAGACCGGGGCGGCCGCCCGCAGCGTGGCCTGCCAGTATGTGCTCTACCGTTACGCGGAACTCGCCAAGGACAAGGTCGAGGAGGAGCGCCGCATGCTCGCCCAGCTCCTGCCGCACTACGCAGCGGCGCTGCCGGTGCTCGAGAAGGTCGCCTCGGAGATCGGCGGCCGCGCCGAGCCGCATTCCGGGCCCCAGCAGGTGGCCAACTACTACTATGCCTTCAGCTTGCCTTTCGCGGCCAAATCCCTCCGGGCCGCGGGGGGCGCGGCCGGCCTGGCTGAGCGCCTGGAATTGAGCGTCTTGTCCATGCAGGAGGAGCCTGGCCTCTGGGATGGGGGCGACGGGCCGTCCTACCACACCGCATCGGCCGTGCTGGCCCTGACCGAGCTTCCTTAATCGGCCGCCATCCTCAATGACTTGGCTTCGAGCCCAAGTAGTTAACTGCGATTTCACAAACACTAACGAAAATAATACGCATATAGATAAGAAGCGAGCCTCCGACAACCTGACATTTCTACTTGCGCTTGACAGAGTTCAGGTGTCCTGACCTCACCCACTTTTCGGCGGTCCATGACGGTGCGCGGTTCCGACTCAGCACTCCGCTACCTCCACCGCTGGCGGTCTGTCAGATGTTAGGATGTGACCCCTTTGCTGCGCCAGAGCCCGCCGTTGGTGAAGCAGGACCATCCCCAGCGCGACCAGCCGACCAGCGAGGAGGCCAGCCACAGGGCCCAGGCGAGCATGGCCAGGCGGTAGACCCCCAGGGGGACCGAGAGCACCCAGGGGCGGGGCAGGACCGCGCCGCTGCGGTCCTGGTACCAGCGCAGGACGTCGGAGGAGGAGCCGTTGCCGCCGATCTGCATCTCGGGCAGGCCCAGCAGGCCGTGGGCGATGGAGCGGAAGAGGAAGACCCCGGCCACGAGGGTCAGAAAGACGAGGAAGAGTTGGGCCGCGTTGAATTCCCGGCGTCCCGCCGGCGGGTGTTTGCCGCGCAGGCCCGCGGCCAGAAACCACGCCGCCACGACCGCGGCCGAAGCGACCGAAACTTGCGTCAACCCCAGGGAGAGAAGCAGCCAATGCCGCCAGCCGAGAGGGGACCAGCCTAGCCGTCCCAGGCCGATGCTCACGATGAGAAACACGACGGCCTGGGACCAGAACAAGACGGCGGGTCCCAGCCGGGGGCCCGCGACGAGGAGAACCCAACGCCGTTCCGGGACGTGGAGTTCGATATGGGAGTTTACGCTCGCCGCTCCGGCGTCGATCTCGGGGATGCGAAACAGGAGTCCGAGGCTAACGGACTCTCGCCAGGCCAGTTCGGCCTGGCGACTGCTGGGCCGCACCGGCAGGGAGACCTTGCGGCCTTCCTGACGGACGGGCTGCGCCGCGCCGTCCATATGGACCGAGCGCAGGTCGGCGCCTTCGGGCAGGGTCACCACGTGCTGGCCGCCGCGGCTTGACCTGAACTCAAGAGTCAGGGTCGCGTCCGAGGCGCGCAGGCCCGGCTTGGAGGACAGCGTGGAGCGTTCGATGGTCAGGGTCTGGCCGGGGATTCCCGCGGGCCGGGAAATGGAGATTTCCACCTCTTCGCCGGGCCAGGGCCGCCATTCGCGGGTCCGCATCCCCGGAGCCTCCCGGTGGACCGTGGGGATGCCGCGGACCGACGCGTTCCAGATCGGTCCGGCTTCGAGCCTCCAGAGCTCGACCCACGGGACATCCCGCGGGGCCGAGAGTTTCAGTTGCGCGGCTTCCTTGAGCACGGATGTCCAGCGCGCGTGGGTCGCCTGGGGAGCGAGGTTGACTTGGGCCTTGCCCTTGTCGACGCGCATTTCGGCCGTGGTCACGGATTCCCCGGGGAGGAGAGGCACCGCCAGCACGATGGGCGAGCCCGTGGGGGTCAGCCGGACGACCGCGGTTTCCACCTCCCAGGAAAGTCCCAAGCGCAGGGCGCGCTCGATCCGGACGAAGGGAGGCAGGCTGGCTTGGGAGCGCATGGACTCCGGGGTGGGCCCGCGCGAGCGCGAGAGCTGGAGGACGTCCTCGGCCAGGCCGTCTTCGCGCACCCCGTGCAGGGTCCAGCCCGCGACGGAGGTCTCTATCCGTCGCGGTTTTAGAGGAAGATTCAACTGCACGGAGTCTCTATCAGGAAGCGGACCCTCGAAGACGACCTCGTGGGAGCCCGTCGGGATCGTGACCCAGAGCCCGCCGTCCTCGGAGCGCCGCACGGGGGCGGGGCTCGCGTCGAGCCGGACGCGCGCCGGGGACCAGTCTTTCCCGCCCGTCGGGAGGGGGACCGCGGTGGGGGCTTGAGCCTGGAAGAGGAGCCGGCCCCGGAGGCTCCCTGGGGAGACCTCGAGTTTGAGATAGGGGCTCTCGGCGCAGCGCGGCGCGCACTCCGGGGGCCGCAGCAGACGCGAGCGCAGATCGTCGAGCATCTCCTTGGGAGGGAAGGAGGTGGTTTGGGGCGAAGCCTTGCCCGGCAAGACCGCCAGAAACAGCGCGGGGAACAGCCAGCGCCAACCCGACCGCCAGCCGTCGCGCCCGCGAAGAGCCGCGAGCCATTCGCCGACCGGCAGCCCTCCGACCAAAAGAACGAGGATGACGGTGAGGGCCATGCGCAGGAGGGCCAGGATGAAGTTGCCGCAGGGGCCCACCAGGCAGAGTTTGAGGCGCTGCTCGGAATCGACCGGGCCCTTCCACGAGAGTTCGACGGAATGCCAGCTCCAGCGCGGCAGGCCGGGCCCGGTGGTGATCTGGGCCTTGGGGTCGAGGGCGAGCATCTGCTTGAGCTCGTATTCGAACCGGGGTTCGGCGGCCTGCTGGGCCACCATGGAGTCGAGTTCAACCTCGGTGCTCTCCGCGAGCCGGCCGACCGCGCCGGAGATCATCGACTTTCCCTTATCCGCCATCCGGAGCTTGGAGTCGGCCCTCCCGCGCATGGCGCGCACGGCGCGGGGCGGCTCCGGTTGGG
>CAYJXJ010000005.1:24636-57432 GCA_964374095.1 uncultured Elusimicrobia bacterium
CCTTCCCCCTCCATACCAGCCAGCGCCCCCGTGGATATCTCGCTTTCCAATTCCAGCTGCGGGTACATCGCCACGCGTGCCTGCGAGATCAGAAACGGCACCGCGACCAGCACCAGCAGGATCCAGGCGCCGCGGCGCAGGTGCATGAGCCGAGGCCCGAGGGTGGGGTGCTCGGCCAGGGCGCGACGGAGGGCTTCGGCGGCGACCACGATGAGCCATAGCCAGCGGGGAGCCTCGGCCTCGTGCCAGCACAATCCGGTCCCGGCGAGAGCCGCCAGGGCCCAGCCCGGGCCCCAGAGTTGGAAGACGGCCGCCGCCACCACCAGCACCATGAACAAGTCGAGCAGAGTCCAGGTTCCCACCCAGGTCGGGGAGGCGGCGTCCACCCCGCGCGTCCCGATGAGCCTCCAGCCCGGAGGCAGGCGCAGGGTGGCGCCGACTTGGTCGAAATCGTGGCTCCAGCTCACGGCCGGCAGGCTGCGGGGGCGGGCCTCGACGCGGCTCTCGGCGGAGAGGCTGACGTTTCCTTCCCGCACCTCGACTCCCGCGGGGCCGCCGGGCTTCACGCTCGTGATGAACTGGTCCTTTTCTCCGATAGAGACCAGGCCCAGCCGGGTCTCGGGACCCATCTCCAGACGCCAACTGCGGCTGAGCGTGCCGCTCAGGGAATCGCGGGCCGTGAGCCCCTTGCCGTCGAAATCCAGCCACAGCTCGCGCCGCAGGGTGAGGCGGTCCGGGACCGGGTCCTGGTCGCCGCGCCGGCGCTCCACCAGCTTGAACTGGGTCCCGGGCTTCATGAGGTAGGCCGGCAGGCTTCGCCACGGACCGGGAAGCTCGGTCTGCTCCGGGTCGATGGCGGGCGCCCCTGAGATCTCAACGACGCGCAGTTGCGGACGGGCCTCGAACACCCAGGCCTCATCGGAGTCCCACGGGCCGCCCGGCTCCGGGAGCGTGAGGCTCGTGGCCGGGCCGTCGTGCCGGGCCGCGAGTTCGAGGGTCCAGGTTCCGGCCCGCACCTGCGCGCGCAGCCTGCCGTCGGGTTCGACGCGGGCCGGCAAGGGGCCGGTCAGGGACAACGGCAGGAAACCCGCGGGCAGGGATTTTCCGAGGACGACCTCCCGGTTGGGACCCGAGACCCGCAGTTGGATTTGGGTGAGCAAGTGCAAGGGAACGTCGTCGGTGAGGCGCCGGTGCACCGAGACCGCGAGGTGGCTCTCTTGGCGCTCGGCGCCGCGGGCCTTCTGCAGCCATACCCGGCCGTGCTCGTCTCGTACCGGGAACGGAACGGGTTTTCCCCGCACCGAGAGGCCCAGCAAGCCGGTCTGCGGGGGGATGCGCAGCTGCTCGGGCAGCGAGTCCCACTTAAAGGAGCCGGAGATCGCATGGCTCCCGGGCTTGAGTTCGACCGCGGGACCGCCGTCGCGCTGCACGACCGGCGCGGCGACGCCGCCCACGCGCACCTCCTGAGGCCAGCGGTTGTGGTCCCCGGGCAATGCCGCCCAGGCGCGGGCATGGACCCTCCAGACCTGCTCGAAGCGCCCGCCGGTCTCGACGAGGTCGAGCTTGAGGACTCCCGGCCAGGCGCAGGGGCGCTCGCCGCGCTCCTGCAGGAAGGGGCAGAGCGCCTGCTCCTGCCCATCGAGGACCCAGCCGATCCACGGGGCGAGGGGGGGCGGCACGTCTTCCTTTAAGAGCGGGGCGGCGCGGGCCGAGGCGATCAGCAGGAGGAGAAGGGTCATCGTCCGGCCAGTATAGACAGATTTGCGCGCGCAGGCAAGGATGACGCGACTTCACGGGGAGCGTTAATCGAGGGTTGAACCATCCGCCGCCGCCCTGCAACCGCCGTGTCTAGGACTCAATCGCCGGGACGCAGGACCCATCGGCCCCGGCGCTTCGACCTGCAAGCCGGTATCCTCGGTGCAGACGCTTAAATATTCCGGAGGAGAGAACATGATACGGCGATTCAGCCTGCTTTCCGTCTTGCTCGCATCCCTGATGCCGGCCGTGGCGCGCGCCGAGCCGGAGGACGCCTCTCTTAGGGCGCGCGCGGCGTTCGAGTCCGGCGCGGCCTGGACGCGGCCGGAGTTCACGGGTCATCCGTGGAGCCATCTTCGCGAGGCGCTCGCCCAGGAGCGGCTGATCGCGGCGCTGGCGGCCGAGGACCTCAAGAGGGTGCTCGGCTCGGACGACCCCAAGACTCGGGCGGGCCTGGAACGCTACATCCCCGCGAAGGCCACGTGGGACGGCTGGATCGCGGGGGCGCGCTGGCTCCTGGTCGCGGACAACGACCTCTCCGACGCGAGGAACCGCCAAATTCTCCAGGAAGCGACGGTCCGGGGCAGGGAGTTCATTCGCTTGGTGGAGGAGACCCTGGGGACGCCCTATCCCGACGGGCTCTTGAAATTTGTGGATGAACGCGGCGTGCGCGACGCCCTTGTCGACCTCCAGCGCGCCTACCGGCGCGCCGACAAGATCGAGCAAAAACGCATTCTCGACGACGAGCTTTCCGGGCTCTCCTGGCCGGACTTTCCCTGGAGCGGAGATTAGAATGAATGGAGATCGCCGGAAGGGAATGCGCGCGAAGCTGCCGATGGCCGCGGCCCTTTTCGCCGCCCTGGCGCTGGGGTCGCTGTCGGTGGCCCGCTCGCAGGTGAGCCAACGCCCCGAGCCCGAGGACCGCGAGTGGCAGGGGTCCGGCGAATGGGATATCACGCCGCCGATCGTGACCTGCCGCTGCTAGTTTATGGTATGCTGGACAGCCATGCGGGGGGCGGCGGCGTGAGAAAGGGCGAGCCCTGCGGTCGCAGACCTAGCCTCGCCATCACGCTCCGCGCGCGGTTGCCTCCACCGGTGGAGGCGACGGCCGCCATCGCTGGTTCTCCACGCATGAGCCCACGGGGCGCGGGGGATTTCGTAAAATGAAATCTCTCCATGTTCGAGCGCTACGCGATCGAGACCGTCGAGACGCCGCCGGCGCGGCCCGTCGCGAATAAGTTCCATCCGATCGTCGACCGGATCCGGCTGGCCAAGAGGCTCGTGACCGAGGCCTTTCATTACCGCTTTCGCAAGGACATCCTGCTCAGCCGCCCGTGCATCTACGGCGTCTTCAGCGGTCCGGTCGGAGGCTTCGCCCCGCGGCGGGAGCTTTGCGTCGGGTGCATGCGCTGCGTCCAGGAGTATCCCGACATGTGCCGGGTGGACATCAACCCGGAATGGAAGCGCCTCGGCGATTCGTATTTCGACCCGGACTCGATCAGCACCCTCAACTACGAGGCCACGACCGGCAAGCTCATGGTCAAGGGCGTGGGCTACAAGGGCCCCTTCGCCGGGCCGGGCTTCGACTCCATGTGGACGGACATGTCGGAGATCGTGCGCCCGACCCGCGACGGCATCTACGGGCGGGAGTGGATCTCGACGGCGGTGGACGTGGGGAGAAAGCCCGCGCGTCTCGATCCGAACAACCCGGTCTGGGAGGAGCCGGTGGTCGAGTTGCCGGTCCCCTTCATCTTCGACGCGGCGCCCCCGCGCATCGCCGAGAGCGGCGCGGCTTGGGCCACGCTTTCGGCCGCCAAGCGGCTTAAGACCTGGGCTCTGGTCCACCCGCGCGACATCGCGGCGGGAGTTTCGGAAAACGGCGTCCCATCGTACGCCGCCGACGAGTTGGAGACCGTCCTCCGCGGCAAGGCCCGGATCCCTCTTAAGGCGGTGGAGGTTTTCAGCCCGAGCCCCGGGCAATGGTCGTCGTGGCGCGAGGCCTTCCCGGGGACCATGGTCATCGTCCGCCTGGGGTTGGGAGACCGCACCCGCGGCGACATCCTCGAGCTCTTCGACGCGGGGGCCGGCGTCTTTCATCTGGTCGCGGACTACCATGGCCGCGACGACCGGAAACGATTCGTCGGCGACGCCGTGCGCGATTTGCACGAGGCCCTCGTCGAGAAGGAGATTCGCGATGAGTTGACCCTGATCGTTTCCGGAGGCATCACCCGGGCCGAGCACGTTCCCAAGATCATCATCTGCGGCGCCGACCTGGTCGCCCTCGATACCCCGGTCTGGGTGGCTCTGGGAGGGGAGTTCCGGGAGGAGTTTCCCGGCCCCTGGTCTCGGGGTCTGGACCTCCCCTTCGTAAATCGGGAGCCCGGCGTCCAACGCATCGTCAATTTCTGCGCGGCCTGGCGCGACCAGCTGCTGGAAATCCTGAGCGCCATGGGGCTGCGCGACGTCCGCCGGCTGCGCGGTGAGCTCGGCCGCTCCATGGACTACGAGGCGCTTGAACAAGAGGCTTTCAGGGACCTGGAACCTCCACCGGTGGAGGCGACTCCGAGGGCTGATGGGACGGCGATGTGACTGAACTTCTCGATGCGCTCGCGGCCAAGCATTCGGCCAACATCCGCCGCGGGCTTTCCGAGCTCTGCGCCCTGAGGCACCCCGTCCCCGAGTCCCTGGGGAATTTCCGCTGGACTCCCGAGCTCATCCTCGCGACCTGGTTTCAGGCGGAGCATGCACGCCCCCCGGACAACGGCCTGGAGTACCGGGTGGGCGCGTCGGGAGGAGGCTTCGACCGCCTGGATTTCAAGCCGGCGCCGCCGGACCGCCGCCTGCCGCCGGAGACCCCCATCGACCTCACGCTGGCGCTCAATCGCTCGGGGGAAGGGGAACGGATCACCCTGGACCTGCCCGCCTACGGGGGCGGCATGTCCTTTGGTTCCATCAGCCTCAATTTCATGCTCGCCCGCTGCCTGGCGGCCCGGGGGATGGGAACGCTCACCTGCACCGGCGAAGGCGGCTATCCGGACGCCATCCTCCCTTATAAGGACCACATCATCACCCAGGTCGCGACCGGCATGTTCGGCGTGCGCGAGGAGACGATCCAAAACTCGCGGGTGGTCGAGCTTAAATACGCCCAGGGGGCCAAGCCCGGGCTGGGGGGGCATCTGCTCTCGGACAAAGTCACGGCCGAGGTGGCGCGCATGCGCGAATCCGTGGCCTTCGCCAGCCTCTACTCCCCGTTTCCGTTCCACAGCGTCTATTCGGTCGAGGACCACAAGAAGCACGTGGACTGGATCAAGACCGTCCACCCGCGCGCCCTGGTCTCGGTCAAGGTCTCAACCCCCGTCGACGTCGACATGGTCGCGGTGGGAAGCTACTACGCCGGGGCCCACATCATCCACCTCGACGGCGGTTACGGGGGGACGGGAGCGGCGCCCGAAGTGGCCAAGAAAAATATCGCCATGCCTATCGAGCTGGCGATCGGCAAGGTGCACCGCACGCTCCAAGAGGAGGGGGCGCGCGACAAGGTGACGCTCATCGCCTCCGGCGGCATCCGCACCGCGTGGGACGCCGCCAAGGCCGTGGCCCTGGGCGCCGACGGCTGCGTCATCGGCACCGCCGAGATGGTGGCCGTGGGCTGCACCCACTGCGCCAACTGCGAGCGAGGGCGCGGCTGTCAGGTCGGCATCACGACCACCGATCCGCTCCTGTCGCGCTTCATCGAGCCGGAGTGGGGCGCGCGCCGGATCATGAACCTCTACGAGTCGTGGAAGGAGCAGTGGCGGGTACTCCTGCGCGGCTTGGGCCTGAAGTCCATGGGTGAGTTGGTCGGACGGCGCGACCTGCTGACCTACCGGCGGGCGGCATGACGCCCGAGGCCGAGGGGGGCTGCGGCGTCGTGGGCTTGGCCGCCAACCGCCGGGTGGAGGGCCGCTACCTGCTCGAAGCCCTGTGCCAGATGAAGAACCGCGGCAACGCCAAGGGCGGGGGGGCGGCCATGGCGGGGCTCTCCGCCGCGGAACTCGGCATCCCGGAGAAGCCCCTGCGGGAGGATCACCTCCTGCAGGTGGCTTATCTCGATTCCGCGGCGCGCTCCGAGGTGGAGCGCAGCCACATCGAGCCTATGTTCGAGGTAGGCTCCGCCCGCGCCTTTCCGGCCCGGGAGGTCGGGCTCGATGTCCGTCCTCCTGAAGTCGTCGCCTATTCCGTTCGTCCCAAACAGGACGTTGTTGCCGTTTTCGTTTCCGCGCGCGGGCTTGAGAATCTCTCCCCCGCGGAGGCGGCTGATGAGTTCGTGTTCCGAAATT
This sequence comes from uncultured Elusimicrobia bacterium, assembly GCA_964374095.1. GTDB lineage: Bacteria > Elusimicrobiota > Elusimicrobia > UBA1565 > UBA9628 > CAYJXJ01. Next base: position 30,711 of record CAYJXJ010000005.1, read on the forward strand.
CGTTCGACCTCAATCGCGCCTATTATGCCTCCCTCGGCGTCAAACGCGCCTTCGTCCTGTCCCATGCGCGGGATATGCTGGTCTTCAAGCTGGTCGGCTACGCGGATGACGCGGTGCGCGCCTACGGCCTGGAGGATCTCACCGCCCATGTCTGGGTCGGGCACCACCGCTACCCGACCAAGGGCCGGGTGTGGCATCCGGGGGGCGCCCATCCCTTCTCGGGGATGCACGAGGCGCTCGTTCACAACGGGGATTTCGCGAACTACCACTCGATCACCCGCGCCCTCAAGCAGCGGGGCCTGGAGCCCCTATTCCTGACGGATACCGAGGTCTCGGTCCAGCTCTTCGATTACCTGCGGCGAACCTGCCGCTACCCGCTGGAGTGGGTCTTCGAGTCGCTGGCGCCCACCACCGAGCGCGACTTCGAGCTTCTCTCCCCCGAGCGGCGCGCGGTCTACGCGCGCCTGCGCCAGGCCCACATCCACGGCTCGCCGGACGGGCCGTGGTTCTTCATCCTCGCGGCCAACCCCCGCCGCGCCGAAGGCGTTGCCGGCTATGAACTGATCGGCATCACCGACACCTCGATGCTGCGGCCCGCGGTCTTCGCCTTGCGGCGGGGGGCGCTGGACATCGGGCTCATCGCCTCGGAGAAGCAGGCCATCGACGCCGTGCTCCGGGCCTTGCACCAAGACGGCCGTGTTGAGGCCCCGTCGGCCGACCTCTATTGGAACGCCCGCGGCGGCAGTCATACCGATGGGGGGGCTTTCGTCTTCACCGCGCGCCCTGGTGAGGCACTGGGCTGCCGGGACAAGTTCGGCACGTCGGTGAGCATCCGTCCGCCCGCTCCTCCTTCCTTGAAAGAGGCCCTCACGGAGCATCTGGAGGGCGTGGCGGCCCGCGCCGAGTACTCTCCCGAAGACGCCGACCAAGCCATCGAGGAGATCTCCCGTCTCCTCGATTCCCGCCGCGAGACGTGGGGGCTGGCGCCTTCCGTTCGCCGGGGCATGGCCGAGGCCGCTCTGGAGCGGGTCTTTGCCGGTCTTCCCCCTTTGGCCGAGGCTCCGGCGAGGTATCGCCGCGTGGGCTTTTCCGACCGCGGCGCCCTCGCGGGGGCGCGGACGGGCGGGCGGCTGGTCGTGGACGCCCGCGGCTTTCCACCCGAGGGTCCGGAAAGCTTGGCCCGGTTCGTGGTGGAGGCCCACGGGCGGGGGTTTCAGCAGATCCTGTGTTGGGCCATGACGGGCCAGCGCTTCCTCGGCTGCGGCCTGGGACCGCGCAGCGAGGGCTTGAAGCTCCATCTCTACGGCTGCCCCGGGGACTACGTGGCATCGGGCCTCGATGGCGGCTCCGTGGTCCTGCACGCCTCGGGCCAGGACCAGCTTGCCAACATCATGAAATCCGGGAAACTCGTGGTGCATGGCGACGCGGGCCAATGCTTCATGTACGGGGCCAAGGGGGGCTCGGTCTTCGTGCTCGGCAACGCCGCCGGCCGGCCTCTCATCAACGCGGTGGGCTCTCCCCGCGTCGTGATCAACGGGACGGCGCTGGATTACCTTGGCGAGTCCTTCATGGCGGGCGATCCCCATCAAGGGGGTGGCTTCGTGGTGGTCAACGGCATGGAGTTCGATCCCGACGGAGCCCTGCGCCCGCAGGCCAGCCCTTATCCCGGGGGCAATCTCTTCTCCCTGGCGTCGGGCGGGGCGCTTTTCGTGCGCGACCCGATGGGGCTGCTGAGCGCCGACCAGCTCAACGGGGCGGTCCTGGCGGAGCTCGCCGACCAGGACTGGGACTTGGTCCGCCCCTACCTCGAGGAGAACGAGAAGCTCTTCCATGTGCCCGTCGCCGAGCTGCTGACTCACGATGGGCGCAAGCGCCAGCCCCGGGCGGTCTACCGGAAGATCGTCCCGCGGGGCGTCGGCCGCTGATATGTTCCGGTCCCTGGGCTACCGGAATTTCCGGCTGTTTTTCTTCGGCCAGTTCCTCTCCCTGTGCGGCACGTGGATGCAGGTGACCGCCCAGTCCTGGCTGGTCTACCGGCTGACGCGCGATCCCCTGCTCCTGGGCCTCGTCAATTTCGTCAACCACTTCCCGGTCTTTCTATTCGGATTCCTCGCGGGCCAAGTCGCCGACCGTCTCAGCCACCGCCGCGTGGTCTTCATCACCCAGTCCCTAGCCATGATCCAGGCCGTGGTCCTCGCGGCCCTGACCCTGTCGGGGAGCGTCGCCGTCTGGCACATTTTCGTGCTGGCCCTGCTGCTGGGCGCGGTCAGCGCCTTCGACTTTCCGGCCCGGCAGGTCCTGGTCGGGGAACTGGTGGAGCCGGCCGACCGGCAGAACGCGATCGCGCTCAATTCCTTCGTGGTCAACGCGGCCCGCATGCTGGGCCCCGCTCTGGCGGGGTTTCTCATCGCGGGCTACGGCGAGGGGATCTGTTTCGCCCTCAACGCCGCGAGCTTCGTGTCCATACTCGCGGCGCTGAGGCTCATGCGTCCGGCGCCCCAACCGCCCTCCCCCGCCCCCTCCACCGTGGGGCCCTGGCGGGAGATCGGAGCGGGCCTGGCCTACGCCCTTCGGGAGGATCCGATCCGGCTTCTGCTCTTCCAGTTGGTGGGCTACAGCCTGGCCGGACTTCCCCTCTACGTGCTGCTTCCGGTCCTCGCCGAGGAGGTCTTCGGGACCGGGGCGCGCGGGCTGGGCATTCTATCCTCGTTTTCGGGATTGGGCGCCGCCGCCGGGGCGTTGCTGCTGGCGCGGCGCCGCCGGACGGAAGGAACCGGGGGGGTGATCGCGGCCAATCTCATGGTTTTTGCCGCCTCCCTGGGAGTCCTCGCCCTGACGCGGAGCTTCCCCGTCGGGTGCGCCTTGATGTTCCTGTCCGGCTTCTCGGCCATCGAGATCCTCGCCGGAACCAACACGCTTCTTCAAGAGTTGTCGAGCGCGCGCTACCGGGGCCGCGTGGTGAGCTTCTACGGGATGACATTCATCGGCCTGGCGCCGATCGGGAGCTTTCTGGTCGGTGGCTTGGCGTCTCGCCTCGGGATCGCCTGGACTCTCGGCATCCAATCGGCGGTCTGCCTGGCCGTCGCGGGGGCCTACCGGCGGCGCCTCTCCCGTTTGGGGGGGTCGGGCGCCGAGGGCCGCCGGGACCCGCTCGCGGAGCAGATTCCGGCATAGGTCGAAGGGCCCAGTTCGGCCTGGGCCCAAACCCGGCTCGACGACGGACTCCTGGCCCAACCATCGCCCGTTTCCCGGGGCTACAATCACAGGGAGGAGATATGGAACTCTACCTGAAGTTCATCACGACTCTTACCTTCGGCCTGCTCGGCATCGGCCTGGTCCTGAAGGTTTTGCTCGACGGCCTTTTCCATGACTGGGACGTCGGGGCGGACTTCCGGGCCTTCACCAAGCGCATTTCCCGCTCAAAATCCCAAATCTTCCAAAAGACCGAAGACGTCCTCATCGACCTGGAACGGGACAAGCCGCGCGAGCTTACCACCCGGCTCGTCGACCAGCGGCGCCAGGAGTTGCGCGAGCTGGCCCAGGTCGAAGGCCGCCTCCATGACCCCGCCGTCGCGGCCGCCCTCGAGGCCGAGGATTGGGGCCGCTCCTAGCCGGTCTCCGGCCCCCGGCGGGGCCATTTTGTACAATGGGTTCATGTGCGGCATCGCCGGGCTTTACGATCCAACCGGGCTCGATCCCGAGCCGACGCGCGGCCGCCTGATCCGAGCCGCGGAGGTTCTGGCGCACCGCGGCCCGGACGCTTCCGGGGTGCTCCTTTGGCCCCAAGACGGGATCGGCATGGCGCACCGGCGGCTCTCCATCCTGGACCTTGACAGCCGGGCCGACCAGCCCATGGTCTCCTCGGACGGGACCGTGGCCGCGGTCTACAACGGAGAGATCTACAACTTCCTGGAGCTGCGCGTGGACCTGCAGCGCGCGGGCCGCACCTTTCGAACGGCGTCGGACACGGAGGTCCTCATCGAGGGCTACCGGGTTTGGGGCCTCGAGGGGCTCCTCGCGCGCGCCGCCGGGATGTTCGCTTTCGCCCTTTACGACCGGACCTTGCGGCGCCTGGTCATGGCCCGGGACCGCTCCGGCAAGAAGCCGCTCTTCTTCGCCGAAGCGGGCCGCGGCCTGGCCTTCGCTTCGGAACTGCGCGGCCTGTTTTCCCTGGGAGTTTCGCGGGAGTTGGATCCGGAGGGCTTCGACGCGTATCTGGCGCTCCAGTTCGTGCCGCCCCCGCGGACTCTTCTGCGGGGGGTGAGGCAGGTGCCCCCGGCGCACTGGCTCGAAGTCTCCCCCGGCCAAGCCCCGAGGCTGCGCCGCTACTGGCATCCCTTCACCGGCCGGTCCCGGCCCCGCCGCCCCTCCGAGGCGCTCGACCGCATCGAGGAAGCCTTCCTCGGCGCGGTGCGCCGCCGGCTCGTGAGCGACGTTCCCGTCTGCCTCTTTTTGAGCGGGGGCGTGGATTCGGGGCTCACCGCCGCGTTTCTCCAGAAAGCCGGGGCCGGCGAGACCCGCGCCTACACCCTCGGCTACGAGGACATGCCGGGCCACAACGAATTCGCCTTCGCGCGCCTCACGGCCGCGGGCCGGCCCCTGCGCCACGAGGAACTGCGCCTCTCGTCGCGCCACGCCCGGGAAATCCTCGTGGCCGGCGGGGCGGCGCTCGACGAGCCTATTTCGGATTGGGTCTGGGTCCCGCTTCACCACCTGGCCGCGCGGGCGCGGGCCGATGGGTTCAAGGTCGCCTTGGTGGGGGAAGGGTCCGACGAGCTGTTCTTCGGCTACGACGTCATGATGGACGGGCTCTGGGACCTGCGCCGCTTCGAGAGGCCGGGCTGGAAGCTCGCGGCCCGCGCCCTGTCCACGGTGTTTTCGCCGGTTTTCCGGCACGCGCGCCGCGGCCACCGCCGGTTCGACCTGTGGCGGCGCGCCGCGGCGGGAGAGCCGGTCTACATGGGGAGCTCCGTCGGATGGGGAAAGTCCCAGCGCCGGCAGGTCGCCGGGCCCGCGCTCCTCTGCGGCGGCGATCCGGACGCGGGGCGGCGGTTCATCGACGGCCTCTACCGCGAGTACGGGGAACTGGCTCCGGACGCCGACGACGCGGTCAACCTGATCTGCTGGGTGGAGTTCCAATCCAAAATGAGCAACGTCCTCCTCCCGCGTCTTGACCGGGTCACCATGCTCCATTCCGTGGAGGCGCGCTCGCCCTTCCTCGATCACGACCTCGTCGAGTTGGCCTTCTCGATACCCGGGGATTGGAAGATCCGCGGGGGGTCTCTCAAGCGGCTTCTGCGCGACATGGCGCGGCGGCACCTCCCCAAGCGCGTCGTGGACCATCGCAAGCGGGGCTTTTCCTTTCCGTTCAAGGAGTGGCTGCGCGGGGACCTGGGGGCCATCGTGGAGAGGGACCTGCGGGCCTCGCGGCTGGTCCGCGACGGCTGGCTCAACGGCGATTTCGCCTGGGGCCTGCTGCGCCAGCACCGGCGGGGACGGGTGGATCATGCCCCGCGGTTATGGGCCCTCTGGGACCTGGCCCGCTGGCACGCGCGGTGGATAGAGGGGTCCCCTCCCGCCATCTGACAAATTCCCCGCATTTGTCTTATGGCGGGATGTGACCCCCTCCCATTGACGCCTTCGCCCGGCGGGGTTATACTGAGTGGAATGGGGCCTTCGCATCCCCGCCAGCCGCATCGCGCCGGCCCTCCCGCTCCCTCCGAATCCGGGCTGCGGAGCACGGTTCTGCTGATCCAGGCGATGATCGTGGTCTTCCTGCTGGGCTCGGCGTACCTGGGCTACGCGCGGACCCGGGCGTTTTTGAAAGGGGATTCCGCCGCGGCGCGCTGGATTCGCTCGCTCGGTTCCAAGCCGGAGGCCGCGGGGCCGCCCGCCCCCGCGGGGCTGTCGCCTCCGGCCGCGATTTCTCGCGGGACTCCCCCCACCGATTTCACCGGATCGAAGTCGCTGGGCATGATCCCGGTCCGGAAAAATACGCAGGCCGCCGCCCCGCCCGCCGATCCGGCGCCTTCGGATCAGCCCGCGGCTCAACCCGAACAGGCCCGGCTTGATTCGCCGCCTCCGGAGGATGTCGATCTGGGCACCCTGGACCCGAGACTTCCTTCGCGGGTCACGGGGCCTGACGCGGGACCTCCGGCGAGGCCGGCGAAGCCGCGGCGGCTTGAGCGGGTGACGTTTACCGGGCCGACGGCGGTCAACGAGGATCAATCGACGCAGGCCCAAGCCGGCGGCCCGACGCAGGCGGAGACCCCCGCCGCGGCGGACCCGCCTCTGGAGCTCCCCAGCGCCCCGCTTGAGGCTCCGCCCGCGGCCCCGGCCCCGGCCGCGCGCAAGGCCCGCCAGGGATGGAAGCCTCCGGAAGTGAGCCTCACGGGCGAATCTTCCCGGGGGCCCCAGGTCGCCCCGGGCACATCGGGGACGGTCCGCGGCGCCGGCGGCTCCCTGATCCAGGGGCGCTCCGGCTCTCCCGGCGGCGACGCGGTGCGCGCCACCGTCACGGAAGGTCTGCAGTCCTCCTACCACCCCGAAGCCGCCGACGGCACCGGGGTCTGCGCCAACCCCGGCTGGTGGCTCAACCACGCCAACATGATGTGCTACCACACGCGCGACGCCTGCGCCACCTCCGCGCTAGGCCCGTGCGTTCAGCGATGACGTGAGCCGGCCCCCGCGGATCGCGATCGCCTGCCGGCAAGTCGCGGGCGTGACGGGCACCACCACCGGCATTATCGAGCACGCCCGCAGGCTCGCCGGGCTGGGGTGGCGGATCGACGTCTTCGGCGAAAAGCTCGATGAGGCGCGTCTGGCGTCCGCGGGGGCGTGGGCGCGGCGGCTGCGCAATATCCCCTGGGGCGCCGCGCTCAAGCGCCGGGTCTTTTCTTGGCGCTTCGACCGGGCTCTGGCGCGGGAGGGCTACGATCTCGTTTGGGGGCATGGGGATACTCTGACGCAGGATGTCCTGAGCCTTCACAACTGCGTCCATGAGGCCCATGAGCGAGTCCATGGGCTCCCGCTGCCACGCGCCTCCTCGGTGGGCCGGCTTCACGCCCGCATCCTGAGCGAGCGGCGCTTCAAGCTTTTGATCGCCAATTCCGTCCTCATGCGCGACGACGTCGTCCGCCGTTTCGACGTGCAGCCGGAAGCGGTGCGGGTCGTCCATCCCGGTCATGACCCGGCGCGATTTCGGCCTGAGGATCGGCTTTGCGGCCGCGCCCTGCGCCGCGAGCTCGGCGTCGGTTCCGGCGAACTCCTCGTGGGGCTTATCAGTTCCGGCGACTTCGTCAAGCGCGGTGTCGCCTTGTTCCTTGGGGGGTTGGCCGGCCTGCCCCCCAAGCTCAAGGAGGGGCTCCACGCCGTCATCATCGGCCGGGAGAGTCGCCTCGATCACTACCGGCGCCTGGCGGCGGGCTCGGGCCTCGGCGAGCGCATCCGATTCCTCGCTCCGGTTCCCGACGTGCAGCGCTGCTACCACGCCCTCGACGTCTACGTGCATCCCGCCCTCTTCGAGGAATTCGGGCAGAGCGTTCAGGAGGCCATGGCCTGCGGCGTCTGCGTGTTGGCCGGCTCCCGGGTGGGGGCCGCCGAGTTGTTGTCGGAAGACGCCCGGCGGATGCTCCTCGACGTCCCGGGGGAGGCGGGGCTCGCCGCGGCGCTCGCCAGGCTGCTTCGAGAGCCCGCCACCCGCCGGGGCTGGGCCGAGGCCGGCCGGGCGGCCGCTGCGGTCAACACCTGGGACCGTAATTTCGCCGCCACCCGCGCGGTTCTTGAGGAACTTCTAATCCCGTCTCCCCGCCGCGCCGTTTAGTAGAATACCGCGATGTCCAAGCAGCCCCGTGGCGGCCTTCTCTGGCGGGTGGCGCGGCGCTTGACGCGTCTCGTCGGCCGATTCTTCGGCATCATCTTCGTTTTCCTGATGCTCTCGAGCATCGGAACCGCCCTCTACCTGCGCCACGCCTTCGACTCGGAGAAGATCAAGGCCGTCCTGGCCACCCAGATCCAGGAGATACTTCACCGTCCGGTGCAAATTGAAGGGCTCATCATCACCCCGCGTGGGCTCAAGCTCCGCGGCCTGAAGGTGATCGAGCGCCTCGACATGCCCGGCAACGCCATGATCGACTGCGACTTCGCCGTCATCACGATCAAGCCCCTGCCGCTCCTCTACGGCCGCGTCGAGTTCGGGCATGTCCTTCTTTCCGCTCCGCGTATCCAGATCGTGCGCAATCAGGCCGGGGAGTGGAGCCTCTCCGATCTGTTCGTCTCCTCCCGCCCCGCCGCGTCCCGGTGGGGTCCGCTGGCCCTGCCCTTCGCGCTGGCCGCGGCACGCACCGAGATCGAAGACGGCTTGCTCACCATCGACGACCGCAAGGATGTCCAGCGCAACACCATCGAACGCTTCGACCTTGTCGTCTCCAATTTCGACGTCCGCGACCCCTTCGACTTCAAGGTCTCTTTCGACAACGTCAACAGTCTCGGCCGGCAGAGCGTGGCGAGTTCCTGGAAACTCCAGGGGAAGATGAGGCTGGCCGGGTTCGACTGGGCCCAGGCCTTCATCGATGCCCAGCGCGTGGCGGTTTCGGTGGACGGCCTGCCGGTCTCGGGCTCGGCGCGGCTGGCAAACTTCTCCCGGCCGGCTTTGGACGTCGAACTGCGAGTCGCCGCTTTCGAGCGCTCCCGGTGGCGCAAGTACCTTCCGGACTCCCCGGACTTGGTCCTGCCGGCTTCGCGCTGGCGCGGGCGCGTCTCCCTCGACGAGGCCCGCGGCCTTCGTTTCGAAAGAGTGCGCCTCGAAGCCGGGCCCCTGAGCGTGGGGGCCTCGGGGCGGCTCGATCTGGCCGGCGCGCGTCCGGCCCTGCGGGTCCAGGCCTCCCTCGGGGATTTTCCCATGGCCCGGGCCCGGGAATTTACGGGATTTTTCAGTTCCTACGGCGTCACGGGAGTCCTGGGCGGCGAGGCCGCTCTGGCCTGGGAAAAAGACCGTTGGCGCGTGCGCCAGACCCGCCTCAAATGGCGCGGGGCCCGCGCCGCTTGGGACGGCAAGCGCTGGGCGGGGGATGTCGCCCTCGTCGCTTCGGATGATTTCACGACGTACTCGATCGACGTCGCGGGCGGGACGTTGGAGGCCTTCGGCACGACCTTCACCGACGCCGCGCTGTCGGCGCGCTTCGCCGACGGGCTTCTCAGCCTCAAGGACGCGACCGTGAGGTGGGGAACCTCGACCCTCAAGCTCAAGGCCCAGGTGCGCGATCCCGCCAACATGAAGGAGATTATGTTCAAGGGGGAACTCGACCGCATCCGGTGGGAGAGCGCGCAGTCCCTGGTCGAATCCATCTTTCCGGAGATATCGTCCCGAACCGCGCCGGCTGCGGTCGTGCCGAAGACAGGGGCTCCCCAGACTCCGTTGGTCAGGGCCTTCAAGTATTCCATCCCCAAGAAATTCCCGGACACGACCGCCAAGGTCACCGTGGGAGAGATCTCCCATCGAAATTTCAACATCAAAAACGTCGATCTCTTCTGGAAAATCCGCGGCGTGTCGCCGTCGCTCAAGTACGTCAGCGGCGATGCCCTGCTGAACTTCGGCCCGGGCCGCATCGCCGACATCGCCGCGGTGCAGAAGGCGCATCGCTTCGTCGAGATCATCCTGATTCCGTTCGTCTTCATGCATAAAATGAACAAGCTCTCCGCCTTCAGCATCGCCACGGCCTATCCCACGACGCTCGATTTCAACCGCATCGGGGGCCAATACGTGATGCAGAGCGGCGTCGCGACGACCCGGTACTTCCACGTGGACAGCCCTCAGCTCGTCGCCTATGCCGACGGCATGGCCGATTTCGTCAAGGAGAGCGTCGATATGAACATTTTGACCCGGCTCCCCGAGTATAAAGGGGTGCTCCCGGAGTTTTTTAAGGACGAGGCCGGCCGAACGGCGATCGGCTTCCGGGTCAAGGGCAACCTCGCGTCCCCGGACCTCGACTACCGCATGACCAAGATGAAGGCCGATGAGATCGAGAAAGCCCTCTCCGAGGCTATGGGTCGGGCCGCCAAAGATTTCGAACCGGAGGAGAAGTTGCGACGGCTATAGGGAGGGTCACATCCTAACATCTGACATAATCCTCGAATGTGTTAGATGTTAGGATGTGACCCCAAGGAGGCTTGATGGCACCTTTGAAGAAGATGGATGTTCTGGGTTTGCTGCAGGAGCACGGGGCTGTCGTTTCCGGGCACTTCCGGCTGGCCTCGGGACTGCACAGCCCGGTTTATATCCAGACCGCGCTGGTCCTGCAGTACCCGCACGTCGCCCAGCGCATCGCCAAGGCGATCTCGGCCAAGTTCCCGCAGGCCGTGGACGTGGTGATCTCTCCCGGCACGCCGTCGGTCGTGCTGGGCCAGGAAGTCGCGAGGGCGCGCCGCTGTCGAGCGATTTTCGCGGAGAGAAACGAGGGGGTCCTGGGTTTTCGAAGGGATTTCAAGCTCCAACGGGGAGAGCGGGCCCTGGTCGTCGAGGACGTGATGACGACGGGCCGTCTCACGGGGGAGGTGGTATCACTGGCCACCGCCTACGGGGCGCGCGTGATCGGGGTGGGGGCCATCGTGGACCGTTCGATCGCGGCGCTGTCGTTGTCCGTCCCGGTGCGAACCTTGATCACCTACCCGCTTCAAGTTTCGCCGCCTGAGTCCTGCCCGCAATGCGCCGGCAAGGTCCCCCTGAGCGAGGCGCGTCCCCCGGGGGCGTCCGGTTTCGCGGGCGGGGGAGGGGAATGATCGAGCGCTACACCCGCCCCGAGATGGGCCGCCTCTGGTCGGAGGCGGCCCGCGTCCGGCTGATCCTCCAGGTCGAGGCGGCCTTCCTGGAGGCCCTGGCGGTCCGCAAGGCGGTCCCGCGCTCCGAGTTGAAGGTCTTGCGGGGAATCGTGAACCGGCCCCTCGCCGGACGCGCCAAGGAGTTCGAGGCGAAATCCGGCCACGAGCTCGTGGGCATCCTGTCGGCGGCCCTGGCCGAGGCGGGCGCCTCCGCGCCCAACCTGTCGCGGTATCTCCACTACGGGCTGACGTCGTCGGACGTCCTTGACACCGTGCTGGCGATTCAGCTTCGCGACGCCGCGAACCTTATCCTCAAGGGCTGGTCCGAGGTCGGCGCCCGGCTGAAGTCCTTGGCGCGCCGCCACCGCGGGACGTGGATGGCCGGCCGCACCCATGGAGTCCATGCCGAGCCCCTCACCTTCGGGGTCAAGCTTTCCGGCTGGCATTCCGAGGCCCAGCGCAATGTCGGGCGCATCCTCCGAATCCGCGACTCCATCTCGTTCGGCAAGCTCTCGGGAGCGGTCGGCACCTTCGCGCATCTGTCCCCTGAGATCGAGGCCGAGGTCCTGGGGAACCTTGGCCTCAGGCCCGAGCCCGTGGCGACCCAGGTGGTCCCCAGGGACCGCCACGCCGAGTACATGCAGGCCCTCGCGCTGTCGGCGGCGGCCGTGGAGCGCTACGCCGTTGAGATCCGCCATTTGCAGAGGACGGAGGTTCTTGAAGTGTCGGAGCCTTTCGGCGAGGGGCAGAAGGGCTCCTCGGCCATGCCCCACAAGCGCAACCCGGTGCTCTGCGAAAATCTCTGCGGGCTCGCCCGCTTGGTGCGTTCGTACGCCGACGCCTGCGTCGAGAACGTCGCGCTCTGGCACGAGCGCGACATCAGCCATTCGTCGGTCGAGCGCGTCGCCATGACCGATGGGACGATCCTCGTGGACTTCATGCTCCGGCGCATGGCCGCGGTCCTCGAGGGACTCCAAGTCTATCCCGAGCGCATGAAGGCCAACCTCGAGTCTTCCTTGGGGCTGGTTTACTCGCAGAAAGTGCTGCTGCGGCTCATCGACTCGGGGCTGGGACGGACCCAGGCCTACGAGGCGGTCCAGCGCGCGGCCCTGAGGACCGAGAAATCCCGGCGCCCCTTTCTGGATGAGCTGCGCCAGGAGCCCGCCGTTTCCAAGGCTCTCAAGCCCGCGGCGCTGGCCGCGTGCTTCGATCCCGCCTCTTACGGCGGGGAGATCGCGGAGCTCCTGAGGCGCGGCGGCGCGGCGTGAGGAGAGGCTCTCCTGGCAAAGCCCGCGTAGACAGATTATACTTAAGGAAACCGAATGGATCCCCAATCCCAAGGCGCGCCGCGTCCCGATGAGGGGCGCGGGGCATCGCCGGAAAGCGCCCCCGCCCCTTCCGGCTCTTACCTCCCGAAGCCGGAGTTCCCCGCCCCCAAGTCCCGCCGGACCCTCGGGGCCGCCGCGGCGGCGGGCGCGGTCCTGGCGCTAGGGCTGGGCTATGCCGCCGTTTCGGGGATTTTCACTTCGCCCCCGAATCCCGCGGCGCCTTCCGGGCCTGTCGCGGCGGCCCAAAGCCGGGAGGAACGAGTTTTTTTCGTGAGCCTTGGGGATCGCGACGCCAAGGCGACCGAGATCGCGCGCGCGGCGATTCGCCGCGAGCAGAGCGGTACGGTGGCGACGGCCGCGCCTGGAACCCCCGCCGCCCCCTCCGGGAAGGGAGAACCGTCGCCCTCCGGGGACGCGCCGACTCCATTGTCGGCCGCCCGCGGGCAGGTCACCCCGCAGCCCGAGCCCGCGGCGTCTTCCCCGGAACGGCCGCGCGCCGGCCTCGAGTCCTTGACCGCGCCGGCCGCGCCACCGGCGGCTCCCCTGCCGGACCTCGCCGCGGCCCCGTCGGCGCTGCGTCAGGCCATCGCCGACGGGTCCATGAGCCTATTCACCTTCCGTTTTTTCGACTGGGCCGACCAGGACGGCGATATCGTGGATTTGCTCGTCGACGGCGTTCCTGTCGGCAGGGTCACGATCAGCCATGCCGGAGCCGAGCTCACCATCCCCTTGAAGCCCGGCCATACCCACCGCCTGGAAGTGGTCGGCATTCACGACGGCGGCGGCGGCATCACCTTCGGCGCCCAATCATCGGTGGGTGAGATGCGCACCCGGAGCATGACCCCGGGCGAGACCGAGGTCTGGACCATCGGGTTCAAATAGTGACCAGAACGGGCTCCCTCCACCCGCTCATCCTGGTCATGGCTCTCGTCGGCATCGGCAGCGGGCTCGTCACGCTCTACCAGCGATTTCCGGAATCGGCGCCCATCATCTTGTTCGTGAGCCTCATCGGCCTCTGGTGGCGGCTCATGCAGCTGCGCCGGGAGGTCGGCCCCCATTCCGAGAGCCCGGAGTCCCTGGGGGTGCGGCAGCTGCGCTCCGTCGACGTCATCAGGTACTCGAGTTGGATCAAGGGCAATCTGCGCGGCCACGATGAGGCGGTCGACCGCATACTGCGGCGGCTACAACAGGGGCTCAGCCTCGCTGGCCGCAAGCGCACCCTGGGAGACTTCATGCTCGTGGGCCCCACCGGCACGGGGAAAACTTTCCTGGCCGAACTCGTCTCCGAGGCGCTCTATCCGGAGGCGGAGCCCGTCCTCCTGCGCATGAACCAGTTCAAGCATTCCGACGACGTCTACACGCTCCTGGGACCCCCGCCGGGCCAGCCCGGCTACGAGGTCGGCGGCGCGCTCACCCGTCCGGTCCTCGAAAACCCGAAGCGGGTCGTCATCCTCGATGAGATCGACAAGTGCCACCGGGACATCCAGCACTGCCTCTACAACATACTCGACACCGCCTATTGCCGGGAGAAGAGTTCCGGCCGCAGCGTGCTGTTCAACGCCTGCGCGGTTTTCGCGACCTGCAACGGCGGGGCCGCCGAGGTCCGGCGCGTCATGCGCGAGACCTCCGACGAAGCCGGCCGCATCGGACGCCTCCGGGACGCGTTGGCCCGGGAGGCGGGTTTCGAGAAGGCATTCTTGGCGCGCTTTGATGAGATCATCTTCATGGACGAGCTGGCCCCGATCCATATCGCCGAGGTGGCTTGCCTCCAGATCGCCAAGTATTGGCGGGAATTCGGCATCGAGGTCACCTACGCCGACCCCGAGCTCATCGTCGAGGCCATGCGCAAGAACGCGGAGTTCCGCGAGTACGGGGTGCGCCAATTGGCGCACTTCATTCAAACTCTGACCGACGCCTCGATCGAGAGGGCGCGCCAGGGTGGGGCGCGCCACGTCCGGCTGGACATCGACCGCAGCAGCGGCGAGCTCGCCGTCCGCCTCCAAGAGTCATCGTGACCGCCCCGGGACCGATCCAGGACGCCTGGGTGCAGATCTTCCTGGCCCTGGCCCTGATCTCCGGACTGCTGACCGCCTACGGCGTGATCGCCCGCATGCGGGAGCCCTTCAGGAGTCCCTGGGAACAGGCCTCCATCGCGCCCCCCGCCGGTTCCCCCGCGGCCCGGCCCGCCTCCCCGCTCGCCGCGCCGGAGAGCGGGGGCGCCTTCCGGTCCGAAACGTCGAGGTACGATCCGGGCGCCGTCCGCCATCCCATCTCGGCCCCGCTATTTGACTACGGCGGACCGCCGGGCGTGGCGGCCGACGGCGGCCAGCCGGCCGCGGTCTTGGGGGGCAGCCCCGGACCCCGGCTTTCCGGCGCCGGCATCTCGCGCCGAATTACGGCCGCGACGCCGGGACGCTGGGTGGTCGACGCCGGGAAGGGCCCCGGCTCGGACACCGAATCCCTTGCCGACGCGATCTTTAGCGCGAAGGACGGCGACGTCATCGCCCTGCGCTCCGGGACCTATCCGGCCGGCTTTTCCATCGAGCGCTCCGTCGTCATATCCGGCCCGCCTCCCGGGCAGGCGCCGGCCGTTCTCCGCGCCGATACCCCGCCTGGACTGGTCATCGCCGCGGGGAAGGCGCTGATCACCGATCTCTCGATTGTCGGCGACGTCGCCGGCGGGCCCCCGGGGACCGCCGTGGCCGTGGGCGGAGGACGCCTTCGGCTCGAACGGGTCAAGATCCGGGTCTCCGATGCGGTGCTGGCGATCAAAGTCGAGGCCGGGGAGTTGACGGCGCTCGACTGCGAGTTCGAGCAGGGCGAAGGCCAAGTGATGGTCATGGGAGCCGGTTCCAAGGCGGAGATATCCCAGACGTCTTTTAAGAGCCCGCGGACTTTCGGGGTTACCGCGGCGCATGAGGCCAGCCTCCGGCTTACGAATGTCACGGTTTCGGGCAGTCGGCACGGCGGCCTCCTGGCGTGGGGCGGGGCGATGGTGCGCGTCTCCGGAGGTTCCATCGCCGATAACGCCGCCTGCGGCATCGAGACCCATGCCGCGGATATCCGCCTGGAGAAGACCGTGGTCACGGGAAACGCCTGCGGCATCCTTGCCATGGAGGACTCCCGGCTGAGCTTGCCGGGGGCCGTGCTCAAGCCCAACCGGCGTGGTTCGGTGGTTCGGGACGACCCGAGCCTCTCAGTGGTCCGAAAGCTGTTCCCCGATGTTCCGTTGGCCGCGCGGGCCGTCGGCTCCCCCCGGTCCCCCGCGCGCCGCTCCTTCGGCCGGTACGATATCTTCTCTGCCGATCCCGCGGGCAAGCGGAGATAAAATGCGAAGAGGACTCCAGGACCCGTGGATTCAGATCATGGCCTTCCTCGTCATTCTTTCCGGTGGCCTCACGGCTCACGGTCTGATCTACTGGCGCTTGCCCAAGCCGAGCCTCCCGGCGATTCTGCGGCCCCGCGGCGGCCCCGGGGCCGCCGTCCCCGGAGGGGGCGGCGCCCGGTCCCGCCGCATGAAACCCCGGACCCCCGGGCATTGGATCGTCGACGTCTCCGCGGGGGCGGGGGCCGACACCAGCCGTCTTTCGGAGGCCCTCGCCAATGCCGGCGACGGGGAGGTGGTCTTCGTCAGGCCCGGCCTGTATTCCGAGAGTCTGGTCGTGGCGGCCTCGGTCTCGGTGCGGGGGCAGGGCGCTGAGAGGACCGATGTCCGGATCCACTCATCCCTGGCGCAGACCATCGAGCTGCGCTCCGGGTGGCTCGGCCTGAGCCACCTCACGGTGGAAAACGACGGGCCCAAAGGCAGCGCGGCCTTGCGCGCCGCGAGCGGCGGCGTCGAGCTCGCCGAGGTCCGCCTCAAGGCGGGCCGGGAAGGAACCGGGGCGGCGGCCGCGGGGACCCGCCTCTCGATCGCGCGATCGGAAATCGAGGCCGGTTCGGTCGGCGTGGACCTGACCGGCGGCGCGCGGGCGGAAATGTCGGCCGTCCTGGTCTTCGGGGCGGCGACCGGGCTCATCATCGAAGGGAAAGGGTCGTCGGCGAACGTGCGCGGCGGCAAGTTCGAGCGGAACCGCTACGGGATTTGGCTCAAAGGCCAAAGCGAAGTGCGGTTGGAGGAGGTGGAGGTCGCCCTCAATTCCAAGGACGGCATCTGGGCGTCCGAGGGCAGCCGCGTGGTTCTCAAGAAATGCCGCCTCGGATCCAATGCCAACGCCCTGGTCGTCAAGGATCAGTCCCGGGCCGATATCGTGAAGTCGGATTTCGAGGGGCAGACCGGCGCGGCCATCCTCGCCGGGGGGGGGTCGCAGGTGGACGATCAGGGCTCCACCTTGAGCCGCAACGCCTCGGGCGTCGAGGCCTCGGGAAAGTCCAATCTGAGGCTGGATGAGACGCGGATCGGTTTGAGCCGGCAGGACGCCCTGCGGCTCTCCGATGGGGCCATCGTCATGCTGCACCGGGCCGTGGTGGAGGATAACTCCGCCGCGGGGGTCCGGATCGCCTCGGGGGCCGAGCTCCACGTGATCCGCGCCGAAATCCTGGGCAACAAGGGCTGCGGCGTGGAGTTGGACGGAGGCGCGGCTTTCCTCGATGGCGCGCGCGTGCAAGCCAATCAATGCGGCGTGGCCTTCCACGGGTCCGGGCGCCTGCAGTCGCACGGAAGCGACTACACCGGCAATCACAAGGGACCCTATCTTTACTCCAAGGCTCACAAGATCAACATCACCCTCAAGGGGACCGCCAACCTCCCGCCGGACTTTCAGGCGGTCTTCGAATGAGGGAACTACGGGGGAATCCATGACCGACCTCAACAAAATGACGGACTGGGAACGCCTCAAAGGGATCATCAAGGATACCCAGTTCGATTCCCAGACGCGGGACATCGATGAGAACGCCTTTGTCGCCCACCTGTTGTCCCGCGTCAAGGGTCAAGATGAGATCGTCAAGGACGCGGCCCGCACGATCCGCCTCAACTGGCTCAAGGAGCAGCGCCGCCAGCCCATCTGCAATCTTCTCTTCCTCGGGCCGACGGGCACCGGCAAGACCGAGCTGGCCAAGGCCATCGGCGAATTCCTTTACGAGGATGAGAAGAACATCCTTCGCTTCGATTGCTCGGAGCTCGCCACCGCCGACATGGCCAAGGCCCGTTTGACCGGGTCTTCGGTCGGCTACGTGGGCTCGGAGATGGGCGGGCAGCTCACCCGCCCGATGTTCGCCAATCCCCGGCGGGTGGTGCTCTTCGACGAGATCGAAAAGGCCCATCCCCTGGTTTTCGACCTTCTCCTCCAGCTGATGGGGGAGGGGCGGCTGACCGAGCAGGGCAGCGGCAACACGGCCGACTTCACCCAGGCCGTTGTCGTCCTGACCAGCAACGCCCATTCCGAAGAGATCGCCAAGGCGGTCAAGGGGATCACCGATTACCGGACGCTCCTCAACGCGATCAAGTCCTACCTCGCGGACGCCAAGGTGTTCAGGCCCGAGATTCTCGGGCGTCTGGACAAGGTGTGCGTGTTCAAGCCCCTCACCGGCATGGTGATCGCCGAGATCTCCCTGCTCAAGATCGCCCGCATCGGCAAGGACTACGGCCTGGAGGTCAAGTTCGTGGCGCCGGAGCTCCTGGCCCAGGCCCTGGAAGCCAACCACAAGGTCAGCCGTTTCGGCATCCGGGAGCTCGAACGCATCCTCTTCGACCTCTTCGCCTCCGCGCTGGTCGCGGCGCGGGCCAAGAAAGCCCGCGCGGTGTCTTTCGAGGTGGATTCCGCGGGCCAGATCGTCTGCCGCTACGATGACCCCGGGGCCGCCGCCGGGGGGGCTTCCTCGGCGCCGGCCCCGACAACGCCCTGAGGGACTAGGGCGAGGGATCGCAGCCCAGCCTCTTTTGGGCGTTTTGCCGGGTCACTCCCAAAACTCTCACGAGGGCTTGTTGGCCGAGGTTGCACGGGCGCAGGCCTGAGGGCATGGTCTTGCTCACGGGCCAGGGAGAAAGCGCCGGGGAGCCCGGCGAGGAGGGGGTGCCCTGGACGGGGCCGCGCGGGGTCGCGTTGCGTCTCAGGCTTAGGCCGCGGAGTCCGCCGCTCCCGCTCCCGTGGGTATCGGCGACCGGCATGATGTTGGGGATGGTTCTCAGCCGTCTTGCCCCGGAACCCGTTTGGTGAGGTTGGTCCGAGAAGTCGGTGAGGGTGACGACGGGAGCCGCCGGCATCGGCCCGGCCGGCGCCGCGGGGGGGCTGGGGAGCGCGGCGGGCAGGGCGACCAGGGAGGCGAGGGAGGCCCTCGTCTCGTCGGCCGCGGGGGTCGCCGCGGGCGGCTCCAGCGGCGCGGCCTCGGGTTCGACCCTATCCCGCGCCGCGGCGTTGCGGGCGGCGGCTCCCGCCGCGGGACCTGGGGCGGAAGCACTCCGAGCGGCCGGCGGGGAGGGGGGCCCCCAAAGAGCATAACCACCGAAGGCCGCGGCCGCGGCCAGGGCCAGAATCAGCCCCCTCTTGGAAGCCCTGCCGCCGGCTGGCGACGGGCGGGGAATAAAGCCTCGAGTCGAGCCGGGGTCGGGGCGCTGCGGGGAATAGTCGTTCAAAGTCCCGGTCCTCTCTTTCCTTGAGTATAGGTCCGGAGCCGGAGAATTTCAAGCTCGAATCGCCGGGCGTCCGGTCCCCCCCGGCGGCCTGGGAGCGGCCCCGCGATACTTTGTATAGTGGCGGCCTCGTCCCATGACCCGCCTCATCGCTCTCCTGACGGACTTCGGGCTGCGCGATCCTTACGCCGGCATCATGAAGGGGGTCATCCTGGGAATCAATCCCAAGGCCGAGATCGTCGATCTCTGCCACGATCTTGCTCCTCAAGACCGGCGCGGGGCGGCCTTCGCATTGAGGAGCGCGGCGCCGTTTTTTCCCGCCGGAGCCCTATTCGTCGCGGTCGTGGATCCGGGCGTGGGCGGGACCCGGCGCATCCTTTGGGGTCGGACCGAGAAGGCGCAATTCCTATTCCCGGATAACGGCCTGATCGGCTGGCTGCACGCCGGCTTTCCGCTCAAGGAAGTCCGGGAAGTCTCCAACCGCAAGCTCTTTCTTCCCGATGTCGGCGCCACCTTCCACGGCCGGGACATCTTCGCCCCCGTCGCGGCGCGCCTGAGCCTGGGCCTGCCGCCTTCCTCCCTGGGGCCGCGCGCGCCGCATTGGGAGCGCCTCCCCTTTCCCGGACTCCGCCGGGTCGGCGCGCGCGCGCGGGGGGAGATTCTCGTGGTCGATCGCTTCGGCAACGCGGTCACCAATCTGTCGCCCGCGGACGCCGAGGGGCGGACCCTGCGATTCGCGGGGCGCTCCCTGGGCCCGCTGCGTCGGTGCTACGGCGATGTCGTGGCGGGCCGGCCTCTGGCCCTGGTCGGCTCCGCGGGCCTGGTGGAGCTCTCCGTCAATGGAGCGAGCTTCGCCGCTCGATTCCGCGCCCGGGCCGGAGATGCCGTGGAGGCCGCGTGAGCGCCGCCCCGGTGCCCGCCCCCTCCGGGGACGCGCCGACTCCATTGTCGGCCGCCCCCTCCGGGAAAGGAGAAGGGCCGCCCTCCGGGGACGCGCCGACTCCATTGTCGGCCGTCGTTCGGCTCAAGCCGGGGGGGGAGCGCCGGCTTTTGGCGGGCCATCCGTGGGTCTTCTCCAATGAGATCGCGCAGGGAGCCGGCAGGGCCGGCGATGTGCTGGAAGCGGTTTCGGCGACGGGCCGGTCCCTGGGCTTCGGGAGCTACAACCCGCATAGCCTCATCGCCTGGCGCCTGATTTCGCGGCGGCCGGTGGCTGTCGACGCGGTTTTCTTCCGGGCGCGATTGTCGACGGCCCTGAGCCTGCGGGAGAGGATTTACCCCGGCGAGACCTCCTACCGCCTTTGTTTCGGGGAATCCGACGGGCTGCCGGGGCTGGTCGTCGACCGCTACGGGGACGTGATCAGCGTGGAGATACTCTCGGCCGCGATGGAGCGGCGAGTCTCCGAAATCGGGGAGGCCCTCGCCGAACTGCTCCGGCCGCGGTGCATTTTCCTTAAGAACGACCACCGGGCCCGAGTTTTGGAAGGGCTTCCCACCGAGTCCCGGGTCCTATTCGGGGAGGTCCCCCAGGAGATGGAAATCCGGGAGGGGGATTTGCGATTCCTGGTCAATATCGCCGGCGGGCAGAAGACCGGCTGCTACTTCGATCAGCGCGAGAATCGGGCCTTCTTGCGGCCGTACTTCAAGGACCGCGTCGTCCTGGACCTCTACTGCTACACCGGGGCCTTCTCGCTCCATGCCGCCCGGGCGGGGGCGCGGCGCGTGCTCGGCGTCGACAGCTCGGGACCCGCCATCGCCTTGGCCGCGCGTTCCGCCGAACTCAACTCCCTGGCCGCGGCGCGTTTCCAGGAAGGAGACGCCGCCGAGGCCTTGGAGGATTTCGGCGGCCCCGGGGCCGCCGCTCCCGCGGAGGGGGCGGGGCCCGACATGATTCTGCTCGATCCGCCGAGCTTGGCCCCGTCGCGCAAGGACCTTCCCCGCGCGCTGAGGGCCTACGAACGACTCAACGCCTTGGCCTTGCGGGCGCTCCCGCCCGAGGGACTCCTGGCGACGAGTTCCTGCTCCCATCATCTCTCGCGCGAGGCTTTCGTCGAGATGCTGCGCGCCGCCTCCTCGAAAGCCCGCCGTCGCGTCCGGCTTGTGGCCCTGCGCGGCCAGGCCGCCGATCATCCGATCCTGTTGGCCATGCCGGAAACCGAGTACCTCCACTTCGCCCTGCTCGAAATCCTCCCATGACTTCGGAGCCGGAGGGCGTCAAGGTGGACACCTCGTCGCGCTTCTCCCCGTCGCGCTTGGACAGCTACGAAGATTGCCCGCGCCGCTATCGCTACCGTTACGTGGACCGCATCAAGCGCGACGCGCGCTCCATCGAGGCCTTCTTGGGCACCTGCGTGCACAAGGCTCTGGAGGAGCTCTACCGGGCGCTGATGAACGGACGGGAGCCCAAGGCCAAGCAGGTTTTGGGGACCTTTGAATCGGAATGGGAGGCCCATTGGTCGGAGGATATCCGCATCCGCGACGGCTCCTCCCCGGACGATTGGCGCCGGATCGGGATCAAGTGCCTCAAGGGGTTCTTCGAAGCCTCGTCCCCCTTCGATCCCTCGCCCGCGCACGAGGTCGAGCGCCAAGTCGATTTCCCGGTCGAGGTCGACGGGCATGAATACCGGATCGCCGGTTTCATCGACCGTCTGACCCGGCGGCCCGACGGGGTCGTGGAGATCCACGATTACAAGACGAGCGCGACCCTGCCGACCCAGGAGCAGGTCGACCGCGACCGTCAATTGGCGGTCTATGACATGGCCGTGCGCCACGCCTGGCCGGACACCCGGGACGTGCGCTTGGTCTGGCATTATCTTCGCTTCGGAAAGACCCTGGAGTCATGCCGCACGCCCGAGCAGCGCGCGGCCCTCGGGGAGGAGATCGGGGGACTCATCGCGCGGATCAAGCGTGACCGCGAATTCCACCCCCGGCGCAGCGCCCTCTGCGACTGGTGCGAGTACCGGGACCTTTGCCCCTTGTTCAGGCATGAGGAGGCCCTGAAGGTCCTTCCCCCGGCGCAGCGCCGCAAGGACCCGGGGGTCAGGCTCGTCGAGCAGTACGCGGCGCTTGACGCCAAGCGACGGGAACTGCGGGAGGAGCTCAAGCAGTTGGAGCGGGAGCTCGAAAGGCTCAAGGATCCGATCATCGAGCTGGCCGACTCGCTGGGAGCCAAGGTCCTCTCGGGGCCGGAAGGGGAAGTCGCCATCGGCGATCGCACCGAGACCCGCCTGCCGACCCGAACGCACAGCCCGGAGGCCTTCGAGGAACTCGAGAGCGAGCTCAGGCGTTCTTCGGTCTGGCCGGAGGTGTGCCGGCTCGACCCGCATCTGCTGCTGGAGGGTCACTCCCTGCGGCGCTGGTCGGGCGAGGCGGCGAGGCTGGTGGAGTCGCTTATCGAGAAGTTCGGCAGGCAGGTGAGAGATAGAACGGTGCGGCTGCGGCGAATACGCCAGGAGGAGGACCCCTCGGCGTAGTCCCTTGCGCCTCCAAGAACCTGCGTCTCCCGCACTTGGAAACGCAGGAGACGCAGGCGCGCGCGCCCTAGTCCCGGGCTGAGATTCCCAATTGGGCGGCCAGGCTGCCCCAGTCCATCCTGAGCGAGTCGGCGCGAGACTCCAATTCATTCCAGCCGCGTTCAAACTCCAGCGGCCGCTCGTAGGAATCTCTCCGACCCGATGCGCCCCTCAGGCGTTGCGGCCCCTTTTTCAGCGGTCTCTTCATCGCAGTCCCACCTAAGTCCGGCGTTGAAGCTGAGCGATGCGTCTTGCTCATTCCCAGTATAGCCCGCGATCCCGACTTCGTCAACACTTTTTTTTGCGCCGGCTCGGACGCGTCTCCGTCGATGGGTGGGTCTTTGGGCCCACGGGGGCGTGGGCCCTCAGACCCAAAAATCGTAGGCCTGGGGACCCAGGCGCGATTTGGGACTAGGGCCCATACTCCTGGTACTTATGGAACCAGGTCTTTTGGTCCCAGGCAACCAGGTCCCGGAGCCACTCACCACCGCTACACCCGAATGCTCGCGCGGTGGGATCCACTCCGGGCCGGGGGGTAGTTTCATGCGGCATGCATTCCGAGCCAACCTGCTGGCGGCCCTCGTCATCTCGACCGTCCCAGCCAGCGCCGCCGGCAAGCGCTATATCGTGGGCTTCAAGCCCGGCATGGGTCCTGCGGCCCGAGCCGAGGCGCTCAAGACCCTGGGCGGCAAGACCCTCGCCGCCATCAAGAGCAACGGCAACACCGCCGATGAGTACGAGGCCTTCGTCGTGGAACTGCCTGAAGGCAAGGCCCCCTCGGCGCCGGCTCCCACGGCGGCGCGCAAGACCTTCCGCCTCGACGTGTTCGCCGAAGAGCCGGCGACCAACATGGGGCTCGGGAGCGATTCGCTCATCATCGAGGAAGACTATAAGGTGAAGTGGATCGAGCAGGCCAAGGCGGTCTCCTTCGCGGGGACTCCGCTTCCGACCTTGGGCGCGGTGCTGGGGGGACTCAAGCCCTTCAAGCCCCAAAACTTGTTCGCCATGGTCCAGGGCGAGCTCACCTGGGGGATCAAGAGAGTCAAGGCCCCCGCGGCGTGGGACGTCACCGAGGGCCAGGGTGTCACCGATGGCAAGAGG
The DNA here is from genome assembly GCA_964374095.1 of uncultured Elusimicrobia bacterium. Lineage (GTDB taxonomy): Bacteria > Elusimicrobiota > Elusimicrobia > UBA1565 > UBA9628 > CAYJXJ01. The sequence continues at coordinate 54,035 of CAYJXJ010000005.1, forward strand.
GTCACGGTCGCGGTGATCGACACCGGGATCAAGAGCGGTCATCCGGATCTGGCCGGCCAGGTCGTCGGCGGCTACAACGCCATCGAGGACACCGAGAAGGACGGCAGTTGGGAGGACGACAACGGGCACGGGACGCACGTGGCGGGCACGATCGGAGCCAAACGCGACGGCCGGGGCGTGGTCGGCGTGGCCCCCAAGGTCAAGCTCTACGGGGTCAAGGTTCTTGATTCCGAGGGCTCCGGGACCTTGAGCGACGTGATCAAGGGCGTCATCTGGGCGGCCAACAACGACATGCAGGTCGCCAACATGTCCCTGGGTTCGCCCAGCCCCAGCGAGATGCTTCACCGGGCGGTCCGCTACGCCGCGGCCCGCAGCGTGGTGGTGGTGGCGGCGGCGGGCAACTCCGGCGCCGCGGTGGGCTATCCCGGGGCTTATCCCGAGACCATCGCGGTCGCGGCCATGGACTGGGAGGACAAGATCACGGACTTCTCAAGCCGCGGCGACGCGGTCGACTTCATCGCCCCCGGACTTTTCGTGGTCTCGACTTGGCTCAACAACAACACCGTCAGCCTTTCGGGCACCTCGATGGCGGCCCCGCACGTGGCGGGACTCGCCGCGCTGGCCGTCGCCAAGGGCGCCCGCGGCATCGGCGGTCCCGACGGCGTCATGGCGGCCCTTAAGAAAGCCTCCAAGACCGTCGGCCTGACGAAGCAGGAAGAAGGATTCGGTCTCATCGACGCGGGCAAGCTGGTCGAGTAGTTCCCCCCACTCGGCCGCGGGCCCCGGAGCCCTGCGCCTCCAGGATATTGGAAGCGCAGGCCGCTCCGGGGCCTTCTGTTTGCGTGCCGAACAGGGCCGACAGCTTGGAGGTGAAAGTCCTCTTCCCAGCCTGATGGAGGCGAAGGGATAGCAAAGCGCAAGGGCATCGCCGCAAGGCCGGGTCCGCAAGAAGCGTAGAGCAAGGGCCAGGCGCTCCATGTTCCCGGACTTTTCAGGCCGCGCCGGGGGATGACTGCCTCCACCGATGGAGGCAGCTGGTCGAGGGGATGGACGTCCCGAATCGTCGTCTGGCCGGAGTCGTCTGCGGGAGATGGCGAACTCCGCCCGGGCGGAGCTCTACAAGCTTGGCACCGCGGGCCAGCCGAGAACTCGCGTCGGCGCGAGTCGGCTAGGGTCGCGGGACCGCAAACGACCGTGGAGTTGGAGGCGCTCGCGCCGTCGCAGGCATCGACGGCGGGATCGATCTGCGTCCCATTCCAATCAATCATAGGAAGGGACAGTCCAGCAGAGCTGGACGAGTCCTCTCTGCCGCAACGAGACGGCGGGCCGCGCGCGAAAGCGTGAGAGAGAAAGCGGGCGACCGTCTACCCATCTGGATTTTGGGGGAGCGCCACCCTAACCCCGCGGCGAAGCCGCCGCGATCAGCCGGAAGGTGTCCTTCCCGTAGCGCCGCCCGTCGAAGCCGCCCCAGAGGCGCTTGAGCTTGAGCCCCGAGGCGTCGAAGAGCTCCCGGAGATCATCGGGACCATAGACCTTGAACCGGAGGAAGGTCTCCCGCGTGCGGCCTCCCCGCAGGGTGAGGGTGCGATGGTTGGAGAGGCGGCTGGTTCGCGCGTCGAACGAGAGCCGGTTGAGGGCGCGCACGACCGAACCCTCGGGAGTCCTCTGCCGGAAGCTCGGGCTGAAATGGCGCAACAGCCACTGCTTGTTGAGCAGGTCGATCAAGAAGACGCCGCCGGGGCGCAGGGCGCGGCGCACCCCGCGCAGAACGGCGAGATCCTCGGCCTCGGTTTCGAAGTAGCCGAACGAGGTGAAGAGATTGATCACGGCGTCAAAGCGCCTGTTCCAGCGCAGGCGGCGCATGTCGCCGCGCCGGAAGCGCGCCGTGAGCCCGGAGGCCTTGGCCGAGCGGGATGCCGCGGACAGAAGCGTCCGAGACCAGTCGAGCCCGGTCACGCGATGGCCCAGGGCGGCCAGGCCCAAGGCGTGGCGTCCCGCGCCGCAGCCGAGGTCGAGTATGTCGGCGGGCGGCTTGAGGCCGAGCAGTGTGGCGGCGCCTTTCACTTCGCGCGCGGTCTTGCGGGTCAGTCCATAGCCGGAGAGCGAGTCGGCGTCGAAGTGCCTCTTCCACCAATCCTCGCGCGCGGGGGTCGGCATCGCTCGTCCCATTTTATTAGAATGCCGCCATGCGGCGCCATCGAAAGACCCGGCGTTCCTGCGCGCTCGTCAGCGGCGGGGTGGAAAGCGCGGCGTTGATCGGCTGGCTGCTTAAGCGCGGGGATCGCGTATTCCCCGTGTACGTGCGCAGCGGTTGCCGCTGGGAGCCGGTGGAGCTGAGCCGCCTGCGGCGCTTGCTCTCCGGGATGGCTTCGCCCCGGCTCGAGGGCTTGAGCGTGCTCCGGGCCCCGGCCAAGAAGCTGGTCGGCGAAAGACACTGGGCCTTCGGCGGCCGCGGGGTTCCGGGGGCCCGCAGCCGCGACGAGGCCGTCTACCTGCCGGGGCGCAATCTGCTCCTGGCCGTTTGCGCCGGGGTGTTTTGCGCCCGGCGCGGCATCGACTCGATCGCGCTCGGCACTCTCTCCGGGAACCCGTTCCCCGACGCGAGCCGCGCCTTCTTCTCGCGGCTCGAGGACGCGCTGACGGCGGGCTTTGGCCGGCGCTTCCGGATCGAGACTCCCTTCCGGACGATGAGCAAGACCCAGGTGCTCCGCCGCTCGGGCCGCGTGCCCTGGCACCTGACTTTTTCGTGCATCGCGCCCCGGCGCGGCGGGCCTTGCGGCCACTGCAACAAATGCGCGGAGCGGCTCCGCGCGTTCAACGGGGTCTCCAGGCCGGGTTGACCGCCTGGACATATTGCTACACTGGGGCATGAGATCAGCAAACCCCGCGTTGAGCGTCGAAGTCTTCACCGCGGCAGGACGAGTCTCCCGAGACCAGTGCATGACGATCGAGGGGACGGTCAATAAGACCGGGATCACGCTTCTGATCGTGACGTTCACGGCGGCGATAGCCGTGTGTTGATACGGTCGAAGTCCCAGGCCGCGCGGCTGGATGTCGGCGCCCTGCCGGTCCGCCCGGAGCCCCGCGACATCCTCATGGTCCCGCCGGAGCACTACGAGGTCAAGGACGTCAAGAACCCCTGGATGCGGGGTCACCAGGGGGGCGTGGACCGCGCCGCGGCGCGCGCGCAATGGGAGGGGATCAAGCGCGCCTTTGAGTCTTTGGGACGGAGGGTGCATGTTCTTCCCGCGGCTAAAGGCCTGGAAGATATGACCTTTTGCGCGAATCAGGCGGTGGGGGGCGGCCCCCCCCCCCGCCCCCACCCCCGCCAAGGGGCCCCGCCGAAAACAGAGGCCACGGCACCCCGCCGAAAGCCCCCAACCGTGGAGAACGGGGGG